>JBELAI010000381.1:0-4364 GCA_049508975.1 Occallatibacter sp. | reverse complement strand
GCTTGCAAGCTTCCTTATTCAGATTGGCCTCCTGCCAGCGTGACGGATTGCCGCCGGCTACTCGCATCTGCTGCAAGGAATGTCAGTGGTTTATCCTGAGTGCTACGCATGATGAACGAAGAGATACCCAATCTAACAGCATTTGATGAGGCCGCGCTGGAACAAGCGTTCGGTGTTGTTGAGCAGCAGGCACGAGCAGCAGCGTCTGCGCTGGATGGCGAGGCCTTCCGCCTGCAATGGCTGGGCCGCAAACAGGGCCGGCTGAAGCTCATTCAGGATGGCTGGCTTAAAGCCGCGCCAGCGGAGGCCAGAAAGGCCCTCGGCCTTCGCTTTAACGCGCTCAAGGTTATCGTGGAAAGCCTATTGGGCCAAGCCGGCGCAGGCCCAAGCGACGCCGCTCTCGCCGCCGAGGCCATCGACATCACCCTGCCCGGCACCCAGCATCTCACCGGCGCCGAACACCCCATCACGCGCACGCTGAACGAAATCACGCAGGTCTTCGCCGCGCTCGGCTATTCGGTTGGTGTAGGTCCCGAGGTCGAGACCGACTTCTACAACTTCGAAAGCATGAACTTCCCACCCGGTCATCCTGCGCGCGATACGCAAGATACGCTGGTCATTTCCAATCAGGACAGGCGTCCCCTGCGCGACCGCCTGCTGCTGCGCACGCATACGTCTCCAGTTCAAATGCGGACCATGGAATCGCAGCCACCTCCTGTGCGCATCATCATTCCCGGCAAGGTGCACCGCAACGACGCTCAGGACGCCACGCACTCGCCTATCTTTCATCAGGTGGAGGGCCTCTGCGTCGACACCAACATTACTTTCAGCGATTTAAAGGGCACGCTGGACTACGCCATGAAAGCCCTCTTCGGATCAAGCGTGAAGACGCGCTTTTTCCCATCGTTTTTTCCGTTCACGGAACCCAGCGCCGACGTCCAGATCAGCTGCATCTTCTGCGGGGGCAAGGGCTGCCGGAAATGCAAGAACTCGGGATGGATCGAGTTACTTGGCTGCGGCATGGTCGACCCCGCCGTCTTCGCATTCGCCGCCGAGAAACAACCGGCTTATGACCCGAAAAAGATTTCCGGTTTCGCATTCGGCATGGGAGTGGAGCGCATCGCCATGATGAAATACGGGATCAGCGAGATAGGCCAGTTCTACGCGGGGGATATGCGGTTCCTGGGGCAATTTGCATGAAAATCCTGACAAAATGGCTGCGTGCTTACCTATCCGAACTCACCGTCGACGACGCCCAACTCGCTGAGGACCTGACCCTGCGCGGTATTGCCGTCGAAGGCATCTACGATCTCGGCCCCGGCAACGGCTCCCTCTACGAGATGGACATCACCACCAACCGCGTCGACGCCATGAACCACTACGGCGTAGCGCGTGAGGCGGCTGCGATTTATGGCCTTGCGCTGCCGGCATTGCACTATCCGCTCCCGGAATTCCGCCCTTCGGACAAGGATTTTTCCGTCCGAATCGACGCCCAGAACGAGTGCGGCCGATTCACCGCCCGCGTGCTCCACGGCATCACCATCGACGAATCACGCGACTGGTTCAAGGGCGCGGAAGTCGCAACATATTTTGACCTTCTTGAACAGAAAAAGATCTCGAATGCCGTCGACGCCACCAACTTCGCTTGGCTCGCCATGGGGCAGCCCACCCACGCCTTCGACCTGGACAAGATTGAAGGCGGCATCGTCGTCCGCCGAGCCCGCAAGGGCGAGCGCCTCAAAACTCTTGACGGCGTCGACCGCATTCTCGATCCGGAAGACCTCATCATCGCCGATCACGTCAAGCCTCTCGGCCTGGCTGGCGTCATGGGTGGCTGGGACACGATGATTACGCCTGCAACAACCAACGTTCTCGTCGAAGCCGCGTGGTTTGAGCCCATGGCGGTCCGCCGCACAGCGCGTCGGCACGGTCTCCATACCGATGCCAGCCATCGCTTCGAGCGCGGCGCGGACTTTCATGCCGGACCAGTGGCTTCGGCGCTGGTGAGCAGCATCCTATTGGCCAACGGTGGCTGGATCGAAGGCGATTTGGTCGACGTAAGAGTGGCAGACTTTGAAGCGCGCACCGCCAACCGCCGTCCCGTCCCGCTTGCTCTGAGCGAAGTCCATCGCATTCTGGGCACCACCATCGATGCCGAAGGAATTACTGCGGCGACGGTTGAGAACGTCCTCACCGCGCTTGGCTGCAAGTTAGCAAGCCAGGCCGGCAGCACCGCGTGGCAAGTGACTTTGCCCAGTTGGCGTCTCGACCTCGATCGCGAAATCGATCTCATCGAAGAAGTCGCCCGCGTCTACGGCTACAACGGCTTCGCCAACACCCTCCCCACCTCCGGCGCACAGGTCCGCGCGTTGCCGGATGCAGAGAAGGAGTCGGAAGTCCGCCGCACGCTGCTCGCCGCTGGCTTCCACGAGGCAATTGCCAGCACATTCTGCTCGGTCACCGAAGCTACCCTCACCGCCCCGCAACCAGGCCTCGTCGTCCCACTAGGCAACCCGCTCAGTGAGGAGGCAGGCGTGCTGCGGCCCTCGCTGGTGCCAGGCATGCTGGGCATGATCGCGGGCAACCTTCATCGCGATGTGAGCGACGTCCGGTTGTTCGAGTTAGGCACAGTCTTCAGCGGGGCGAATTCGAACGGTGTGGTCGAGAAAGTTGAGGAGCATCCCGCAGTGGCCTTTGGCGCTGTGGGCACATTGCCGGAGCAGGGTGCCCTCAACGCCGCGCGCGCCATCGATTTCCACGATATGAAAGGCGCTGTTGAGCAGGTGCTGGCTCGGTTTCAGGCACGCGCTCTCTATTTCGATAGCTTTCCCTTCGAGGCTGGAATCACACCGGCGTGGCTGCATCCCTACCGTTCTGCGCGTGTCGCGGTCGATGGCACCACTGTCGGCTGGTTCGGGCAACTGCATCCGCGCGAGGCCGCGGCGCGCAAGTTGAAGGAGCCCGTCCTTGTTGGCGAATTGTATCTTGACCGTCTCTACAAGCTGCCCCTGCGCAAACCGATTGCCCAAGAAATCTCCCGTTTCCAGCCGGTGCGGCGCGATTTTTCGCTCATTCTTGACGAGAACATAACCTGGGAAACGATAGATCAGGCTCTCAAGAGTTTGCAGATTCCCGAGTTAGTCGACTGGCGCGTGCGCGAGGTGTTTCGCGATGCACGGCTGGGTGCGCGCGACTACTCACTTTTGCTCGGCGCGACGTTTCAGGCCCCCGACCGCACGCTCCGCGAGGAAGAGCTGCAGACCTTCCAGGCGCGCGTGGTTGAAGCTGTTGGCCAAGCCGGTGCGCGGCTGCGTAGTTAAACCTAAAACCTGCCTGATCGGCGCTATACTTGCACCGGTGCAGAGTGAAAATGCGGAGGAAGTTCGATGTCGGAGTTTGCCTGGGATGGTGAAGTAGCGAAGGAACCGGCGCCGGAGCCGGAGCAAAAATCTGAACACGAACCGCAGTCTGAGCCGCGGCAGCCGGCAACTGAAGCCGCGACGCTAACCCTCAGCGCGAATGATTTCTCTGCGCTGGAAGACCGCATCCTGCGCGCCGTGGAGGTGGTGCGCCGCGAGCGCCAAGCCCGCACGGCGGCAGAAGAACGAGCAGCCCGCGCTGAATCGCAACTACGCGTGCAAGCTCCGTTGATAGAGCAGTTGGAAAAAGACCTGGGTGCCCTGCGCGCCGAGCGCGACCATGTGCGTGAGCGCGTAGAGCGGCTCCTGGGACAATTGGATGCGCTCGAGCTTTAACGGAGGTATGCATGGCTGATGAAAAATACCCTAACTCAAAGGGCTATGTGACGGTTGAAATCTACGACCAGATCTACCACCTCTCCGGTCAGGATGTGGACCACATTCGCGAGTTGGCTGCGCGCGTTGACGCCAAGATGCGCGCCGTGGCCACACACGGCCGCACCGTGGACTCGCTCCGCGTGGCCGTGCTGGCCGCATTGAACCTGGCCGATGAACTCGTCCAGGCAGGTATCGCCGAAACGCAGCCAGGCCACGTGCGCGCCGAGAATCTGCGCGGTTTGCTTGATGAAGTTCTCGAAGAAGATTTGAAGACGGGCTCCTAGAGTTCAGAGCAAGGCGGTGCAATCTTGAAGGATGCATCGCATGGGTCGAGGGCCGCATCCAGTGCCGTGATTTAACCTTTTGTTCGCATTCCGAACCTCGAAATGCGCCAGCCGCAAATGCGGGGCGAAAACGTAACACACCGCGCCCACCTCGCACAAGGCCTTGTATTTTTTTGCGCGGACACATACTATCCGCAATAGAAACCGGCCTGCAAAGCAGGTGGGTAGTCAACGCAGGTTGAACCAACATTCAATGAACAGGGGCTCGACTCGACAATCGGTT
>JBELAI010000380.1:0-4034 GCA_049508975.1 Occallatibacter sp. | reverse complement strand
ATACGGCGGAATTTCAAGCCGCAGTCGAGCGCGAATTTCCATCCTCGGCGCAGGAATGGTCGACCCCGTCTCGCGCCGCGGCTTCATGAAGCTGATGGGCGCGTCCCTGGCGCTGGCCGGTCTGGCCGGTTGTACCAAGCAGCCCGACGAGCCAATTTATCCGTATGTAAAGGCGCCAGAAGATCTGATTCTTGGCAAGCCAAATTATTTTGCCACCGCACATCCCTTTGTGACCGGCGCGGTGCCCCTGCTGGTGAAGAGCGATCAGTTCCGGCCCATCAAGGTGGATGGCAATCCCGAGCATCCTTATAACCACGGCTCGTCGGATCCCTTCACGCAAGGCACGCTGCTCGACCTATACGATCCGGACCGTTCGCAGCACGTCACCTATCGCGGCGAGAATCGCGAGTGGGCCGAGTTTGCGCAAGAGCTTCGGCTGAAAGTTGCCGGCAGCAAAGACGGAACGGGCATTTACTTCCTGAGTTCGACGATTACCTCGCCTACGCTGGCGCGGCAATGGAAGGCAGTGCAGACCGCATATCCCAAGGCGAAGCTGGTGCAGTATGACCCCGCGGTTGCGGGGACTGCCCTGCAAAATGGATTGGCTGCGCAATATAACTTGGCTGATGCAGATGTGATTGTTTCGCTCGATGCGGATTTTCTTTCGGGCGCGTCGTATCCGGGCTTCCACAAGCTTGTTGGCGACTACGCTGCGCGTCGCAAGGACCCTTCAAAACTCAACCGTCTCTACTCGATTGAAAGCACGCCGACCACCACCGGCCTCAAGGCTGAGCATCGCCTGGGTTTGCGTGCGAGCGAGATTCCGGCGTTTGCGGCTGAGTTGGCCAAGGCAGTTGGCGGTTCACCGATTTCCGTTAATTCTCCGAATTACGACTGGACGGACGAACAGAGGAAATTCCTCGCAGCGCTGGTTAAGGACCTGAAGGCGAACGCCGGCAAGTGCGTGGTGATTCCAGGCCTCTATCAGGATGCGTCAGTCGAAGCGCTAGCGGCAACCATCAACTCGGCGCTCGGCAACACCGGCAAAACCGTGACGGTCTCAGGCGAGAATGCGGCTGCGATCCCCAGCGATCAGAACTCTGATATCAAAGCCCTGGTTGCGGATCTCAACGCCGGCAAAGTGGATTGGCTGGTGATACTGAATTCCAATCCCATTTATTCAGCGCCAGCCGATCTTGAATTTGCCGCGGCTTTCGACAAGGCCAAGACCGTCGCGCATCTCGGTTCGCATCTGGATGAAACGGGACAAAATGCACACTGGCATGTTCCTGCAGCGCACTTCCTTGAGTCGTGGTCCGATGCGCGTGCTTACGACGGAACCGTTTCAATTGTGCAGCCGCTCATCGATCCGCTCTATGGCGGCAAGAGCGCTCACGATGTGTTTCAGATTTTGTTGAATGAGCCAGCGCTTAGCGCATATGAAGCAGTTCGGGAAACTTCGAAGCCGCTGATCAAAGGCGACTTCGAGATGGGCTGGCGCAAAGCTCTGCATCAGGGATGGATCGACGAGACCGCTTTTGGACCACATGTTCCTGCGCCCGGCAAGATGGTAGCCTCGCTGACGGCACCTACGCCGTCTTCGAGAGATTCGATCGAAATAATCTTCCGTCCTGACCCCAACGTCTACGACGGCCGCTGGTCCAACGTCGGCTGGCTGCAGGAACTTCCCAAGCCGATCTCCAATCTGAGCTGGGATAACGCGGCGCAAGTTTCAGGCGCGACGCTGACCAAGCTCGGCCTCGAAGAAGACAACATCGTCGAGATCACCGTCGCCGGCCGCAAGGTCAAAGCGCCGGTAATCGTGGTCCCCGGCCATCCTGACAACTCGGTCACAGTCCACCTCGGCTATGGACGCCAGGCAGCCGGCCGCGTTGGTTCCGGCGCAGGCTTCAACGCCTACCTGATTCGCACCGCCGACGCTCCGTTCTACGCAACCGGCACCATCGCCAAGGTGGAAGGCATCTGGGGCCTGGCCATCACCAAGAGCCACTTCCAGGATCACCGCGGAACGCGCTTCGGTCAGCCGGAAGGCCACAACAACAACTCGCTCGAAGCCGATGAGGCCATCAACGAGCGCGGCATCATTCGTTACGCCACGCTCGATGAGTACAAGGCCAATCCCGGATTCGCAAACGAGGGCGAAGGCCACGAAAAGACCGACAAAGACACGTCGATGTTCCCCAACTGGGAATACAAAGACAACGCCTGGGGCATGTCGATCGACATGAACAGCTGCACCGGCTGCAATGCCTGCATCGTCAGTTGTTATGCCGAAAACAACATCGCCGTCGTCGGCAAGCAGCAGGTGCGCATTGGCCGCAACATGCAGTGGCTCCGCATCGATACCTATTTCGAAGGCGACCTATCCGCTCCCCGCGCCCACTTCCAGCCCATGGCCTGCCAGCATTGCGAGAACGCCCCATGCGAGCAGGTTTGCCCGGTCGGCGCAACGGTGCACACGCCGGAAGGCCTCAACACCATGGTCTACAACCGCTGCGTGGGCACGCGTTACTGCTCCAATAACTGCCCCTACAAGGTGCGCCGCTTCAACTTCTTGCTCTTCTCGGATTTTGAAACCGAGAGCCTCAAGTTGTCGCGTAACCCCGATGTTTCGGTCCGTTCGCGCGGCGTTATGGAGAAGTGCAGCTACTGCGTGCAGCGCATTTCGGCGGCCAAGATTGAGTCGGACAAAGATAACCGGCCCATCCTCGACGGAGAGATACAGACTGCATGCCAGCAGGCCTGCCCCGCTTCGGCAATCACCTTCGGCAACATCAACGACAAGAACAGCCGTGTTGCCAAACTGCAGGACGATGAGCGCAGCTACCAGGTGCTGGCTGACTTGAATACGCGTCCGCGGACAAAGTATGTAGCCGCGGTGTTGAACTTGAACCAGGAACTTCAAGACGGACCGGTTGAACACGCGCCGGTGAAGGGTTAAGAGGGACGATGGCGACAACGGACCTGAAACCGAAGAATCCGAAAGACCCATCCCGCGTGGCCGGACTCGATCCGCTCACGGGAGAGTACAGGGTGCTTGCGCCGGGGCAGACCTTCAAGTCGGTCACTGCGAAAATCGCGGACATTGTGCTGACGCCGGACACGCCACTGGGCTGGTTTGCCCTGTTCAGCGTGGGTGGCGCGGGCGCAACCGTATTGCTGGTGGCCATCACCTGGCTGTTTCTCAAAGGCACCGGCATCTGGGCCGTCACGCAGCCGGTGGCCTGGGGCTTCGCCATCATCAACTTCGTCTGGTGGATCGGTATCGGCCATGCCGGCACGTTGATTTCTGCCATCTTGCTT
This sequence comes from Occallatibacter sp., assembly GCA_049508975.1. Taxonomy (GTDB): domain Bacteria; phylum Acidobacteriota; class Terriglobia; order Terriglobales; family Acidobacteriaceae; genus Telmatobacter. The sequence goes on along the minus strand of JBELAI010000380.1, from coordinate 710 downwards.
CTTTTTAAGCAAGGCTGGCGCAACTCGATCAACCGTTTCGCTGAGGCCATGACGATTTTCGCGGTCGTCTGCGCCGGCATGTTCCCGCTTATTCACGTAGGCCGTCCGTGGCTCGGTTACTGGCTATTACCGTATCCCAGCACCATGAACGTGTGGCCGCAGTTCCGTTCGCCGCTGCTATGGGACGTATTCGCGGTCTCGACCTACGCAACCATATCGGTAGTCTTCTGGTACATCGGCATGGTCCCCGATTTCGGCACCATGCGCGACCGTGCTGAATCGAAGCTTGCGCAATATGCCTTCGGCCTGGCTTCGCTTGGCTGGCGCGGTTCCGTTCGCCACTGGATGCGCTACGAGACAGCATCGCTGCTGTTGGCTGGACTGGCCACGCCGCTGGTGCTCTCCGTACACACCGTCATCAGCTTCGACTTCGCTGTAGCCGTGCTGCCCGGCTGGCACACCACTATCTTCCCGCCTTACTTCGTCGCTGGCGCAATTTACTCCGGCTTTGCCATGGTGCTCACGCTAGCCATTCCGCTGCGCAAGTTCTACCACCTTGAAGGCCTCGTCACCGATCGCCACATCGACAATATGGGCAAGGTCATGCTCGCCACTGGCTTCATCGTGGCCTACGGCTACGGCATGGAAGTCTTCATGGCCTGGTACTCGGCCTCGCACTGGGAAGCCTTCATGATGTGGAACCGCATGTT
>JBELAI010000038.1:0-34891 GCA_049508975.1 Occallatibacter sp. | reverse complement strand
TCCGGCGATAAAATAGCCGGCAATAGCCATGCTGACCAGCACGGCAGCGAAGATTGCGGTGGCGAGCGGGTGGCTTGAACCTTTGGTTATGTCGTCGCCCCGGGCGGCGTCGTCGAGTTCGGGTGAATCCTGCTGCAAAAGGCTCATAGCGCCTTTATCTTATTACCAACTGCATACGGCGCAACACAGATTTCGGTCAGTTTATCGGGGTTTTTGACTCCTTGGTGCGCCGAGCGGGTAACTTTTGTGGGATATCAAGGCCGCGGCCGCAGCCTCGCCAGAAACGCATCAGCTTCCAGCGTATTCAGCACGTCTTGCGGTCCAAGCCACGCCCGCCGAAGCTGGCGGAGCCCGTACTCCATCTTGCCGAGATTGCGGGCATCGTGTGAATCCGAATTAATCACAATCTTGCAGCCCAGTTCCTTGGCCAGCCGCAGATCGCGGTCATTCAGGTCCAGGCGCTCCGGAGCCGCGTTATGCTCCACGGCCACGCCCAACTCCGCAGTGTGGCGCAGAATCACTCCGAGGTCGAGCGCAAAGGGCTCTCTGCGCAGCAACTGCCGTCCTGTCGGATGCCCAAGTATCCGCACATAGGGGTTCTGGATAGCGCGCAGAATCCGGGCCGTCATCTCCTCGCGCGACTGCTCAAAGCGGGTGTGAATGCTTGCTACGACAATCTCCATCTGCGCCAGGGTGTCGTCTTCCAGATCCAGTGCGCCATCCGCCAGAATATCCACCTCAATTCCGGCAAACACGCGGATGCGCCCTTCCATTTCCCGGTCCACTTCGCGGATGCGGATTATATGTTCAACAGCCCGTTTGTCGTCCAGGCCGTTTGTCATGGCCAGGTTCTTCGAGTGGTCGGTGATGGCGATGTACCCGTAGCCCACCGCCAGCGCGGCTTCCGCCATTTCGCGAATGCTGTTGTGCCCATCGGTTTCGGTGGTGTGCATGTGCACGTCGCCGCGAATGTCGGACTGCTGAATCAACGCCGGCAGGGCGTGGCGGACGGCCGCCTCTATCTCGCCCAGGTTCTCGCGCAGCTCGGCAGGCATCCAGTCCATACCCAGTGCGGCGTATATCTGTTCCTCAGTAGCTGCGGCGACCACAGATTCGTCGTCCAGCCGCGCCAGCGCCCACTCGCTCAGGGTGAAACCCATCTTGAGAGCCCGCTGCCGCAACGCGACGTTGTGTGCCTTCGAGCCAGTGAAGTATTGCAATGCCGCACCATAAGAAGCAGACGGCAGCAGCCGCACATCCACCTGCAAGCCTGTCCCAAGATGAAAGCTGACCTTGTTTTCACCCTTGGCGATGATGTTGTGAATTCCCGGATAGGCGGCAACATATTCCACAGCCGCGGCCGTGTGCTCTGGAGCGCATGCCGGCCCGGTGACGAGGAGATCGAGGTCGCCCGCGGTCTCACGTCCACGCCGCAGCGACCCGGCCGGTGTTACCCTCTCAATTCCGTCGAATGCCAGCAAATAGGCGGAGATTCGCTGCGCCGCCTCCTCCGCTACGTCGATACGATACCGCCCGGCGCTTCGCCGGTAGTCGTCGATGCCCTTGCGCAGTTTTTCAATCTGCTTCTCGCCCATCCGCGGCAGGCCTGCCAGGCGGCCGCCTTCAATCGCTTCAGCAAGTGCGTCAATGCTGGCGATCTGCGCGGCAGACCAAAGCAGCGCAACCGTCTTCGGTCCCATCCCGGGCAACTTCAGCAGTTCCAGAAGACCCGATCCGTACTTAGCCAGCAGTTCGTCGCGCAGCGGCAGCGTACCGGTTGCGGCGATGGCCTGCAGGTTCGCCGCCATCCCCTTGCCAATGCCGGGAATCTCCAGCAACCGCGCTGTCTCCGCTGCCGCAATTGTCAGGTCAACTGTCGTTTGCTCAGCGGCTTCGGCGGCGCGCCGGTAGCTGCGTATCCTGAACCCGTCGCCGCCATCGATTTCAAGCAGGTCGGCGGTCTCCGCCAGTAGGCGCGACATGGTGGGGTTATCCATGCCGGAAGGGTATCAAAAAGCAGGGACCAGGGACTAGGGAATAGCGGGCTTGAAGGCGCGGGGATCTCCTGCCGGCTTGAAACTTTCAGCCGGGGCTGGGCATGCCTTTGATTACACGGATCGAGAAATCAGGATCAGTGGGTTGTGAGAGGCCGCAATGTTTTGGGCGCACTCCGAACGAGCCACCTGCCGGTGGTCTTGCTCTTACGCAGAGGAAAACGCGCCGCTAGGCTGCGTTATGGGCGGCGGCGTCCTTGTAGCGGATAACTGAATCCGCCTGCGGACCCTTCTGACCCTGGACAATGTCGAATTCAACGTCATCGCCCTCTTTCAGAGTTTTGTAGCCGTCCAACTGAATCGACGAGTAATGAACGAATACATCCGGCCCGTCCTCGCGCCCGATGAATCCATAGCCCTTGGCGTTGTTAAACCACTTGACCTTCCCTTTGTACTGAGCCACTGGCTCCCTCTTTCTTTGCGTCTTGCGGGGAATCCGAAAGAATGAGGGATCATTCTCCCGGTACTCAATAAGACGCCAGAATCGGGTGAAAGGTTGATGCTTTTGCTGGTAATTGATTCCACAGGGTGGGATATGGCGGCTTTGTTGCATCAAAGAAAGGAGATAAATATGTTCAGCGTGTGAATGCCGCGACGCCCTCCAAAGCAACGCGGCATTCTGTCCAGCGACCAGCCAGCTTATTTCTTGCCCTTGCCTTCGTGCAGGCGTGCGTAAAGCAAAACGCTGGTCAACGTCTTCCCGTCCTTGATTGCGCCCTTCTCAATCATCTTCAGCACGTCCGAGAGCTTTACCAGCCGAAACTCAATCTCCTCATCTTCTTCAGGGTGAGCATCTCCTGCCACCAGCCCTTCGGCAACAAATACTTTCATGGATTCACCAAGAAATCCGGGGCTTGCGTAGTACTCCACCAGCGGCTTCCACTTTTTCGCGCTGTAGCCGGTCTCTTCCGCCAGTTCCCGCTTGGCGCCCGTCAGGGCATCCTCGCCGGCATCGAGCTTTCCCGCGGGCAGTTCCCACAAGTACTGGTTCGCGGCATGACGATATTGGCGCTCCACCACGATCCACGGGTTCTTCTTACTCTTTGAACTGTCGATGGCCAGGATCACGACGCTGCCGTTGTGGCGGATTACGTCGCGCTCGTTGGGCTTTCCGGTGGGCTCAATGATCTTGTCGTGAAGCACGCGGAAAAGCGAGCCCTGAAACACAACCTCGGAGCTGATCAACTGGGCAACCCCAACCTCGGCGAGCGCGGCACCCTTGGCAAGCTTCTTCGATTTGGGAGTCTGGGCTTTTACCTTCTTGGGTTTCGCGGTTTTTGCCGCGTGGGTTGCCGCAGGCTTGGTTTTGGCAACTATTTTCTTTTCTTTCTTAGGCGCGTCTGCCTTTTTGTTGCTTGGCATTTCTTATTAATCTCCTCAAAGCACTATCAGAAAAAGTATACGCACTTGAGCGCCTTCCAGCTGTCCGGAAGGCTACTCTTGCAGGGCATATCCGCTGAGTTGGGACGAGCGAGACTCGCCGCGGCCCTACGGGACGAGAAAACGCGGTTGCGACCCTATCCCGGGATTGCGCTACGCTCCATCCATGGGCTATTTTCGTTCCTTCCCTCCGGGAAGAGGGCATTTGTTCCCCGTTCCTAGCAACGAATGGAACCACGTCCGTCAACAAGAATCATTCATGCCTGTCAACAAGAATCATTCATGCGATTGCCAGGCTACACTTGTGCATCGATTCGATCCGGCGTGGCATCCTTAACAGAGCCTGATTCAATTTTTGCCTACTGCGGTTTGGGGTTTGCCGCGCGGCAAGCTGGCGGGAATTGAGCGAGCTATCGACCTTCAAGAGAACGAGAATGCTTTGTTGACCGCAGACTGCTTTCCTATCACCGTGGCGCCGGGTTTGCACCGGCTGTTTCTGGACTACTGCGCAGGCGATGCCGCAGTCAGCAGGTTTTATGCGTCGCTGCCTCCGGATGCAAGCTGGCAGGCGCGCCCCCCACTCCCCGGTCACTGGTCTGAACTGGTCGACCTGCTTGCAGAACAGAATCCCGCATCCCAGGGTTCGCCAACAGCCGGATCTCTCCAGTCTCTCCGACAAGGCGCTGGTGCGGTCGTCACCGGACAGCAAGTGGGCTTGTTCGGGGGTCCTCTCTTCACGCCCTTCAAAGCGGCCACAGCGATAGCGCGAGCTCGCCAGGCCACGGCTGCTGGCCGTCCCCACGCGCCAATCTTCTGGCTCGCCAGCGAAGACCACGATTTTGCCGAAATCAACCACGTCGTCTTCCCCGCTGCAAGGGAACTGAAGAAGCTCACGTACGAAGACACGACAACCGCAGCCAGGCCGGTTGGCGGCATTGTCCTCGATGAACGCATCACTCCCCTGATCGATCAAGCCTGGGAGCTGCTTGGTTCCTCAGACGCTATGGATGCTCTTGTAACTGCATACAAGCCTGGGCGGACTTTCGCGGAGGCGTTTCAGGAGTTTTATGCGAAAGCATTTGCCGCGCAGGGCCTGCTCGTAATCGATGCCGGCGGGCGCGGAGTACACCGCATGGGCGCGCCGGTCCTGCGAGCAGGCATTGAGCGTGCCGATGAGTTTCACGCCGCCCTCCTCGAGCGAAATCGCGAACTGGAGGCCGCCGGCTATCACGTCCAGGTTGCGGTCGGCGCCGAATCCAGCCTTCTCTTCCTCATTGACGCGAAGTCCGGCGCTCGCCTCGCGCTCAAGCGCATTCCGCCGACCGCAGCCGAGCCGCAAGGCCTATGGCAAGCCGGCCGGCAAAGCTTTTCGACCACGGAACTGCTGGGAATCCTCGACGCCGAACCGGAGCGCATTTCCCCCTCGGCATTGTTGCGTCCGGTATTTCAGGATTACCTGCTAGGCACGTCGTTGATCATCGGCGGGCCTGCTGAGATAGCTTACTTCGCCCAGTCGGCGGTTCTCTTCGACCGCATCCTGGGCCTCGTCACGCCGGCACAGCCACGTTTCAGCGGCACCCTCGTTGAGCCTGCAATTGGCGAGTTGCTGCGCAAGCACGATTTGAGTCTCGAGCGTGTATTTGCCGAAACCCCTTCATCGCTCGCGCAACTGCTTGCCGCCCGCGCGATGCCCGTCGAAGGCAAGCAGAAGATCGCCGCCGCAGGCAATGCACTCGACGCCGAACTCAGCTCGCTTCTCGAATGGATGGGCCGTCTGGATGCGGGCCTTGGCCGCTCAGCGGAAACCGCCGCCAGCAAGATGCGCTACCAGATGAACCGCCTGCGCCGTCTCGCCGCAAACTTCCAGTTGCAGAAGGAAGCCTCGCTCGGTCGGCATGCACAAGCCATCTGCCAGTCCCTCTATCCTGGAGGCGTGCTTCAGGAGCGGCTGCACGGAGCAGCGTTCTACTTCGCGCGTTACGGCTTTGGGTTGGCCGAAGAGATCAGCGTACAGGCAGAAACTTCGTGTCCGGGGCATACGGCGATGTGGTTGTGAAGCAGGAAGCAGGGAATAGGGAAAAGATCCTAAAAGCAGGTCCTTCGACTTCCTTCGCTACGCTACGGTCGCTCAGGATGACAGTTTTTTGTTGTTATTGACTTTAGAGGCGCAAGACTCGACGCTGTTCCCTAATCCCTAATCCCTAATCCCTGTTCCCTGCACGTATAATCCTCGCGAATGGCCGGAAGAGGTTTGCTTTGAAATGGATTCTCGCAATACTGGCAATGGGTTTGGTTGTTTCAGTAACTGCTCAGGCCCAAAGCGCCTCATGCACGACAGCCGGCGCCAACAACGCCTTCCTCGGTATTCAGACCGTGAAGCTTTGGCCCGGCGACGCTCCGCAAGCCAAAGGCAAAACCTGTGAAGACACCCCCACCCTCACCATCTTCGATCCCCGCGGAGGCAACGGCAACGGTTCGGCTGTAGTGATCCTGCCGGGTGGGGGATACAACGCTCTTGCCTCCGTCCACGAGGGACGCGAAGTAGCCGACTGGTTCACCCAACTGGGCTTTCGCGCTTTCATCCTGAGCTACCGTCTTTCGCTGCACGGCTACCTGCTGCCGATCCCGCTGCTCGATGCCCGCCGCGCCGTCCAGACCGTCCGGGCGCGAGCGGCAGACTACCACATCGACCCCAATCGCATTGTCATCATTGGCTTTTCAGCTGGCGGACACCTCGCCGCCCTGGCCGCCACACAGCCCGTCTCCGGCAATCCGGAGGCAGAAGATTCCATCGACCGCGTCTCCAGCCGGCCGAACTACCTGGTGCTCGGCTACCCCTGGATCGGAGCTCTCGACAGCGAGCCGGCAAACCTGAGCTACTGCCCGGCGTTCAAGGTGGAAGATCGTTGCGCCGAACTGCGCGCCGCCTATGCGCCGGACCTGTTTGTCACCAAAGATACGCCGCCGACGTTCCAGTTTCATACTTTCAACGACCAGCGGGTCCCAGTCGAGCAAGGTTTGCGCTTCTATGAAGCTCTGATTAAGGCCGGTGTTCAATCCGAGATGCACATTTTCGCCAACGGCCCGCACGGTGTAGGCTTTGGCGGCAGCGATCCGGCATTGGACCAGTGGCCCGTGCTGCTGGAAGTCTGGCTGCGCGGTCAAGGCTTGCTTAATACGGAAAAATCCGGCGACGAGAAGAAGTAAAATTGGGACCGGATTGAAGCCGAAAGGGCTCTGAAATGAAGAAGCGGGCCGCATGCTTGAGGAGTGGAAGGACTTCCTCAAGCCATACAGCCCGCTGGACCCTGAACCGGGTCTAGGTGGTATTCTTAGTTTAGGCCTGTTGCAGACATTTGCAAGTTCTTTTTTGGAAAAATGCCGTATTGGTGACAGCAGTCACAGGACCCCGCCGAATCGATTCCAACTACATTGACTTGAGGGTGCTCGCCTGATACAAAAAGGTGTTCCACCCGCGACAAGTCAGAATCACCGCTAGAGCGAACCGGTACCACCATGCAAGAAATCATTCAACAAGTCGGCAGCTTTCTGATCGGCGCCATCCCTACGATGGTGCTGTTCATCGTGCTGGTTTTGGCCTACCAATTCCTGGTGCAAGGGCCGTTGACCGCTACGCTGAAACAGCGCCGCGCACTTACGGTAGGCGCCATTGAAGACGCGCAGAAAGCCATCGCCCGTGCCGAAGAGCGCGCCGCGGAGTATGCCGCAAAATTGCGCCAGGCAAGGGCCGAGGTGTACAAGGTGCGAGAGCAGCGGGTAAAGCAGTGGACCGCCGAACGCGATGCCATGCTCGACGCCGCTCGCAAGGCTGCGGGCCAAAAGGTGGCGCTTGCCAGGGTCGATCTCGACGCCGAGGCTGCCCAGGCCAGGAAGAGCATTGAGGCTTCCGCCGGGGAATTGGCCAGTCAGGTGGTCCGGGCGGTTCTGCCCGCGGCCGCGGGGAGTTCCCGTTGAGAGATTTAAAGCTTCATCCGCGTTTTTCCAGCCGGCTAATTTTCGTTACCTTGATGGGCGTGCTGGCAGTTGCGATGGCCGCAACGACCCATCGTGCATCGGCTGAACAGGCTGCGCAGACGGCGACTTCGGAACCCGCTGCACAGACGGCCGACGCGAAGCCGGAGTCCGGACAATCGGACGAGGAAAAGCAGAACAACGCCTTCCGCCTCGAAGGCCCGCTGGTCAAGTGGACGGCCAAAACAACCGGTGCGCCGGCGACGGTGGTTGCGCGCGGCTTTGAGATTATCAATTTCCTCATCATCGCGCTTGGCATCGGCGTTCCGCTCTTTCGCTTTCTGCCCAAGTTCCTCCGCAATCGCGCAGAGAAGGTGCGCAGCGATATCGAGGCTGCCCGCAAGGTGACCGAAGACGCGAATGCCCGCCTGGCCGCTGTCGAGGCCAAGCTTTCCAAGCTCGACGAAGAGATTCAGAAGTTCCGCAGCGAAGTGGAAGCGGAGAGCCTGCAGGACGAGGCCCGGATCAAGGCGTCGCTGGAAGAGGAAAAAACGCGCATTGTGGAGTCTGCCGAGCAGGAGATTGGCCAGGCTGCGGCGCAGGCGAGGCGCGGACTGCGTAATTTCGCCGCGGATCTAGCCATTGACCAGGCCGCTAAAAAACTGGTTCTAACGGCGGAGACCGATCGGGCCTTGATCGCCGAATTTGTTGGCGACGTGATTGGCAATGGCTCCAATGGCTCCAGCGGCTCCAAGGGCTCCAGCGGGTCCAAGGGAGGGAAGAACTAGATGGCCGCCTTTGTTGCTCGCTACGCGCAGGCTTTTCTCGAAGTAATTACGGCCGCCAAGCTGGATTCGGCAGCAGTTGACGCGCAATTGACAGATTTTCTCGCCACCTGGAATGGCAGCGGCGAACTGCGTGAGTTCTTTGTGAATCCCGCCGTTCCTACAGTGCAGAAGGTTGAATTCCTCGACACGCTGAATAAGAAACTCGGCCTTCGAAAAGAACTTCGCAATCTGCTCGCGGTGCTCATCGCAAACGATCGCATTGGCCATGTGGATGAAGTGGCAGAGGCGTACCGGAGACTTTTGCAGGAGCAGTTGGGGATTCGGCAAGCTGAAATTGTTACAGCGCGGGAGCTGGGAGCGGAAGAGCGCAAAGCGCTGGTGGCCGAAGTGGCCAAGCTGGCCGGCGCAAAGATCAATGCCAGCTTCAAGCTGGACGCAAACATTCTAGGCGGCACAGTTGTCCGCATCGGTTCCACGGTTTACGACGGTTCAGTGCGCGGACGCCTGGACCGGTTGAAGGAAGCATTGGTTGCCGGCTGAAGCCGGCAGGGATTAAAGGACAGAAATGGCTCAGATCAAGGCAGACGAGATTACGCAACTTCTTCGCGAGCAGATCGCGAATTACGACTCGAAGGTCCAGGTGGACGAAGTCGGAACGATCACATCGCTGGGCGACGGCATTGCTCGCCTGCACGGTCTCGACAAGGTCATGGCCGGCGAGCTGCTTGCTTTCCCGCACGACATCGCCGGGCTGGCGTTGAGCCTGGAAGAAGACCAGGTTGGCGCGGTCATTCTCGGCGACTACACCGAACTCAGCGAAGGCAACGAGGTCAAGCGCACGGGCACCATTCTCAGCGTTCCGGTGGGCGAAGGCATGATCGGTCGCGTGGTCAATGCGCTCGGACAGCCCATCGACGACAAAGGGCCAATTGCTTCAACCCAGTCGCTGCCGATTGAGCGTTTGGCGCCGGGAATCATCGATCGCCAGCCGGTGCGCGAGCCCATGGCCACAGGACTCAAGGCCATCGACGCCATGATCCCGATCGGCCGCGGCCAGCGCGAACTGATCATCGGTGACCGCCAGACGGGCAAGACGGCGGTCCTGCTTGACACCATCATCAATAACGCCAAAAACAACCTGATCTGCATTTATTGCGCGATCGGCCAGAAGCGTTCTTCCATTGCGCAGGTCGTGCAGACGCTCACCGAAGCCGGCGCCATGGGGCACACCATCATTGTGGCCGCCTCGGCCTCGGAACCCGCGCCGATGCTCTACATCGCCCCCTATGCGGCTACCGCCATCGGCGAATATTTCCGCGACTCCGGGCGGCACGCACTGGTGATGTACGACGATCTTTCCAAGCACGCCATGGCTTATCGCGAAATCTCGCTGCTGCTGCGCCGTCCGCCGGGCCGCGAAGCGTATCCCGGCGACGTGTTCTATCTTCACTCGCGCCTGCTCGAGCGCTCGTCCAAGATGAGCGACAAACGCGGCGGTGGTTCTCTGACGGCGCTTCCAGTCATCGAAACGCAGGCAGGCGACGTTTCCGCCTACATTCCGACCAACGTCATTTCCATCACCGACGGCCAGATCTTCCTTGAGACGGACCTGTTCAACTCCGGTGTTCGCCCGGCTGTGAACGTGGGACTTTCGGTCTCCCGCGTAGGTTTCTCGGCAGCCATCAAAGCAGTCAAGCAGGTCGGCTCGACGCTGAAGCTGGACTTGGCGCAATATCGCGAACTGGCGGCCTTTGCGCAGTTTGGTTCCGACCTCGACCCGCTTACGCAGAAGCAGTTGAATCGCGGCCAGCGTCTCACTGAACTTCTCAAGCAGCCTCAATTCAACCCACTCACATGGCAGCAGCAGGTGGTCATCCTCTTCGCCGGCACGCAGGGCTATCTGGATGAATTCCAGGTCTCCGACATTCGCGCCTTCGAAGTTGGACTCTACAAGTATTTTGAATCCGCGCAGACCTCGTTGTTGGACGACCTGACCAAAAAGAAGGCCATCGACGACGATATCCGCGCCCGGCTCCACGCCGCAATGAAGGAATATTCGGCAAACTTCAAGGCAGAACTTGAGGCGGCGGTAAAAGCTTAAAAGCAGGGATCAGGGGTTAGGGATTAGTAATGCCCAGCCCGACGAAGACAAGGAACGAGGGCATAAGGAGCTAGGAACAGGGAACAGAATTTCTGGCGGCAAGGAATCCGGAAACTAATCCCTAACCCCTAGTCCCTAACCCCTAGGACGTATATGGCAAACGTACTCGATTTACGGCGTCGCATTCGCAGCGTAAAAAACACGCGCCAGATCACCAAGGCCATGAAAATGGTCTCGGCGGCCAAGCTGCGGCGGGCGCAGGAGCGCGCTCTTGCTGCGAGGCCGTATGCCCGCATGATTTCGAGCGTGCTCGAATCGCTCATGCGCCGCGTCGACATCTACGATCCGGAGACAGGAAACCTGCGCCACCCGTTGTTCGCGGTGCGGCCGGAAAAGCGTGTGCTGCTGGTTATCGTGAGCGGCGACAAGGGATTTGCCGGCGCATTCAACGCCAACATTTTGAAAACGGCTTACCAGTTTATCGAAGGCAATAAGGAACGTGAGATCGACATCGAGGCTGTGGGCCGCAAGGGCCGCGACCTTATGCGCCGCCGCTATCCCACAGCCGTTTACAACGAGCAGACAGACGAGCAGGGAAATAAGCGTCAGGTTCGCGAGGAGCGCAAGGGAACGGTCGAAGTGACAGGCGATCATCCGGGCATGTTGCTCAAACTTGAGAGCAATCGCGTTTATGAACTGGCGAAGAGCATCATCTCCCGCTACGTGCATAAGGAGATTGACGCCGCCTACATTGTGTACAACGAGTTCAAATCGGTGATTCAGCAGCGGCTGGTTGTCGAAAAGCTGCTGCCCCTGAAGAAGATCGGCGTTCAGGAAATTGCCGGGGCTACCGAGCAGACTGCAGAAGAGCGCGAGCGGGCGGGCGAGGCGGCGCTGAGCGCGGGAATCGAACTTGAACAAGCCGACACCAAAGAGGCCGACGAAGAAGCGAAGAGATTTGGCACGGCGGAAGTGGATTACATTTACGAGCAGCCTGCTGAGGAGCTTCTCGATGGTCTGTTGCCGCAATATGTTTTTTCCATGCTGTATCACGCGATGACGGAATCTGTCGCGGCGGAGCATGCCGCGCGCATGACGGCCATGGATGCGGCATCCAACAACGCCTCGGACATGATTGACAGTTACACGCTGCAGATGAACCGGGCGCGGCAGGCGGCCATCACCAAGGAAATCATTGAAATTGTCAGCGGCGCGGCCGCTGTTTAAGACCGGAAGGCAGAAAAATGGCAGAGAACATCGGCAAGGTAATTCAGGTTTCGGGTCCGGCGGTCGACGTGCAGTTTGAAGAGTCGGCCATGCCGCCCATCTATCAGGCGCTGCGCGTTGTCAGCGACGGCTTCACCGTGCCAACGCCCATCAGTGTCATCCTCGAAGTCCAGCAGCACCTGGGCGAAGGCCGCGTCCGCACGGTGGCCATGGAAGGCACCGAAGGCATGGTGCGCGGCATGAAGGCCATCGACCTCGGCGGTCCCATCCGCATGCCGGTAGGCAAGGAGACGCTGGGCCGCGTGCTCAACGTGATCGGCGAGCCTGTGGACGAACTGGGCCCCATCGGCGCGACCCGGTTCATGCCCATTCACCGCCCCGCTCCGCTGTTTGACGAGCAGACCACGCACGAGGAAATGTTCGAGACCGGCATCAAAGTCATCGATCTTATCCAGCCCTTCCTCAAGGGCGGCAAGATTGGCCTGTTCGGCGGCGCGGGCGTGGGCAAGACCGTCGTCATCATGGAACTCATCAATAACGTGGCCAAGAACCACGGAGGGTTCTCGGTGTTTGCCGGCGTTGGCGAGCGCACCCGTGAAGGCAACGATCTGTGGCTTGAGATGACGGAGTCGGGCGTAATCAAGCCGGGGGACTTTGCCAATTCGAAATGCGCACTGGTCTACGGGCAGATGACTGAGCCGCCAGGAGCGCGTCTGCGCGTGGCTCTGAGCGCGTTGACGGTCGCCGAGTACTTCCGCGACGTCGAAGGCTCAGACACGCTGCTGTTCATCGACAACATCTTCCGCTTCACACAGGCTGGCTCCGAGGTTTCGACGCTGTTGGGCCGCATGCCTTCGGCCGTGGGCTACCAGCCCAACCTGGCTACCGAAATGGGCGAGTTGCAGGAGAGAATCACCTCGACCAGCAAGGGGTCTGTGACATCTGTGCAGGCTGTCTATGTGCCCGCCGACGACTTGACCGATCCGGCGCCGGCAACCACGTTTGCTCACCTCGATGCCACCACTGTGCTTAGCCGCCCGTTGTCGGAACTGGGCATTTATCCGGCTGTGGATCCGCTGGCTTCAACTTCGCGCATTCTTTCCGCGCGCATTGTTGGCCAGGACCACTACGATGTGGCGCAGGGCGTCAAGAAAATCCTCCAACGGTACAAGGATCTGCAGGACATCATCGCGATTCTGGGCATCGACGAGCTTTCTGAAGACGATAAACTGACCGTCGCCAGGGCGCGAAAAGTGCAAAAGTTCCTGTCGCAGCCGTTCCATGTGGCCGAGCAGTTTACAGGCATTCCTGGTGCGTATGTCAAAGTTGCGGACACGGTGCGCAGCTTCAAGGAGATCATCGCCGGCAAGTACGACGATATCCCCGAGCAGGCCTTCTACATGAAGGGCGCTATCGAAGAAGTGCTGGAGACAGCCGAGAAGCTTAAGGCAACGGCGTAAAGGCAGATGACAGATTACAGATGACAGTCAAAAGCCCGGCGAGCCGCCCTGGAAAAACCGTTATCTGTCATCTGTAACCTGTCATCCGAATCGGAGATTCTATGGCGGACGAGACAAATCAACTGCGGGTTCGGCTGGTGACGCCGGAGCGCGTCCTCTTTGAGGCTGCGGCCTCGGCGGTCGAGTTGCCTGCTAAGAACGGTTACATGGAAGTCCTGTTTGGGGCCGCGCCTCTGATGGCTGAGCTTGGCGCAGGCGATGTGACGGTGCACGGCGGGACCGACCCAAATTCCGCTGGCCCTGGTGGGGATACGCGCTACAACGTGAGTTGGGGTTTCGTCGAGGTATTGCCGGACCGCGTTACGATTCTTGCTTCGGATGCGCTCAAACCCGAAGAGATCAACGTAAAACGCGCCGAGGAGCAACTCGTTCGCGGCCAGAAGATGTGGAACGAAGCGGGCGACCGCGAAGAGGCCTATACCGAAGCTCTGCATGTGATCGCTGAAGCAGAAGCCAAACTGGCAACCGCTGCGGAGAAGCACTGACCGCTGGTCGCAAGACGCAAGTCCCAAATTGAAAGGCCCTGTTCTCAAGAGCAGGGCCTTTCAATTTCAGTTCTTGGGGTCCGCGGGTTTCGGCGCGGCAGCTGCAGGCGCGGCCGGTGCAGCAGCACGCGTGAAGTTGAGTTCAGTCGGCTGATCCGTCGTCCAAGTCCCCTTGATTGACGTTGCATCCGGGCTCAGTGTGCCGGCATAGACTCCGTTGTATTGGTCGAAGTTGATGCTCAGCTTGGAATCCTTGAACGAGATGGCGCTTCCTGGGATGCCCACAATGCCTTGGTCCGGCACATCGGAAGTGGCCGAGATTGTACCGTCTTTTGCCGCGGTAATGTGCAATACAACGTGCATATCGCTGCCTTGCATGGACAAGATTCCCAGCCAGTCGCCGACAATTTGCGGGCTCACCGCAGTTTTGGCTTCTGCAGGCGCAGGAGAATGCTTCAACACCACCTCGGCTGGCGGCTGCTCCGGTTCGGTCTGCGTCCAGGTGCCTTTGATCTCCGACCCATCCTTGGAGAGGTTGCCGACAAACATGCCATGCACCGCATGAGGCTCCCCATTCATTTGGATCTGGGTATCCATGACCTGCGTGACGGCAGAGTCTTTCAGCGTCATCGATTTCACAGGAATGGCCAGGAGGCCCATGTCGGTGTTATCGATGGTAGCCGAGAGGCTTCCGTCCTGGGCTGCCGTGACGTGCCAGACGATGTGGTATTGTGTGCCCCCGCCGGCATTCAGTGTTCCTTGCCAATCCCCGGCAAGAGGTGATTGTGCCCAGCACGCTGGCGTGAATGCAAACGCTGTGAGAGCGAGCAATTGTATGAATTTGCGTTTCATTGGTCTCCTGATTTGTGCTGACAATCTCTTCTCTTGACCGTCGCACTTTTTCAATTTCTGTTTCGTGGCCTGAGCGAACACCGGGGTTCAGACAAACCTCATCAATGGTTCGTACGCTCAAACCAGCCGCAAGGTTCCATCCTTAGTCCCGTAAAAGTTGCTGTCCCCTCAATACTAACGCCAGGTGCGAATGCCGATCGCTCCCCACCCGGCAGGTAAATAGTTGCGATCGAGAGCGCCGAGGTCACGCAAATCGAGAACCAGCGAACGGATCCGCGGATTGAGTTTCTTCTGGCCTTCCACAAGGCCAACAAACTGGCCAGTGTAAATAACGCAAACGGCAGCGAGGTAAAAAATAGCCCGCCGGAATAAAACGTGAACCCGCCGAGGCGATTGAGAAAGTCGCTCGAAGCATGCATGAAAATCCAAACAAAAGCGAGCAAGCTGAGCACCGCAAGAAGCGGGCTGAGCCGCATATACCGCTCGGCGGGCCGGCGGCGGCTCCTGAAGCCCCCCCCAATCAACCAGAATGGCGTGTAGATTCTCCAGCTGTCTTTGAAGCTCGGGAATAGACTGTGATGGTTTGGGTGTGTCGTCCTTCTTGTTCTGTTCGAATCCGGCAGTCGCCGGAAGCAGAAAGATGAGTACGAACAGGATGCAGTTCTGGGCGAACATCGACTTTTTCATTTGACGATCTCCAGAATGAACGATCATCGTTCGCACGTGATGTTACCACCTGGGCCGAGCCGTTGATGAGGCTTGGTGCCAGCGGAGAAGCTCAAGCAAACAGGAGCGCTGGCGCAGGATGGCGGCGGAGCTCAGAATGGTGTATTCCAGGTTTTAGAGCACACGGTGCAATCGAAAGGGAGCGCGATGAGGACGGGCAGGCGTGGTTGGCGGCGGATTGCTGGATTAGGGGGCGTTGTGGGGCTGTCGGCTGGGTTGCTGGTGGGACAGAGTCTTCCACCGACACATGTAGACAGCTTTCAGGGCAAGCCGCGCATGATCGTCATCAGCGACATCGGCAATGAGCCCGACGACCAGATGTCCCTGGTGCGCTTGCTACTCTACTCCAACGAAATGGACATCGAAGCCATGATTGCCACCACCTCCACATGGCAGCGGAAGGCAACTCATCCCGAAACGATGCGCGCTCTGGTGGAGGCCTATGGGCAGGTCCGGCCAAATTTGTTGCTGAACGCCAAAGACTGGCCCGAGGCGAGCGAGCTGATGAGCCGAGTCTACGCCGGCCAAACCGCTTATGGATTGGCAGCCACAGGCGACGGCAAATCCTCCGACGGATCCAAAGCGATTGTCCGTGCCGTCGAACGCGATGACCCTCGGCCACTCTGGATTTGCCTATGGGGCGGCGCCAATACGCTGGCTCAGGCGCTGATTGATTTGCGTGCAGTCCACACGACAGAAGAGGTGACAAAGCTGGTAGGCCGCCTTCGCGTGAGTGCAATCTCCGACCAGGACGATGCCGGTCCCTGGATCCGCCGCGAGTTTCCGACACTGTTCTGGGTTGGTCAGCCCTCCACGCCGACCAGCGGCGAGTACTACGCCGCGACTTGGACCGGGATCAGCGGCGATGTTTACTACCGCAACGGCGCCGGCGCTGATTTCACAACCGTGACCAATGAGTGGCTGGAGATAAATATCCGCAAAGGTCCGCTCGGCAAGCTCTATCCCAGATTCATGTTCATCATGGAAGGCGACACGCCGTCCTACCTCGGCCTCATCGATAACGGCCTGAATGCCTATCGCCGGCCCGACTGGGGTGGCTGGGGCGGCCGTTACGTTTATCGCCAGCCCTACGGCGAAACTCATCCAGTCTGGACGCAAGGCGGCGACGAGTTCGCCCGCGTGACTTCGCAGGATGAGGTCGTCGGCGTGGATGGCAAGAAATACGTGAGCGACCAAGCCACCATCTGGCGCTGGCGCGAAGCCTTTCAGAATGACTTTGCCGCGCGGATCGGTTGGACGATAGAAAACTTCGCCCACGCCAGCCACGAGCCCATCGCGGTAGTAAACGGGCAAGCCGGGACCGCCCCTTTGGAAATTGACGCTGAAGTGGGCCAATCTGTGACGCTTGATGCCGAGAGTAGCAAAGATCCCGACGGTCGAGGCCTCCATTACCATTGGTTCCACTACGCGGAAGCCGGCAGCGCCGACGGAAACCTGTCTGCTATCACATTGGGCGACGCAGAAACGCAGAAGGCAACGGTTCACATTGATGGAGTCTGCCGGCCCACCTGGCTTCCTGGCCTGATGCCCTGCAGTGGAGCGGGCACAGCGCATGTCATTCTCGCGGTGTCAAACGAGGGGATGCCGCGCCTGACGTCGTATCGCCGGGTGATTCTGCATGTTCATGCAGCAACTGAGGGCGCGAAAACACGGTAGCTAGCGAATAAACGGAATGTATGCCTTGGCACGCGAGCGGTAGGCAAAAAAGGAATCCTGAAACCGCTCCGCAAGCAGGCCATCCTCTGATCGAATGCGAATCTCGGTGCCTGCAAGAAACGCAATCACCGACCCAACGCCCATCGGCCACCATGTCCATGCGGCAATTGTGGCCAGCAGCATTCCAAGCATTGAGGCGTAGATGGGGTGGCGAATCCAGCGGTAAGGTCCGGTCTGAATGAGTTCGTGGTCCTCGCTGAGCGCCGCCTTGTAACGCCATTGCTTGCCCAGATGGCGCGTAGCGGCCCAGGCCAGAGCCACCGCCAGCGGACCCAGAATCATTGAGGCAACCAACGAGGGAGTTGCCTTCTCGAAGCCAATCGGACGCACGTAGGCCCAAGCCAGCGCGTAGCCAACCACCACCAGGAAAATGCCCCATCGCGAGGCTGGTGCACTGGCAACCTCTTTCTGGTCCGCAGCCTGCTTGCGTGGTTTGATGAATGCCATCGACCAAACAACCCAGCAGACAAGCACCTCGACCAGTGCGGCAATTTGCAGCATGCGCCGATTCTAATCGTCAAAGTGTCGCTTCGTCTTCCCAAAGTGCCAAGGTTCGTGGCCGGCAATCTTCGCGGGCCTGTGCAGGGCGCCCCGTTGGAGCATACAATTCTGAATTGAAATGGCTAAGTCGAAGGAAAAGATATTCGAAGTGGCGTGCCCCGATTGCGGGGCAATGCTCAGGATTGATGCGTCAACAGGGTTGGTGGTAAGCCATACCTCGGCGCCCCGCAAACGCATGTTTGAGGACCTGGAGACCGCGGCCCAGGCCATGCGAGCGCAGGACGAGCGCAAGGAGTCCATCTTCCGGCAAAGCGTGGACGCGGAGAAAAACAAGGCGGACCTGCTGGAGAAGAAGTTTGCCGAGGCGCTGCGCAAGGCCAAGGATGCCCCAGAGGGCAAGCCGTTCCGGGAATTCGACCTGGACTGAGGGAATTCGGCGGCGTGTGGTGCTTTCGCACGCGTGCAAGTCCCCGTCGACGAGTGTTCTCTCTTATACTTCCCACCGCTTCCAATCTGTCGGATACTTGGTTTACCATCGCCTCAGTCCAGGGCTGAGGTCCAGAACGAAAAGGAGAAAAAATGCCGGTTGTTCCTCTTACTCGAATGGAGAGCGAAGCAAAGGTTTATCGACGCATTACCGAATCCGAAAGCACCAACTGGGCCCGGTATGCGGCTGCCGGAAGCCTGTTGGCAGGCGGCATTTTGTTGATTACGGGCAATCGCCGCGCCGGCCTGGTGACAGCAGCCGCAGGAGCGGCCCTGGCTGTGCTTGATCAGCAGGAAACGGTAAAAGAGTGGTGGAACGCTTTACCGGGGTACATCGAAAGCGTCCAGAATGTATTGGGCGAGGTGGAAGAGACGGTCGCCGAGGTTGCACTGCAGCGCGAGCGCCTGCACCGGATCATCACCAATCAACCTTCCGGTGCGCTTTAGATTCCCAGTTGCTTTCGGCCGGCCTCGCTAATGCGGTGCGCGGTCCATTTGGGCTCCCACACCAGGTCGACCTCCACTTTGCTGATGTCCGGGATCCCGGCGAGCCGGTTGTTTACCTGCTCAAAGATCAGCCCGCTGGCGGGGCACTGGGGCGTCGTCAGCGTCATGGTCACCTTCACCCATTGGCGCGGCCAGGCTTGGGTTGAGTCGGGGTCAGGCCCTGTAGCGATCCCGTAAATCAGCCCCAGATCCACCAGGTTCAGCTTGACCTCCGGGTCGTAGCAGTCGCGCAGTGCTGTCAGGATTTCGGTCTCGCTGAGCATCTGTAGCGTCCAGTCTCAAATGTTCGAATCAATAAGGTGTCTCGGAACTTCCGTGTGCCCACCCTCATGCGGGATCGGAGGCCGTGAATTGCCGGAAAAGCAGGTCCTTCGACTCCTCCGCTCAGGACGACAGGTCTGTTTTCGATATGAACTTTAGCCTCAAAATGATAGGTCTACATCCTAGTTTTTCCGCTCCACCAGGTAGTGCGCCACGGCCTTCAGATTGTCGGCCCGTTCGCCATACGGCTCCAGCGCCGCAAACGCCTCTTCGATCAGCCGTGCCGCGTCGCGCTCGCTTTGCTCAATCCCGAAAACCGCCGGCCATGTGGCCTTTTCAGCAGCCAGGTCCTTGCCCGCGGTCTTCCCCAGCGCCGCCGAATCCTGCGTCATGTCCAGCACGTCGTCCGCAATCTGAAATGCAAGCCCCGCCTTGCGCCCGAACAGATCCAGCCGCGCAACATCTTCCGCGGTTGCTCCTGCGTAGACGCCCCCAGCCACAACGCTCACGCGGATCAGAGCCCCAGTCTTGGCGCGGTGAATGGCGTCCACAAGCTCGGCAGTAGGCTTCAGGTGCTCGCTTTCGATGTCGAGAACCTGGCCGCCTATCATTCCATCCACCGTTCCAACAGCATTCGATATGAGCCGGATGATGTGGACTGTCGCAGCCGGCGGAACATCAAGACCAGCCAAAACCTCAAAGGCCCGCGTCTGGAGCGCATCCCCGGCGAGAATCGCAATTGCTTCGCCGAAAATGACGTGGCACGTAGGCTTGCCGCGCCGCAGGTCATCGTTGTCCAGGGCGGGTAGGTCGTCGTGAATGAGCGAGTAGGTGTGCAGCATCTCAATCGCCGCGCCGAGTTGCTCAATTCCTTTGGGAAGCCTGCCGGCGATGGTGACCGCAGCCTGGTAAGCCAGCAGCGGCCGCAGCCGTTTCCCCCCCGCAAAAGTCGAATGCCGCATCGCCCCATGGATCGACGAAGGAACGGTTTCCACTGTGGGAATCAGCTCTTCCAAAGCGCGGTCAGTGAGTTCCGCAGCCTCTTTGTTCAACGATTTAACATCGACAGCCATTGTTCTCATGATACCGGAGAGGTTACGCCTGTCTGGCTTCGACGCGGCCCGTTTCGCCGTTCCATGACACACAAGCCTGTGATAAGTACCAGCGCCAGCATGGAAATCCAGCGTCCAGCGATCACATCGGATGTTGTGGTCCAGTCGGCGGAAACATCCGCCTGCCCCTGCGCAACCGGAATCGCCGTCAACCCATCTTCGCGCTCGAGCGAACTCACCGCTAGCCCATTCACGGTAATGCGCCATGCCGGATAAGTCCGCAATCGAAGAACCAGAAAGCCCGCATGCGGCATGACGGCGCTGATCCGCAGGTGTTCAGGGTTCGCGTGCGCCCTTGGGACGCCAGAGTAGGTTGCATCGCAGCTCTTCTGCTCCACCCACCAGTCGGGATTCGCGTCCGGCGTGTCGACGACCCCAAGAGTCGCGAGCGGATTCGTTACCAGACACGCGTCCGGCAACCCTGTGGCAACCACCCCGTTGTCGGCGCCGATGGGAGCGTATTCGTAGACGCCCTCAAAGCCCGCGCCACTGCGATAGACCTTGACCATGGGAGCCACGGCGTCCTCGTCGTCGCAGGGCTGAAAGAAGTAGGTAGCCGCAATCGCCGTCGAGCCAAGGAACAGTGCAGAGCAGGTAGTTGAAACCGCAATGCGCACCCAGCGTGGGGATGCAACACGCGGCCAGACAGCAGCAGCGAAGAAGACCGCCATCGGCGCTTCCAGCACCACCAGCCAACGCCAGGGGAATTGCAAAAAACGCAGCTTCGGCAGGAAATTCCAGAGGGGCAGCGAGATAGGAAGCTGCAGAATTAATACTGCAATCGGAATCAAAGCCAACGGAATCCACCAGCGTCTGTTTGCAGGAAGAGTCTTCCGACGCCATGCAACGAGAAGCCCGACCAGCGCGATCCCGACCATCCCGATCACGATAAGCGAGACACGCGTTAGCTCCAGATTGTGCAATTCGAGCTGCGGGTCCGCCGGGTGGCCGAAGAGAAAGCTATTCTCGATCTTGAGGCCCGGATCGTCGGTAGCCTGGCGAATGTCCACCCAGCGCTGCTCCCACGCAGCGGGAACCAGGTAGAAGGCCGTCAGTCCGATTCCCAATGCAGCCGCAACCGTGCCCCGCAGAATCGGCGCCCAAGACCGCTGGAGAACCGCAAGGACGACCGCGATTCCGGCTAGCAGATAACTCGCGATTACCCCTAGCGGCGCATTCGAAAGCCATGCTCCGGCCAAAACTACGGCAAGCGGCGCGGCAGACCCGTCGAACGCCCGCCGCCAAACTGGTTCAGCCGAATTGCTATCCTGTAGCGCAAGCAACAGGAGCAGCGGAATCCAGAATCCTGCCATCTCCCCGAAGGCAGACCGCTCATACGCAGTGAACAGCGCGTAGCCGGAAAACAGAGCCGTACAACCAGCCAGCGTTGCAGGCGCGTTGGGGAGCCCGCGCAAAGCGAGCGCGCGTGCAGCCAGCCCCGTCGCGGCCAGCAGCAAGAACGTCAGCACTATCGGAACGACTTGCCACGGCAGCACCAGGCCGAGCGCCGCGCCAAGCATCCAGGTCAATGGCGGATAAAAGATGAATCGAGGCTCACCCGCGCCATAGTTTGCGCTCGGCGTCCACTGCGGATAGACGATGCCGTGCCGCCAGCTATTCAGGCAATCGAACCACGAGACCAAGTGGATATCGAAGTCGTGTCCGCACGAATTGCCGCGATAAATCTGAGGCGCAGTAGCCACCGCGGCGGCGAGCAGGATAATGCCGGCACCAACGAAGCGCCGCCAGTTGACCTGCGTGCTGTGTCGGGTCAGCCGCACGATTCTTCCCACCTCGACATTTTTCGTTCAAACAGCCACAAGAGCGCTAGGGCAAGCAGCGCTAATCCACTTAGGCACCGTCCGGCAATCACATCGGGAGTCGTAGCCCAATCCACCGTAACCTCGACAGGCCCAGCTTCCACAGGCACGGCGATCAACCCGTCCGCTCGCGCCGGGAGGTTCGTTTCAAGCTTTCCATTCAACCTGATCCGCCAAGCGGGAAAACTCCGCAAACGCAGAATCAGAAATCCCGCACGCGCAGCCACAATCTCAATCCGCACATGTTCCGGAGCACGGGTTTGTGCGGTTGCGGTTGCATTGCAACTTCCTTGCTCGGCCCGCCACACTGGATTGTCTTGCGGCGTCGCGGCAACCCCCAATTCCGTATCGAAATCGTCAGCCAGGCAAGCATCCGGCAGCCCAGTTGCGACGACTGAATTATCGGCTCCGGGGGGCGCGTACTCATCGGTTCCCACAAATCCCAGACCCGAAGTGTAGTTGCCCAAAATCGTTTGAAAATCGTCGTATTCTACGTCATCCCGAAAGAAATTCTCCGCCGCAAAAACCGTTGAGCCGGCAAAGAAAAGCGCGCACAGGCAAGCGGCCGCCGGACGGTACCAACTCCGCGCAAACCTCCCCGGCCAGACCGCCGCGGCAAGAAATATTCCCATCGGTGCTTCCACAACTAGAAGCCACCGCCATGGAAATTGCAGAAACCGCAGCTTCGGAAGCACGTTCCATACCGGCAACGACACAGGCAACAGCAGAAACAGAACAACACAGGGAATCGCCCCCAGCGGAATCCACCAGCGCCTGTTCTCCGACGAAAGCCGTCCACGCAACCAGAGCACCAAGAGCCCAAGCAGCGCAATAGCAATCATGCACACTGCAATTGGCGAAATGAAGTGCAGCATCTGGTCGCGCAAATGAAGTGCGGGATCGGTGTGGTGCGGGAAAATCCAATTGTTCTCGATCATTAGCCCCGGATCGCCGTTGACGCCGGTAGCTTGCGAAATGTCCACCCACCGCTGCTCCCATGCCGCGGGAATCAGGTAGAGAGCCGTCAGCGCAACTCCGAGCCCGATCGCAATCGTCGCGCGCATGATGGGGAACCACGACCTCGCCAGGAGTGCCGTGATCAGCGCGACGAAGGCCAGCAGGTAGCTCCCTATTACGCCCACCGGTGCGTCCGAGAGCCAGCATCCGGCTACTACCAGCGCCAACGGAAGGGTCGAGCCGTCCAAGGTCTGGCGCCACAGCGAGCCACAACTTTTGCGATCGCGCATCGCGTGGAGCAGCAGCAAGGGAATCCAGAAGCCGCCCGCAAGTTCGCCAAAGGCGGTGCGGTCGTACGTGGTGAACAATGCATAGCCGGAAAAGACAGCCGCACATCCGGCCAGAGTAGCGGGCGCTCCAGATAGCCTCTGCCTGGCGAATGCGCGCGTAGCCAGCCCCGTCGCCGCCAGTAGCAGAAAGGTAATCACCACCGGAACCAGTGTCCATGGCAGCACCAGGCCCAGCGCCGCGCCCAGCATCCATGTCAGTGGCGGATAGAAAACAAACCGAGGCTCCCCCGCGCCAAAGTTGGCGCTCGACGCCCAATGTGGATAAGGAATCCCATGCAGCCAACCCTGCTGCGCGTTGAGCCACGACACCAGGTGGAATTCGAAATCGTCCCCAGCCACCGGTCCGTGGATCCAGATGGGTGCAGCCGCAACTGCCGCGCCAACCAGGATGATCGCGGTTCCGAAGAATCGATTCCATCGGATATTTCTGAAATTAAAAATCTCGCGCACCCGGCTTTGTGCCTGCTTCAGAAGGATTTCGGATCAACGGGAGTCCACACCATCATAGATTAAGCCGTCGCTCGTTTTCGTTCCAGCAGGCCCAAACCAATCAACAACAGCACCGCCGCGCAGCTCAAGCATCTGCCTGCAATCACGTCAGCCTTAGTGGCCCAATCCACCTTCAATTCGACAGGCCCTTTTGGAACCGGAACCACGATCAAGCCGTCGTCGCGCAGCAGCGCTGAACCGGCTGGTTTTCCATTCACCGTGATGCGCCAGGAAGGATACCGGACCAGCCGCAGAATCATGTAACCTGCTTGCGCCGCAACCGTTTCGATGCGCATGTGGTCCGCCTGCCGCAGTTGGGCTGTCGCGGTGGATTCACAACTCCCTTGTTCAGGCCGCCAGGTGGGTATCGATTCACCTTCCCCGACTACGCCCAAGGTGATGTTAGGGTCCGCGGCCAGACAGGCATCCGGCAGGTTGGTAGCGATCTTCCAGTGATCGGCATCGGGAGGTTCGTATTCATCGGTCCCTTCAAGACCCCCTCCGCGGCTAAACATATTGAGCATGTCAGTTACGGTGTCCCCTTCCACGCAGTCGCGGAGAAAGGTTCTTGCCGCGGCCGCCGTGGTCGAGAGAAATGCCAGGGCGCAGACCGCAGGAATCGCAATACGCAACCAGCGTTGACCTGATCGCGCGGGCCAAACGGCCGCCGCAAAGAAGAGCGCCATCGGCGCCTCTACCACCAGAGTCCAGCGCCACGGATATTGCAAGAACCGAAGCTTGGGTAGAAGATTCCACACGGGCAGGGAAACGGGGAACTGAAGAAAGAGAACCACGAGAGGAATCAGCGCCAGGGGAATCCACCAACGGAGTTTTTCGGAGAGAGGCGCGAGTTTCAATCCCCGCATTCGAGCGCGCAATAAGAAAACCGCCAGCCCCACCAGCGCAACGCCAATCATGGTTGCCGCCAGGATAGAGGCGCGATCGAGGACCATCCCGAAGCGCGCGAGCACTGGGTCGTTGTGGTGCGAGAAGAGCCAGTTGTTTTCAATGTTGAAGACGGGATAGTCGATGGCCGATTGCAGATCGGCCCATCTCTGCTCCCATGCAGCGGGAATCAGATAGAACGCCGGTAACGCCATCCCCAATCCAGCGGCAATCGAAGCACGCAAAAACGGCGCCCACGACCGGCAGAGAAGGGAAGCCATCAGCGCCACAGCCGCGATCAGATAACTCGCCATCACGGCTGCCGGTCCGTTCGAAATCCACGCTCCAGCAAACAGCAGCGCCATCGGCAAAGTAGATCCGTCCAACGCCCGACGCCACAGCCCACCCGATGGATTGCGATCGCGCAGGGCAGCTCGAAGGAGTAGCGGAATCCAGAACCCGCCCGTGAGCTCCGCAAACGCCGTCCGCTCATACGCGGTGAAAAGAGCAAAACCAGAAAAAAGAGCCGCGCAGCCCGCCAGCGTAGCCTGCGCGTCGGGAAAGACTTCCAATGCGAGCGCGCGTGTGCCGAGACCTGTGCCGGCCAGCAGCAGAAAAACCATTACAATCGGAACAAACTGCCACGGCACAACAAAGCCCAGAGCCGCGCCAGCCAACCTGATCAGGGGCGGGTAAAAAATGAACCTTGGTTCCCCCGCGCCGTAGTTGGCAGTCGTCATCCAATGCGAAAAGAAGATTCCGTGCCGCCAATTCTGCTGGGTGTCAAACCACGAGACGACGTGGAACTCGAAGTCGTCTCCGCAGAATGAACCGTGCAGCAGAATCGGCGCCGTGGCCACCGCCGCAGCCAACAGAATCAGGGCAGGGCCCAGAAAACGGCGCCAATTATATGGGGACGGCAGGTTCATGGAAGCAGTTGCAGCGTGTGCCGAGTCTGCGCCGCGACAGCTTGCGTACTAAACGGAAATGCAAAGGTGCTTCCGCCGTAGTAGTCGTTCCACTGGTCTTTGAAATACGGGCTGTAAGGGTCGCCGCTCTGGCCCAGAACAATGTCTTGTGTCGAGCCGTCCACGTCGCTCCAATCGATCGTGAACCGTTGCGAGGGTCCGAAGGCCTGGCCTACCTGTTTGACCGTTGTGGTGTCTCCGCTCAGGGGTTGCGGTCCGGTTCCTGCAATCCGGCTAATGATGGGCAGAAAGGGCGCCAGCGGATGCTCAATATCCACCACGTGCCAGCTTCCATAACGCCAGACAGCCACATCTCCAGGCGCCTTGCCGTCATCCATCCCCTTGCGCACGGCCGCGGTCAGCAGCGCGTCCCAATTCTTATACGTCGAGGGTAGCCAGTCAGCATTGCCGTGCATGACGATCTCTTCCTCGGCAAAATTCGAAGTGGACCACAAGTACCATTCCGCATCCTTGCCGAGCTTCGCATCGAGAATCAGGGGCCAGAATGCATACCGTGTCTTGGTCACAATCGACGCTGCGGCAGAGTCGGTCGTCAAGCGCCCATCCCAGCTGCGCATGAGGTCCGCGGCTTTGCGCAACCGCTCGTCGGAGCCTGGCGTGTGATCAATCGCGTAAGCCAGCCTGTGCCCGATCTCCTGGTCCACTTCGCTGTAGATATCCGTCTGCACCGCCAGCATGTCTTTCGGCGTTAGCTTGTCGCGCCCCTGCAGCGCCTTGTAGATGCGCTGCGCCCGATACGGATCGGCCCATTCCAGCGTAATTGGGTGCGGAGAACTCTCCGTGGTTACACGCGAGTTGGCTGTCGCCAGAAATCCGGAAGGCGGATCGAAAGAACTGGGCATATCGTCAAAGCCAATGTAGCCCTGCCACTCGTGTGCCGCGTCTCGAATCGGCACGCCCGCCAACCCCGCCGGCCGGAGCGGTACTCGCCCCACAGCATGGTAAGCGATATGTCCCTGGTCGTCCGAATAGACCACACTGAGTGTGGGCAAGTTCCAATCAGCCAACGCGGTCGTCAACTCCCTGCAACTCGATGCCGTGTCCAGCCGGTAGATTGGCAGGCCTTTCAGAGCTGGGTCATGCAGCGTCCACTTCAGTGAGAAGGGCCGCTTCTCGTAACTGAAGATCGGGTTCAGCAGCGGCCCGTGCGCGGTAAATTGCACATCGAGTTGAACATCCTTGCCCCCCCGTACATGAATCACCTCATGATCCACGACGAGCGGCTTGAAGGAACCATCCGCAGCCTGGTAACTTCCCTTGCCGTCGAGCTTTTCCCAATAGAGGTCCTGCACGTCCGCATAAAGCGCGGTGAAGCCCCACGCCACGTGTTCATTATGCCCGGCAATGACAAATGGTACACCCGGCAGCGTAACTCCCTCGGCGTGAAACCCCGGCGCGCTCAGATCGGCCATGAACCAGATATTCGGCTCCGTCAGGCCCAGGTGCATATCGTTCGACAGCATCGGCTTGCCGCTTGCCGTATGCGTTCCGGCAATCACCCATTCATTCGACCCCGGATTGCATCCCGCACAACTAGAGAGCCCAAGCGAGTCACGCAGCGCCTTCAGGTCTTCCCCGCTTACGCTCGCCTGCGACCGGTCATCGTCATCGTCGTCGTCGGAATCTTTCTTCGCAGCCGGCGCCGGTTGCGGCTGGCTCAGGTCCACCACGGTTCCGGTCGGTGGATGATCGCGCCACGAACCAACCGGATACAGATCGGCCTCAAGTTTCGGGTTGTGCAGAATTCCCCGGATGTGGTCGCGGGCCAGCTTCGCATACCAGTGGTCGTCCAGCGTCTGCGCCATCATGGCCGCGCCAATGCTGATGGAGTCCACGCCCTTCCACGGTTGCGGGCGATAGTGCAGGAGCCGAAACTCCGCCGGAAGGGAATCCTGGTGCTGCGCGATGAACAGATTGACGCCCCGAGCGTAGTCATCCAACGGTGCGCGTTCCGTCGGAGATAGATTGTCATAAATGCGCTGTGCGGAGATGCGCATCTGGTAAACCCGTTGCGCCTTGTCGTGCTTCACCAGCGAGGGCCCCATTACCTCGGCAAGTTCACCATTCGCATTGCGCCGCAGCGCGTCCATCTGCCACAGCCGGTCCTGTGCCGTAACGTATCCCTGTGCCAGGAACAGGTCGCCCTGGTTGGCGGCTTCAATGTGGGGCACTCCGTGGCCATCGCGGCGCACGGTTACAGGCGCGGATAGGCCGGCCACATGCAGCTGCCCATCGAGCACCGGCAGCGCGGTCTTTTCCGCTCCGCGCAGCCAGAACACCCCACACACGACCGCCACCACCAACACCACAAGGAAGATGGCGAGAGTCCGCAGAACAATACGCGGCCAGCGGCGTTTGCGTCCGCGCGGCGGCTGACCAGGAAGGCGAGAATATGCGGGATTAGGTGAGTTGGCTTTGAGCATCGGCTATGAACAGCATAACGCCGGTGCCAACGCAGACGCCATGAATTGTCTCAGCCGCCCGGATCAACTCTTGCCGCCAATGAGCGCGAGAATTGCCACAGCAGTCAAAATGAGCCCCCCAACGATGAGGGGGGTGGTGAGCTGGGGTCCAGCCGAGCCATTGTCGCGCTCTTCCGCCAAGCGAACCCCGATGGCCTTTCCAGACCTCAGGTCCCGTGCCCGGACCGTGACCTGTCCATCGCGGTCCAAACGATGTGACCCGCGCTTCGTATCGGAAACGACTCCATCCACCCATGTACCTGCGGGAATCCTGACGACTCCGTCGACCACCACATCGTTGACCACCGCAAATCGGATGGAGTCGCCGGGCGTCCCAGTCGACACTGTGCCCAGTTTGATCTTTGTGTTGTCGGGTATGGCTGCCAATGCGGGTAGAGATCGCAATGCAGGAGCTGTCTCACAGGGATAGGTGGTCGTTTTGGGCGCAGAGCCTTGCTGGACCTGCTGGGCCACCAGCAGCGGCGACAGGCAAAGACAAAGTGTGGATTGGAGGATTCTGGCGATCATTTCTGCACCCCAAGGAAGCATGAAGCAGGCTTCATTCGCAGAAAATGGTGATTGGGACAGTTTCGCGGGTGTCACATGCTTGAAGCTATGCGGGCAGGCCGGTTTCGTTCCCCGCGAGCGTGTTCTCCATTGCTTTGAGCGGCGCAATCGAAGCCTCGTCCAGCAGACTGAACAGCATCGGGAACACTCCTGCCGGCAACTCCAGCGCCGTCACGGAATCGCAGACGACGCCCGTAGTTGCCTCCAGTCCTCGTCTCCATCCAGCCCGCGTCGGGTCGCACACCAACAGGCTCTCCGGAGCAAGTCCTGCGGCAATCAACATCGTCCGCGCAATCCGCTGAAACTCAGACCAGCGCGACGCGATGCCGATCAGGTCAGTCGCATGCTCCGGCAGATACCGCTTCAGGTAGCCCTGCAGTTCCGGAGCAACGGGATGCACCTGCAGGGTCGTCAGCTCCGTCCCCGCCGGCAGCAGCTTGCGCACCGCCGCCGCTTTGCTCGGCAGTACCACGGGCATCGATCCCGAAAGGATGACCGGGTTTGCGCATTCGTCAGGAGTGCACGTCGTGATGGGCAATTCCAGCGCCTGCGACATCTCGCGGATGACAATCTTGCCCAACTCCGGATCGGGCTCAATCACCAGCCAGCGCGACGGCGGTTCCAGCGAAAGCCAGCGCCGCAGCCGGTTCCTCACCAGCGCTTCTGTAGCGCCTCGTTTGCGCGCCTTGGCCACCAGCTCGCCAATGATCTGATCGACCGCCATCTCCGGTGCAATGGGGAGCGCAGGCTGGCTCGCCCGCACATAAACCCCGCTGCCGTGACGGAACTCCAGCCATCCCTGCCGCTCCAATTCGCGGTAAGCGGCGCTCGCCGTATTCGCGTGGATGTTGAACCGGCGGGCCAGGTCGCGCGTACTCGGCAGCCGTTGCCCCGGCAGCATTTCCTTGCAAAGAATAGCCAACGTCACCTGCGTAATCAGCTGCTCGCGCAGAGACACTTCACCGGTTCGATTGAGCCATAGCCGCATCGTTTATCCTGCGGTCAGCTCCGCGGTTGAGGAGGCAATCAACGCGGGCTTCCTGCGGCGGTACACAACCACCAGCAACGCCAGCAGCAGCAGGATCGCTCCAATTACCAGCAAGCTTCCCTCCGGCCCATCCAAGCCACCGCTCCAGAAGACATCGCCGGTAGGAGATGAGGTGAGGTAATGCCCGGTGGCAACATTGCCGCTGTCCGCAGCACCGTAGAAATAGGTAAGCCCCCAGTCCCATGCCGCATGGCAGCCAATGGCCCACCATGCGGAGCCGGTCACGCGGATGCTAACTACAAACACAAAGCCGATGGCCGCAGCGGCAAAAATGCCAATCCAGTTCTCGCCTTTGTTCCCGGTGTGAACGAGCCCGAAAAGAGTAGAAGTAACCCAGGCCGCCTGCCAGAAGTTGGACCCTTCCACTTTGTTCAGATGGAGCAGCAGGCAAGGCACAAGGCCAAGCAACGCAATGATGCAGACGCCCCAGATGCCGTTCGCCGTACCCCTCAGCAGCAGGTCTGCGCAGACGAGCCCGACAATGCCCAGCGCCCACCAGAAATTGATGCCGCGCGTCAGTGTGAATTGCAAGTAGCAGCGAAACATGCCCTCTTCGGTAAAGCCAACGATCAGGAACGCGATGCCCCACAGCCCGGCAAACTTGAAGATCTGCGTCCCGCTCAGCGCAATCGGTCCAAACGTAATCCAATGGCCCCACGCCAGCGCCCCGATGAGCAAAGAAAGAGCGGCGAAACCGGCGACCAGTCCCTCAATGAATCGCAGCGTGCGGTGCGGCCCCATTAGATTGAATGCCAGCAGGTTGCCTCGCCGGCGCTCAATCAATGCCACAATTGCCGCTGCTACGGCGATGCCCAGCACCTGGAGCAATTCGTTAAAAAGCACTGACTGGGCAGTGAAGTTCTGGGCCTTCATGTCGATCAGGTGAAGCTTGAGAAAAACAGCCCCCATAAATGCGATGAACAGAGCAGTGAGAATGATAAAGAGCGCGATCGACCACCCTGCGCGCAGCCCTTGCTTCCCAAGCAGGATCCAAAGCAGAAAGCGCGTTTCCGCGGGCTGTGCCTCGACTGGGGTTGGTCCAGCCGCAGGCGAAATGTCATGGGCTACCTGAGCGACGGGCGCTTCCGGCTGCGCAGTTTGTGCCTCTGGCACCTCAGGATCAGTGGGATTCACGGAGCCTCTTTCCAAAGATTGCAGATTTCCTTTGCCAGGATTCTACAGGGATTAAAGGTCCCATGGGAAAAACTTACGAGGAACTGGGAGGTTCGAACGACTCGGGCCACTCCTGGGCTCCGTGAAGAATCGCAAGCACGTGAATCATGTTTTCTACGATGCGATAGGCAATTACGTAAGGAGTGCGAGAGACAGTGATTTCGCGCGTCCCTGGAACCCGCCCAATTCTGCCGGCATTAGGCATCCGCGCAGTGCGAAGGATTGCCTCGTGAATGCGGCGAACGATGCGCCCAGCAGCAGCAGGATTCCCTTCTGAGATGTAATCAAATAAACCCTGTAGCTGGTTTACTGCAGGCATTGTCCAGCGGACTCTCAAGCTTTCTCCAATCCTGCTTGACTCTGGATGGATCTTTCGCCAGACTTTCCGCCAGCCCTTTCCTCTATCCACGAATCGATCATCCTGCCGACATCCTCGTGGTCGATTAGTTCGCCTTTCCGCGACGCTTCAAGACCTTCTTCAACCATTGCCATATATCGTTGCTGTTCGCTCAGATAGACCTCGACAGCTTCGTTCAGCAGATAGCTGCGGTCACGATCCATAGCTTTGGCGATAGAGTCAAGCTGAGCAACCTTCTCGGGGGCAATACGGAAGCTGATAGTCCGTGGAGAACTCATAATACGGAATACTACCGCATATTGCAATGTATTACAACTCAGAAAAACGAGCTGCAACTGTTCTTATAGCCGAAGAGCTTTGCGAAAGGCGCGTTGATGCCTGCCGCGGGGCTACTCGTCCCGCAACGCCACCATCGGATCGATCCCCGACGCCCTTCGCGCCGGCATCCAGCTCGCCAGCAACGCAATTGCGGTGATGGTCAAGGTAATCGACCCGAAGATCACCGGATCGTTGGGGCTGACCTCGTACAGCAGGTTCGCGACCCCATGCGCCAGCCCAAAGGCCAGCACCAGCCCGGCGCAAACTCCGATGCCGGTCAGCCATCCCGCGCGCCGCAGAATCATCCGCAGCACATCTTCCCGCTGCGCACCCAAGGCCAGTCGGACGCCGATCTCGCGTGTCCGTTCGCCAACCAGGTTCGCCATCACACCGAAGATACCCACGGCAGCAAGCAGCAGCGCGATGAAGGCGTCGAAACCAAGCAGCGACGCAATATAGAACATCCCGGTGAGCTCTTCATGGGTATATGCCGCGTACGTCTCGAGAATGTTCAGTGGCAGTGCCGGGTCCAGTGCCGCGAGCGACTTGCGCACCGCCGGCGCAAGGCTTAGCGGGTCGCCGGTGGTTTTGATCGCATACGTGATCTCATCCGGCGGAACCTGCGCAGTACTCATATAAACCGCGGCAGGCCGCTCCTTCAGCCACAGAGAATATGTGGTTTCTTCAACGACTCCAACAATGGTCAGCCAGGGAGTCTGACCCGCGCCGGCCGTACCCATGCGGATGTGTTTGCCGAGCGGCTCTTCCCCAGGAAAATATTGCGCTGCAAAGGACCGGCTCACTACTGCGACGGGCTGCGACCGCAGGTCGTCGCCTGCACTGAAAAGGCGGCCCGAGACCAGCCCGACGTGGAAGGCGCTAAAGTAGCCCGCGCTCACCGGCAGCCGCAGCGCAGTGCGGGATTGACCGGGAGCGAGCGGGCGATTCTCGACCTGCGCGTCGTCAACCCAGCCGTCGTCGCTGTGCGGCAGAGCGCCTGTCACCTCGGCGCTCTCCACTCCCGGCAGCGCGCGCAGCCGGGCCAGACTTTGGTCGTACCATGCAGCGAGCTTGAGGGGCGAGTCGTAGCGTTTCTCGGGCAGATGCACTCTGAAGGTGAGCGTGTGGGTCGGATTGTA
Organism: Occallatibacter sp.; assembly: GCA_049508975.1. GTDB lineage: Bacteria > Acidobacteriota > Terriglobia > Terriglobales > Acidobacteriaceae > Telmatobacter. Next base: position 2,627 of record JBELAI010000038.1, on the reverse strand, counting down.
TGGGTCGGTCTGGTGCATCATTCCCAGCATCCCTTTGCTCATCAGGGATGCGCCAATCACCAGCGCCACCGCCAGCGCGATTTGCGACACCGCCAGAATGTTCCTGAGTTTGTGGCTGCGCCCGGAGCCCATCACGGCCCGCGATCCGGACTTGAGCTGATCTACAAGATTCACGCGCAGCGCCGCCAGAGCCGGCGCAAACCCCGATACGACGCCGGCACCCACCGCGAGCAGCAGCGAATATGCCAGCGTGCGCCCGTTCAACGAGATATTGGACCAGCCGGCCATGAAGCGCATCACCCGCTCCGGCATCGCGATCTGGTTGATGCGCATGTCCACAAAACCGAAGGCAACTCCGCCCGCGCCGCCCACCAGCCCCAGCAGAATGTTCTCCGTCAGCAACTGCCGCAGCAACCGTCCGCGACTCGCGCCCAGTGCAGTGCGCATGGCAATCTCCGGACGCCGCGCAATGCCCCGCGCAAGTTGCAGATTCGCGATGTTTGCACAAACCACCAGCAAAACAAACAGCGTCGCGCCCTGCATGAGGTTGAAGTAAAGCGGCGTATATTCGCCGTTGATGTCGGAAAGCAGCGTCGCCACCTTGACACGCCATCCAAAGTTAGTTTCCGGATAAGCGCGCGCCTCATGCTCTGCGATGGTATTCAGGTCGGCTTGCGCCTGCCCCGGCGTGATCCCTTTGTGCAATCGGCCTATCACCATGTAGTCGTGCGCAACCCGGTTCGCGAGCAGCGCGTCCGTCTGCGCCATGGGAATGTACAGGTCGGCGCGCGATGGGTACTGCATCGTTTTCGGCATAACTCCGATGATGGTGTATGCATGCTGATCCAGCTCGATTGTGCGGCCGACCACGCCGGGGTCGTTTCCGAAATGCGATTTCCAGAAAGGGAAGCTCAACACAGCCACGCTGTTGTTGCCTGGTTGAGTCTCACTCTTGTCGAACACCCGCCCGAGCAGCGCGCCGGTCTTTAACACGCTGAAGAAGGAAGGAGACGTTACTTCGGTCCACACCTGCGAGGCATCCCCGGCCCCGGTCAGACTCATGTGAGAATCGCTGTAGGCAGCCAGCTCTTCAAACGACCGGCTCTGTCGCTGCCAGTCGGCAAAATTCGCCAGGGCAACCTGCTGGTCGTCGCCGTGGTTCTTCTGCTCGTAGAGCACTACCACCTGCTTCAGGTCAGGTACCGCCAGTGGACGGAAAATCACCGCATCCATGATGCTGAAGCCCGCCGTGTTCGCTCCGATTCCGATGGTCAGCGTGAGCACCGCGGTGATGGTGAATCCCGGCGCCTTCCACAACTGGCGAATGGCGTATTGCAGATCCTGTAACAAATTCTGCAGAAAAGTTCGCACGGAATCCTCCAAAGGCCCAAAAATCGCGGTGTTAATCCTACCAACGATAGCGCAATTCGATGCCCAGATCGATGTTATCGGCAAGTGGTTGATTTCAGGAGATATGAGAGAGAACAACCGGCAATGGCCCATCCCCTGTTTGTTCGCATTTGGAAACTTGCGTCCGCAATCGGACAACTCGGGTGGCTCCGAGCGCACCTGAAGAACCTTCCAAGCCTTGACATAGTAAGCCAAGCCCTTGATGCTTAACAGTTCACGTTATTCATTTTTTATCTACAAGGAGTGTACGTTTTGCGGGTTCGCGTCTTCTACCACGATAAATGCTTTGACGGAGCCTGCTCAGCCTCGCTCTTCACGCGCTTCCACCGCGAGTGCATCGACCACGGCGCTACCTATGAGTATCACGGCCTGGTTCATCGCGCCGGCGCCCTGTTCGACGAGGCCGAATTCACCGGCGACGAGAACGCAATTGTGGACTTCAAATACTCCTCTTCGCCCAAAATCACCTGGTGGTTCGATCATCATCTCTCCGCGTTTCTCACCCCCAAAGACCAGCAGAGCTTTCTTGACTGCAAACAGGACGCGGCCTGCAGCAAGCGCAAGTTCTTCGATCCCAATTACACCTCGTGCACCAGCTTTCTGGCTCACATCGCCGCGACCGAGTTTGGATTCGACACCGCCCCTGTGGCCGAGCTGATTCACTGGGCTGACATCGTCGACGGAGCACAGTACGAAAGCCCCGAATCCGCAGTCGAAATGGCAGCTCCGGCCATGAAGCTGACCCTGATCATCGAGTCCACCCAGGACCCCGCCTTTATCCCCCGCCTGATCCCGCTTTTAACAGAGCTGCCGCTGGCCGAAGTTCTGCAGCAGCCGTTTGTGGCGGAACTGCTTCCTCCGCTTTTGGAACGCCACCAGGAAGCGCTGGCCCTGATAAAGAGCCGCGCCGAAGAACGTGACGGAACCATCTTCTTCGACATCACGGATCACACGCTGGAAGGCTTCAACAAGTTCATTCCCTATTACCTGTATCCCAGGGCCACCTACTCCATAGGCCTCTCGAAATCCAGTTTCCGTACCAAGGTGGCTGTCGGCTCCAATCCCTGGACCAAAGCCGACCCCGACAAGATGGTGAACCTGGCCGCGGTATGCGAGCGCTACGGCGGTGGCGGCCACGCCCGCGTAGGCGCCATCAGCTTCCCGCCCGACCAGGCCGACAAAGCGAGAGTAGCCGCGGCGGAGATCGTTGCGGAACT
>JBELAI010000379.1:0-4059 GCA_049508975.1 Occallatibacter sp. | reverse complement strand
CGATCAGCGTCAATGGTGCAAACGGGGGACGTGCCCCGATGGTCACTATCCCCGTGTTCGGGGAGTTTCTATCATTGGACATCCGGAAGTTTGGATTGGGGATTGCGTATATAGCCTTTCTTTCAACACCAGAATCAGACTGGGAAAGTGGAAGTTCAGGCGTCGCTCCCGATGCCCGAATCCGGAAGTCTTATCATTAATGGATGCATTTGCCCTGACGGAAGAGGATCTGGCTTCTTGCAGAACCATTCTGGTAGCGACGACGAGGCGAGGTTGGCATCCAATCTAAGGATGAGTCCCCTGTCGCTTACCAGGCTGGCCTTGCTTGTGGCGATGAGCATTTTGTTCGCAAGACCCACGTTCGCTGGAATGGCAGAAAGTTCCGATGCAAATCCGGAACTGCCGGAATCCCCTCAACCGCAAGCTCAGCCCCAAGCTGGCACGCCCGCACCAACTCCGTGTTTGGTGAAGAGGGCCAGCGTGGGCGTCGCCTTTGCCGCGTCAACAGCGGCCCTCGGCGACGCAGGGGACCAGGCCGCAACCGGGGCAGCCACGGCGATCGCTGGACCGGATGCAGAAGCCGCTCTCGATAGCGACGCCAAGCTGGGTGCGAGGCTGACTCCATGTTCCGTATCCGGAAGCTTCATCACTCAATTGCCTGTCCTCAAGAAACTCCCCATCATTAATTGGTACGCGCGCTTTCTCGATGGCCCGCAGGTAAAGCCCATGACTCCCAAAGAGAAGGCTTGGCTCGCCGTGCGCAATTTAGCCGATCCGTTTAATACGGTCACTATTCTCGGTAGCTCCGCGATTGCCGTGGGGTCGGATTCGCACTCGGCCTACGGACCGGGAATGACTGGATTCGGGCGCTACGTCGGCGTCAGCTATGCGCAGGACATGACGGGCGAGTTCATCAGTACGTTTCTGATTCCCTCGATCGTGCACCAGGACCCGCACTACCATCGCATGCCTACTGCCAGCATCAAGCGCCGCATCGCGCATTGCCTTTATCAGGTTTTGTGGACGCAAGGGGACAACGGAGAAGGTATGGTGAATTACGCCGACGTTGTCGGTTTTGCGGTCGACGACGAGATTGGCAACCTCTATGTTCCGGGCCGCGCCACCCGCATGACCGCCAGCGCGGAGCGCTACGCCGCCGGTTTGGCTCTGGCTCCTGTCGACAATTTCGTCACCGAGTTTATTCCTGACGTGGCGCGAAAGATCCACGTGCGCGTGGTGCTGATCCAGCAGATTATCAACCAGGTTGCTAAGACGGATGCGGCGGGACAGTAGTCGTCTAGTTCTTGCTCTTTTGCCCGGCAGCCGATGGACCTAAGTTTGGAGGCCATGAATCGATTGTGCGCGTTTGGATCGAATCAGACTGCAAACTTCGGGGAAAAAACTGGAGACTGTTTCCCGGGTTGGCTGTGTTTGCTTCCGGGCTGCTTTTTCCGCTGGCAGGGGACCCGATTTGCCCTTCCCGAAATGATTGGGTGGCCCATGTCTCGCCTTGCGGAGACGTGGGATTCGAGAAGTCCCGCAATCTGACCTCGGCAATCGGCCTAGGTGGGACATACGAATCCCAGGTCTGAAAGGCCAGATCCTTCGACAAGCTCAGGACAGGCACTGGGGCACCCGGTCTTCCTGGCCGGTGAGACCTTGAACGACCGCCCGATCGCAGGATTGAGGGATGTGCTCTCCCACCCTTCCGCCAAATGCATTTAGAAGGAATTGAAGGATGGGACATCCACGTCAAGGGCTGGGAAAGGGTGGGCGACCCGCCGGAAACGAGACCTGGTGCACCTGACTGTCATCACCGGTCCCCAAATGCGAGGTGGCACCCTCATCTGGGTTGAGAAAAGTCACCGAGGCCCGTGGCCACCCGCCATTGGTCGACATAGGTCTCAGGTCTGTGCGGGTCGGCGAAGCCGGGGGACGGCTGTTTCGAAGGTGGATTATTTTTAACCCGGCTGGAACCGTCCAGTCCAACCGGGTGGAGACTCTAAACCTCGACGGGACTTTCAGATAACTGGCTTGCCTGCGACCCACCCATTCACTGCCGCGAAATCCCCATTCAGCTACTCATTCCGCCGTTCGCTGCACCTTCGTTGGGTTGACTGGCCCTGACGGTTAACCTACTCTTGCCGTTTCAGGCCAAGCACTTACGACCTGAAATTACGGCCAGGGCCGAGCGACCACGAGCCGGCGATTTCATCCAAAGATATGAGGAGACCGCAACAAGATGCCCAAAGCGATTAAGTATGTCGAAAAAGCAGCCGTCTACGCGGCCAAAGGTGCGTGGGTGGTTTATGAGCGGCTCAACCGCATCAGCCCGAACCCGTCTTTCACGCCGAAGTGGTCCGATAAGCCCCTGCAGAAAAGCTGGCAGAAGGAAAAGCCGCCCCTTGGATGGCCGCGGACTACGGACTCGCTTTGTCCGAAGTGCGTGCCGGAGATCCGCAAGCAGATTCTCGACGGCAAGTTGCCTCATGAAGTCCTGCTGAATGAAAAAGTCGGCGAAATCAAGGCCCAGATCATCGAGCGCGATGGCCAGATCCTGATGGTGAAGGACTGCCCCAAGCATGGGCACTTTGAAGACGTGATGTCGATCGATACCAAGTTTTTCAAGCATCTGGAAGAGAGCTTCCCCGGCCGCGACATGCGGGCCCATAACGACGAGAAGCTGCACAATCACGGGACTTCGACTGTGACGCACGGGCGCGGCTCTGTGCTCACGATCGACCTGACCAACCGCTGCAACATGATGTGCGATCCCTGCTTCATGGATGCGAACCAGGTTGGGTTCGTCCACGAGCTCACATGGGACGAGATCAAGACGATGCTCGACAACGCCATTACGATCAAGCCGAAGCGGCAGATGAGCGTGCAGTTCTCGGGTGGAGAACCGACCCTGTCGCCTTACTTCCTTGACGCTGTCGCCTACTCGCGCAAGGTTGGCTACAACTCGGTTCAGGCGGCTTCGAACGGGATTGAATTCGCAAAGAGCAAGGAGCTTTGCCGCGCCGCGGCCGAGGCCGGACTTCGCTATGTCTATCTTCAGTTTGACGGCATCGGCAATGCGGCCAACTCGCACCGCAAGGTCGGCAACCTGTTCGACGTAAAGCTGCAGGCGATTAACAATCTGCATGAAGCCGGTGTGGATATCGTTCCGGTGACGACGATCATCAACGGCATCAACAACGAGCAGGTTGGGCATATTATCCAGTTCGCGCTGGACAATCCGAAGAAGATCAGCTTCCTCAGCTTCCAGCCGGTCAGCTTCACGGGCCGCGATGAGGATATTACGGACGAGCGCCGCCTGGCGCAGAGATATACGTTAAGCCACATGGCGCACGACATCAAGAAGCAGGTTGGCATTGGCGAGCCGGAGCGTGACTGGTTCCCGATCAGCTTTATGAGCACCTTCTCTGACTGGGCCGATCTTATTCATGGGCCCACAGCGGAGTGGGGGCAGCTTTCTTGCGGTTGCCATCCTAATTGCGGCATCGGCATGGCGCTGATGATCGATAAGGAAACGAAGGAATCGGCACCCGTGACGGCCTTCCTCGACATGGGGACGGTGGCCAAGGATCTGGCCAAGATCAACGATGCTGCTCGCGGCAAGTTCCTCTCCACTTTGGGACTGGGGATTTCGCTGATGCGGAATTACGATCCGTTCCAGTCGCCGACCCACTTCAAGATCACGGACATGATGAAGAAGATGGATAAGACCTTCAACGCTACCGGCAAGAACTACGGCAGCGTCAAAGGCGACCGCACAATGGAAGACATCAAGCTGCGCCGCCAGGACCGCTGGAACTTCCTGTTTATCGCGGGGATGTGGTTCCAAGATCTGTTCAACTACGACTTCAGGCGCACCGAGCAGTGCATCATTCCGTATGCGACGCAAGAGGGGGAGATCAGCTTCTGCGCGTATAACACGGGGGTGGGCTGGAGAAACATTATCGAGAAGATGCACATGACGGCTACGCTTACCAAGTGGTATGAGGAGCATGGGCGTCATGAGATCTTTGCCGGCGGCAAGAAGGTCAGCATGAC
>JBELAI010000378.1:0-7197 GCA_049508975.1 Occallatibacter sp. | reverse complement strand
TGCTGCGGATTTGGTATACCGGTAGCATGCAGAATAACAAGTGCATAACTGGCTGGGGGAAGATCGGTGAAGTTTAATACCACAACGGGCGTTCCACAATAGAAATCTGTGCGAGCAACGCCCGCTGGCTCGGCCGAAGCGTCCAGTACATAAAGGCTATCAACCGTAATTGTCGCCTGCTGCACGAGTGGTTTCAAAGTGTCAATGGAAGCGGAGATTCCGCCGAAGTCCGCCGCGACCGCGGGAATTGTGTTGGCCCGAAGACCTTGTAAGTCCCCACTCTGCGCTTCCTCAATCATCGCACGCGCTGCGTTCAACAGGGAATCGCGCTGTGCTGATGTCATTTGCGATTGCGTTTTGCAGGATGCCGCATTGGTGGTCGACGAGAATGCTGCGCACAGGAGAGCCGCAAGCAAAAGGACTGGAAATCGCGGGCGGAGGAGTCCAGGTAGCATAGCTGTAGCCATCCATGACGTTTATTGCGTCGGCGAATCGAACATATTGCCAGCACCTTGTTTTTTGATGCAAGTAAGCTACCGTTCGGTCAAAGCACTCAACAGGAACTTACGAATGTTGTGGCGTATAGGTGAGCGTTTCCGTTCATCGATCGCTGTCCTCTGTTGCATTTGGGGCGCGCCCACAATTTGCGTTCAGGCGCTCCGAACGCGATGTCCACTGTCCGATATCTCGGATGCGCATTTGGCGATACCAATAATCTAATACTTAGTAGGTCAACGAAAAGTGTTTTTCTTGCTCACTTACCTTAAATTGTCGAGATGCAGGTTTCGTCTCTTTGGCATAAGAAAGATGCTTCGCTGAAACTCTACAGACAGCTAAATGCCTCGAAATCGCCGAGAGAACTTGCACGAAAACCTGAGGCGAAATCGTAGAGTGCGTGCGTTCGAGAATTGGGCCTGCGGACTACAACTTTAGTGATGCCAGGACGTGAGTTTAGTATGAGATGGGTCACGCCAATGCAGCTTCGCAACTGGCCTAAGCCCATTCGTTGCAATCTTCACAGAAGTGATTTCATAAGTTGAGTAGATCTTGCGTGCCGCAAATGGTTGCATCCAGTTTACACTTTCGTTGAAATTTAATTGACAAACGATTCTTTCCGCTCATAATAAGTGTACTGATCTATACAGATATTCAGTGGATTGTCCCAGTCAAGGTGTAGAGTTACGAACCTTGGTGGACACCTCGATTGAAAGTTTGCATTCATTCGCACAAGCGAAAGAATGCCTGTTAGGTTTCCTTCGCCCAATTTATTTGGGTCTCGCCTTGGGTTTGCTTGAGACGCTTTCCTTTACTATTGACGAAGTAGACAAAGGACTTCGTAAGGATTTCTTGCGCGAACAAGAAGGTGCCATCAGGATCAACGAGGTTATTTCGATCAACTGGGTGCCGGCGCGACGCACTTAAGTACGCACTTTCCCCTGAACTGTTATGCAGGGCTTTGGGAGTCCTGCTCGACTTGCACTGTTGCGTGACGAAGCTGGAATTAGCTTCATGATACAACAACCGAGTTTAGCCGATAAGGGGAATGACCGCGGAAGAGCGTGATGCTCATCTGTGTCCACGGACCATGACGGGGTTTCAATGGGCGATTTGAAGGGAAAATGATGAAGGCATTCTTTTACTCGACTCTGATCTTTGCGACTTTCGCGACGCCCACGTTCGCCTCCGTGACTGTCAACAGTCCTGCTAGCGGCGCCGTGGTGGGTTCGCCATTTGTTCTTTCCGCGAACGCTTTGAGTTGCTCATCTCAAGACACTGCAGCCATGGGCTATTCGCTTGACAACAGCTCTGATACAACAATTGTGAAGGGTACGGCGGTGCAGACCCAAATCGCGTCGGGGATCGGAACGCATACCCTGCATGTCAAGGCGTGGGGTGATGCCGGTTCTGCTTGCGTCACGGATATCACCATCACAGTCGAGAGTGCGCCGTCCACTCCTATGATTCCTTCAGGAGCAGAAAGCACCAGTGGTTTACAGATTCTAAGCAACTGGGTGGCGCAGCATGACGAGGGAGGGGGCGGTGGTTCGATTGGGTCAATGAGCCTCGTCAACTCGCCATCGCGCAGTGGAAACGCACGCAAGTTTGTCAGCAATTACTCGAATTATGGTGACCAGCGTTTTGATGTGTTGTTCGGGGACGATACGACTTCGACTAACTTTTTCTACGATGTATGGATTTACCTCCCTTACCCCTCCACGTCCATTGCCAATTTGGAAATGGATATGAACCAGGTAATGCCAAATGGAGAGACGGTAATCTATGGATTCCAGTGTGATGGCTGGTCAGGCACGTGGGATTTCACCGCGAATTCTGGAACTCCTACAAGGCCTGTAGACGCGTGGCTCCACTCAAAAGCGAGTTGCAACCCGCGTCAGTGGATTACAAACACATGGCATCATGTGCAAGTCAGTTATTCTCGCGATGGTTCAGGCAATGTTACTTATCAGTCTGTTTGGCTTGATGGTGCGCAATCGGCCCTGAACGTGACTGTGCCGTCTGCCTTCGCACTGGGATGGGCGCCTGCGTTGCTAACCAACTTTCAAATAGATGGCTCGACCCCCGCGAATGCGATCGCGACAGCATACGTGGACGATTTGACCATTTATCGATGGTAGAGGGTTAAAACATGCATCCCAGGAGCTTCGTGTAACCAGGTCGGGATATGCCAAGGATTAGGCTGGACAGATTCAGGATTGGTACAGTCTTGCCTAGTCAGCGGCTGAATTCGTCGCTTGCCGCTGACATGTCGTGGCCGTTTTGATTTGATTTAAGGGGCAACTTCAAGGCGTACCTGAGAACTTCCAGTTTTACTTCCTCCACGGCCATCGGAGCGATGACTGTCATCCCACCCACTAATTCATTCAAGTCCAGATAGGACTGTCGGTTCCTATAAAGAAATTCGATCGGGTATTCAGGTTTTCGCGCTCGAGCATTAATTGGATCGGCATCCAGCAAATAGCTGATATCAGGAATTGGAACGACCTTCATGATTACGCGGACATATGCGCGAATCGCAGGATTTCCCAATGTAAGGTTCGCAAATTCGTCGTAGATATATCGATCGAATATGACGAGATCGGCGCCAGAACAGGTCATTGGCCACGACTTCACGTTTTTGTCGCGCCGATTAATTGGGGCGGAGGGATGACCAATTCCTTTGTCGCCCTTGAATATCCTGTGGCCCGCCGTTTCTCTGAGTCCGGTTAACTTCGCTATGTCGTCCCAGAACCTGATCAAGACCACGTGCCGCCCATCCTGTTCCAGCCGACCGCAAAGTGCGTCAATCTGAGTGCTCTTTCCAGAACCGTCAATTCCGGAAAAGCTTACGAAGTTAGTTCGGCTCCCATTACGACTACGGCGTGCCAGCATCGGTGTGCTCCATAGAATCCTTGAGTGTCTTGGGCGATTTGTCAGTTCGGCCGGCTGGGGCTTGCGCGGGAAAGAGCGACGATCGCTCCGATGGCAACCGCGGCACCCACGACCACAGCAACCCTGATCAGGATTGAGCGAGCGCGACGCTGTTTCCCGGGAGCAATTGCCGCGCCGGCGGGGCTGGACGCCGCAACACCGATGGGCTTTTCATAAGGCGCTACAGCTGTGCCAACCGGGGTCTGGGTGCTGCTTTGCGTTTGCACAGTGCTCGATTGCGCAGCCACGGGCTGCGCAGTCTGGCCTTGACTCGCAGAGTCGTGCGATTGAGGTTGAGGTGGGGACACGCATTGCGTCCGCTGACCTGAGGCTTGTTGTTGAGGCAGTATTCCTTCCGGTTCCGCGGTCGGAACGGTCAGCAAGAAGATAATGCCAACCGCAATTTGACTTCTAAACCAATTGCTCTTGATTTTCATCTGTTCCTCTCTTGCCGGCGGTTCGACGTCAGCCAAGAATCCAAACCCTCGGCGATTATGCCGGACCCTTGGAAACAGCTTCTAAGGGAAGTCGGCAGAAACTGTTTACTGCTTCAGCATTCGTCTGAAAGCGTTCAAAGAGACGAGCTGCTCCGGTGAGTTCGAGAATTGCCATTGTTCCGGATGGCATTGATGCCAACTTGACGTCCCCATTTCGTTTCATTGCTTCCTCCAGGCAACACAACAGAAGATAGACAGCAGGAATGTCCATCTGGCGAAGTTTGGAACAATCCAGGACGATACGCGGGTAGCCTGTCTCCATCTCGCCCTCCAACCCACTTAAGAATGACCTTCCTTTCTTGTCGGTCAACATCTCCGGCAATTCTCTAACTGTGACTCCGCGCGCTCGGATTGCCGTATCCAAATCCTGCCTTAGCGTCTGTTCTTCTTTGGGTTCGTGGAGCGAGGTTCTCTCGCTTTTATCCTGGAACCGCACATCGTTCTTATCGAAGAAGCCGTCAGCTCGTCCAGGTTTGCCATCGTTCTGTAAAGTTCGCAAAAGCTCGGGCTCAGGATTGTGAACAGCCCGCGCCAAAATGTTGACCCCATACCGGAAAAGGGTCCTGAAGTTAGTGTTATACCAGCAGCACTCTCCCATGCGCGGCGAAAGTCCGCACAAGAATCTGAGTTTGTTCAGGCTTACTTCGGATGCGAGCATTGCTGCAACCAAGCGATGATTTCCATCCAGAACGGTTAGAGGTTCTCTCACATTAAGACCAATCAGGATCACTGCACTGAATCCGTGTTCTTCCTGAAGAAGCCGATCCCCAATCGACTCCATCTTCGAGAGGAATGGTGTGCCGACCATTCCTTGCCTCGCGCGAATTCCTTCGGCAATTTCTGTGATGGAGAAATTGCCACGTGCGAGCCGCCGCCATTGAGCACGAGGGAACGCCCGGATCTGTCCAAGGTCTGCCGCGTTAATTTCGACTTCGAACCACTTCGTTCCGGTTGGAAGCTCCTTCCACAGGGCAAGGTGCCTAATAAATAGCAGAGCTCGCCGCTTTGCATTGTCGCCAGCATTGTCGAGATTGGGAGCGCTAACGATTTCGTGCAGTGTTTCCTGGTAGCCCTTAAAGACCGGAGAGGCAAAGTCACTTCTTAGGAACTCCGCTATTACCTCATCCTCAGTTACTCCCCGGATTACCCGGGCTGGTTGCCAGTTCCGAACCTGCGCCAATGCTCTTGGGCTTCTTAGGAAAGTGAGAAGGAAGGGGATTGCTACACAGATGAGGAGAACCACCATTAGAACTAGCTGTACGAGGATGACCTGAAGCAAAGAAGAATGATAGCGGGAGATGGCAAGGATGACTACACCGCCGAAGGCCAGTTGCATCCAACTCGTATTTGCAATCTTGTAGGACATCTCGAACGTTATGATCACAACGCTGAGCGAGAAGACTATGGTTGTAACTGCATACAGAGCGAGAAGGTAAGGAAGGTTGTACTTTCCGGGGATCTCGAACCCTGACCCGAAAAGGGATGTCCAGATCCATGCAGGCGCGATTCCTAAGCCGAGGGCGATCAGGGAACCAGTCCCCAGCACCAGGAGGAGCGACGTTGTTATGACCTTGAGGTCCCTTCTATCCTCATTGCGCGTGCCCGCCACGAGCGGAAACATGCTGTTTACGACCGAAGAGGAAAACGCAAATATCACTCGGCCAACCATAGCGATGGCAGCATAAAGGCCAGCCTCCTTTGCGAGGAAGAAGTGCTTCACGAGCACAATGTCACAGTTGTTGATGAGCACTTGGCCAGAGAAGAAGACCATGGCCTGGGAGATTTCACGAAACGAATAGGACGCGCGAAGAGGATTCGGAAGTCTGTGCGTCAGGCGGGGGCCGGAAACAAGATATGCAGCAGCGACCGCTGCAGCATTGGCGGCGATCACACCCTCTACGCCAACACCTAACAGGATCAGCAGGACCGATCCGCCGAGCCGAAATGCTCCCTCAACTACAAGATTGGTAGCGAGACGGCGAAATCCGTAAGTGCCCTGAATGTAGCCACGCCTGGTTCCTAATGGAATGTAGAAAGCGGCACCGATTGCAAGCAACGCAATGAGATGCGCCCCCGGCAGGTTAAGGTAATTTGCAATGGCTCCCTGGAACGACAGCAGCATGAGTGCTATAAAGATTCCGCAACCCCATGCCCCGCGATGAAAGGCCCGATAAACCGCGGATTTCCCCTCAGGAGTGTCTCGTTGTGCCACTAACTTTGCAGAAACAATTTGAAAGGAAAGCGTCACTGCGGATATGAGGGTGAGGATGGTGTAAACGACCGTGGCCTGCCCGAAGCCTTTCGGGCCGAGGAAGCGCGCAACTACAATGTTGTAGGCGAGATTGATTGCGGTCGTCAGGCCCGAACCCGAAAGCAATACGACGCTTCCGGAGACAACGCGCGCCTGCAGCGTCTTCGTTTTCTGTGCCAAACCATTCACCGTGCTCTTCAATCCCCGGTTCAGCGTCTGATGGAGACCGTGTTCGAGTTTGAAAGATAGCTAATAAAGCGTTGATAAATAGTTGGATGCGATAACTAACAATGTGGCTGCTTACGTTCCATTTGTGTTGAGGCATGTGTTCTCTTCTCACAACGGAGATCAATTCCATCGCTTCTAATAAAGAAGACAATGATCAATCGTGCGAGTACGGTAGTCCTTTTCTTTTCCTCCTACCCCATGGTGTTCTGGCCCGGAAGCGATGAAAGCTATGCCATTGAAGCATATAGCGACGGGACAGTTGCCGGAGACGATTGCTCTTTACGAGACTTGGTGTGGCCATCCAAAGCACATCGCTGTCGGCCATTCTTCGCAGGATCCCTCTGTGATCAGCAGCCAGATTCGCAAGGCGAAGTCTGAGGGAATATCTGCGTTTGTTGTGGATTGGTACGGTGACGTGGGGCCGTTCATCGATCGCAGCTATGCGATGGTGCAAGCTGCGGCAGGCAAAGAGGATTTTCATGTCGCGGCGATGTATGACGAAACGGACGCGGACAGCATATGGCAGCAACTGGGGCGAGAAGTATTTGAGTAATTTCTACGAGACGATGCACTCAAAGTATGCTGACAAGATTATTGTCGGTGGTGCGTGGGCCAGCTTCGATGACGCCAAAGCGTCATGGAGCCTTAACCGGCATATAGCACCGCGGTGTAGGCAGACTTATGCGGACACGTCTAATTTGTGGCACAAGCATTTCTCTGTTGACGATCTTCTGCCTTTCGTAATGGTCGAGACATGGAACGACCACGAAGAAGGCACCGCGATTGAGGCTG
>JBELAI010000377.1:0-4100 GCA_049508975.1 Occallatibacter sp. | reverse complement strand
ACCCACAGGACCATAAGGTCATGCTGCGTGCCGCCGCCTCCCTTGTAGCCGGCAATGCGGGCATTCGTGAACTGCTCCCAGCGCTCCGGACCGATTGGGAAAAAGCCACCACTGCTCAGGAGCGCCTCGATCTCGGACTCCTGCTCGGTTACGGCTACGAAACCGTGCAGGATGGCGCGTCTCTCAAGACCATCAGTGCCGATATCTTGGCAAAGTATCCAGACTCCTATGTGGCCCTCGAATTGGCCGGTAACGCCGACACCTTGCTTAAAGACTGGAACTTCTCGAATTCCATCCTCGCAGCGCAGTTGACCAAGCATCCCGACGACGAAAACCTGCTACGCCTCAAAGCCCGCTCTGCCGAAGGCCAAGGCAATTTCGTTCTCGCCCGCCAAACTCGCCAGAAGCTCTTCGACAACGGGAAGGCAAACTCCAACGACTACAACGGCTATGCCTGGACAGCTCTCTTCGACGACAAGACCGATGACGTCGTCATCAAGGCCGCGCAGCAAGCCACCATGCTTACCCACAACAGCACCTTCGGTGACATGCACACGCTCGCGTGCCTGTACGCAGCGCAGGGTCGCACCACGGAGGCCCGTGACCTGCTCCTCAAGGCCATGGCCATACAAAACCTCTCCGAGCCAAACTCTGCAGTCTGGTTCGGCCTTGGTTCCATTTACGAAAAGTACGGGGTCACCGATGCTGCAATCGAGGCTTATCGCAAAGTCGAGAAGCCTGAGGGCCAGTTCGATCCGACGAGCACGTGGCTGTTGGCGCAAGTCCGGCTCAAGGTGCTCGGCGCAACATAATCGGACCGCAAGCAACTGATCCGGGGCTTAGATCAGGTTGTCGCCTATGGACGAGGTGAAACGGTTCCAAGTGGTCCACAGAGTATAGTTTTTGGTACGACGATATTGACTAAAGCAACCCCATTGCTTTCAGCCCTTGGAACTTCGTTCTCACGGGTCCGTTTTTGGAACGACGCAGAGCAAGTGGTAGCATGCTTCGTTCGTCGATTTCTGAGGGTTCCCAGTACTGAGCTGTGAGTTTCTGGGGGCCTTGCCTTTAGAAGAGCAGGAGCCGCGAAGTGGATTTCCCGCAGCCCCCACCATTGGAACGATTGGATAGCTTCTTACTGAACCGTGATGGTGACGCTGGTTGACGTAGTGATCGTCGAGTTGGCTGAATCCGTCCCGGTCACTGTGAAGGTATAGCTGCCAGCGGTTGTTCCCGGAGTGCTGACGGGAGGTGTGAAAGTTTGCTTTCCACCGCAGCCAATCACCCCTGCTGCCGCAACCACAAAGAGAAGCGCGAGCATCGACAACCACCGCCGACGACGCGATGGAATACCGAACATCAACGTGACTGCCAAAACCGCGCCTCCGCTACCAAGCCGCCACAGGTTTTGTCCGGATGGATTCACAAGACCGCTGACGATGGTTGGAGTTGTTTTCACAATCAACTCGCCATTCCCGCTTCCACCAGCAGCTAAGGTGACGCTTGCAGGATTCATGCTGCAGACCGGGAGATCCTGTGCACCTGCTGGAGAGCCGGCGAGGGTGCAGGTCATATTCATGGTTCCTGAATATGTGCTGCTTGCCGATAGGTTCACGACCGTCGCTGCGCTGGAACCTGGAGGAATCGCGGCTGGAGTTGGAACTGTAATTACCACCTGGGAGACCGTGACGACAGCCGATCCAATAGAGCTGATGTACGTTGCGTCTCCCGCGTAGGCGGCGGTCAACGTGTCAGTGCCGATGATCAACGCTCCGGCTGGAATATTGAACGTTGCAGCGCCGCCGTTCAGCGTCTGCTGCGCATTGTATGAGCCGCTGGAGAGCGTAACCGTCCCGGAGGGCGGCGCCGCACCGCTGCCGTTGACTGTGATCGACACAGCATCGATTTGTTCGTTAGTGATGGTCGTCAACGACGGTGCGACCGTAACTGTTGACGCGACCTCAGGCGGAGCAGTCACCGCAACCGAGACGGACCCCGAGGAACCGTTGTAGGTTGAGGAACTGGAGGAGTCAGGGGCGTAGCTGATCGTAAGCGTATCGCTTCCGACTGTGAGCGAATTAGCGGGAATGCTGATTGTTGCGCCGCCACTGCTCAGAGCCACTGAAGAGGAAGTGTAGCCGCCACCGGTCAGGGCCACTGTGCCGGTCGGAGATGGATTACTGCTGCCGTCGCTGACCTGAACCGCGACACTTAATGTTTGCGCGGTCGTGATGCTTGACGAAGACGGCATAGCGATCACTGTTGGGACTGCTTTATTGACTGTCAGTTGGACTGTGTCTGCGGCCGTTGTATAGTCCACGGTGTCGGTGGGGGTGAAGGTTGTCTTGAGCGTCTGCGTGCCGGGGGGCAACACTGTACCGACTGAAGGGCTATAAACAAAGCTCCCCCCTACCGTAGAAGTTGCGTTCAATTGTGTTGCACTTAATGCGGTGCCATACGCAATCGCCGCTGGCGTGGCCCAGGTGATGGAAGGTGTTGCCGTGTTCACCGTCAAAGTAACGGTTGTCGTCGCAGCAGTGTAGTCAACCGAGTCCGTTGGCGTAAATGTGACCGACAGAGTGTGCGTACCGGCGGTCAAGACTGTGCCGAGTGTCGGGGTGTAGGCAAATGTTCCCGCCACAGTGGAAGTTGCATCGAGCTGCGCTGCGCCAAGCGCATTCCCATATGTAATCGCAATCGGTGCAGTCCACGTAATAGAGGGCGTAGCCTGATTCACTTGGAGCGTAACGCTTGCGGTAGCCGCTGTGTAGTCAATCGTGTCCGTTGGTGTGAATGTGACCGAAAGAGTCTGCGTCCCGGCGGTCAAGACCGTGCCGGCTGCCGGTGTGTAAGCAAATGTTCCCGGCACTGCTGAAGTCGCATCGAGTTGTGCGGCGCTAAGAGCGGTGCCATATGTGATGGCCGTTGGAACTGCCCAGGTGACGGTCGACGGCGTCGGAAGCACAATTGTGTAGGTTGCCGACGCAACGCCGCTCGAAGCGTATCCAGGGGCCACGGCAATGGCGCTAATCGTTTCACTTTGAGAGATGGTGATGGCCCCGGAGTATTGGGTTGATCCGGCATTCGGCGTGCTGCCGTCGGAGGTGTAGTAGACGACCGCATTGGGTGCTGTGTCGGTGATGGTTAGCGATTGCGCGCCCTTGTAGGTGCCGGCTGCAAGGCTGAACGTGGGCATCGCCGCCGCGGGCTGAGCGGAAACCTCGCGTATGCGGAAGTTATACATGTCGGCGATGTAGAGATTCCCTGCCCCATCGAAGGTCAGGCCCTCTGGATATTGAAGTTCGGCTATGGACGGAGCACCGCCGTCGCCGCTGAATCCCAGGTAACCAACGCCGGCGAAGGCGGTGATAGCGCCGCCCCCGGCGGGAATCATGCGCACGGAGTCTGGCCAGTTCGCGATGTAGATATTCCCTGCAGAATCCAGAGCGATATTCACGGGCTCGATCTCGGCCTTTGTCGCAGCCAGTTCGTTTCCGCTGCTTCCGGGGCTGGCCCCGCCGGCGATGGTCGAGATTGTCCCAGTAGACGCCGATACGACACGAATCCGGCCGCTCACATCTGCGATATAGAGGTTCCCGCTTCCATCGAGCGCTACATCGCGGGGCGAGGAAAGTTCTGCCGATGTGGCCTGCCCCCCGTCCCCTGGATAGATCGCGCCGCCTCCGGCTACCGTTGTGATGATTCCTGTTTTAGCATCCACGCGGCGAATTCGCCTGGAGTTCTCATCGGCTATGAACAGGTTACCCGCGCCGTCAACGGCCAGACCCTGCGGGGTATCCAGGTAAGCAGAGGTTGCCGGACCGCCGTCACCAATATTGGAGTAGCCGAATTCGCCGCCTCCAGCATAGGCGGTAATGTTGCCCGTGACAGCGTCTATGCGGCACACAAGACCGGGGTAGTCGAGGGAAAGGAAGATGTTGCCATTAACGTCAATTGCAATTCCAGCTGCATAGGCAAGGTAGGCCGACGTCGCGGGTTCGCCGCTGCAGCCAGTACCATAGGTTCCACCTCCAGCGATGACAGTGATCGCCCCCGAGGCATGGTCGAGCCTCTTCACGAAGGAAGCGTACTCCGAGGTG
>JBELAI010000376.1:0-7691 GCA_049508975.1 Occallatibacter sp. | reverse complement strand
TCTATTTAGCGCGGTAAATTAGTTGAAAGGAGGTCTAATAAGAGAGAAGAGAGACTGTATAGAAAGTCACAAGTCACTTACAACTGCTTTATTATCATGTAAATATCATGGAATCAATGAATTACAGAAGAATACTAGATCCGAGTCCCTTCTTCGGCACCAAGCTGTCAAGTAAATATAATAAAATCAATAGTTTCAATAAGTTGCAAGCAGACAAATCCTCCAAAATCCAGCCAACCGGTCTCATTGGGGGACAAAACTGCGTCTTCGCCTCGCTAACGTCGAACTGTAGTTGAACTCTAGTTGAATCATAAGGTTAGGTATATTGACCATACACTTTTTCGACCTCGATTCTTACCGAAAAATTTCTGGATTTCGCTAAGTTCGCAACAAGCCGACCGGCGCAACGCCTTTGTTTTCAGTGCATTTTTTCAAGGGGTCAACGACTGGCTGCTGTCGGTGCAAATCTTCGCTTCATGTTCGCCTATACTCGGTAAATGGCATTCGGGTTCCCAGCAATCGAGCGGAGACTGTTCGTCGTCACCTGCAAGCGGTGCCGCCGCGATGTCCCATCTGGCCGGGACGACTTTCCATTTCAATCCATCACCGTTGAGTGCCCCCTGTGCGGCGAGTTGCGCCGGTACCTGCCCTCCGAGGTCCTCCTCGGGCGACCAGACCAACTCGCCACCCGCCAGCAGCGGACCGGAGGCCGGTAATGTTCGATTCCGATGCTCACATGCCGAAAATCAACCGCGCCATGGTCTACCTCGGTGCGTGCCTGATTGCCGGTATCCGGCTGGCTCGGGAGCGGCAGGTCAACGTCTGCGTCGTCCCGACCGGCAAGGCCATCGAAGAATCGGTTGGACGCGCGAAAGTCGCGAACGGATTGAGGAGGTGACGTTGCTGGAATGCGCTCGCTCGAAGCCAAGTCCGGACCCAAGTGGGTGTTACGACTTTCTACGGTCAACCCATTGGGGGAAAGATGTTGTAGGTCCGGTTCCCTCGCCCTCCGTGCGAATGGGCCTGTTTTAGTCGAGCGGGGGGCGCTGGGTCCTGTTCTTTTCCAGTCTTAAGCTCCTCGAACACCATCTTTTGGACATAAATGTGCCACTAAGTGATTTAATGGAATATTTATATTCCAAACATGCCTTGATATGGATTGAGTTTTCAAGGTAATATTGAAGCATAAACGTTCCATTAAGCTGTTTATTGGAGTCTTTATGTTCCGAATGACCCTATGACGAAGCCAGCACATCGCATCTACTCCCGCCAGAACCTCGAAGCCCTCGAACTGCTGGGCCAGATGATTCGCGTCGGCAGGATCGACCACAAAATGACTGCACAAGAGATGGCCAACCGTGCGGGTATTTCTCGACCGTTACTGCGCCGAATCGAAGGCGCGGATCCGAGTTGCGCGGTCGGATCCGTCTTCGAGGTTGCCGTTATCGCGGGTGTTCCTCTTTTTGGGGGCGAGCCAGATCGGCTACAGACACAACGTTCCGCGTTAATGGAGAAACTCAGCCTTCTTCCCCAGAGAACTCGCAAATCGAGGAGGGTCATCCACGATGACTTCTAAGGACGACTACAAAGAGGCATACGTCTGGATTTGGCTTCCCGGTGAGACGAAACCCGTCGTCGCTGGCATCCTGCAGCGCGTGGGAACTCGGCTGCTGTTCAACTATGGCCGGAGCTATCTGGCGCGCGAAAACGCAATTTCCATCTACGAGCCGGAACTTCCTCTCCAGCCAGGAGAAATTCCGCTCGCAGACGACCTATCGATGCCGGGATCTATTCGGGATGCATCCCCTGATACCTGGGGTCGGCGCGTCCTGATCAATCGCAAGCTAAACGTCAAGGGTGAAAAGGCCGGGAGCCATGATCTGGGAGAACTGACCTACCTGCTGGAATCCGGGTCGGACAGGGCTGGCGCTTTGGACTTTCAAACCTCGGCGTCCAAGTATGAGCCAAGAGGAATGGACCAGGTCTCCTTGGACGACTTGCTGCGTTCAGCGGAGCAGGTAGAACAAGGAGTTCCGCTATCTCCAGAGTTGGACAATGCTCTTCAGCACGGCACATCTATGGGAGGAGCAAGACCCAAGGCTCTCCTCACATCCGACGACAAGAAGTTCATCGCCAAGTTCTCCATGAGCACCGACATCTACAACGTCGTGAAAGCGGAGTATGCCGCGATGCGACTGGCAAGTTTGGCGGGGCTCAATGTCTCGCGGGTGCGAATGGAAACGGCGCTCGGCAAGGATGTGTTGCTAGTCGAACGCTTTGACCGCGAACATCTGAAAGGCGGATGGGGTAGAAAGGCGTTCGTCTCGGCCCTCACGATGTTCGAATTCGACGAGATGATGGCCAGGCACGCCAGTTACGAGTTGCTGGCCGAGATCATTCGGCGCCGCTTTCAAAACCCTCAGGAAGACCTTCGCGAACTATTTGGGAGGTTGACCTTCAACATCTTGTGCGGGAACACCGATGATCACGCACGCAACCATGCCGCTTTCTGGGATGGAAAGAATCTGCATCTCACGCCAGCTTATGATGTGTGTCCGCAGTCTCGTCTGGGTGAAGAAGCCGGCCAGGGGATGCGGATTGTTGGCAATAACAACAAAAGCCAGCTAGGCCTGTGTCTACAGGCGGCTCCGCAGTTTCTTCTTTCAGATCAGGAGGCGAGAGCCATCATTCTGCTGCAAGTGAATACCATCCGAGCACACTGGGATGGCATCTGCGATGAGGCAAAATTGTCAGCAGCAGACCGCGCGCTCCTGTATGGGCGGCAGTTTCTCAATCCATTCGCATTCTATGACGCGCCTCAAGAAATCAGATCAGCCGGTCAACTCTGACAGTCCGGGATGCTTCTCGTTGCTTCGACGAAGAAAGGAAGCGGTTAGCTTCGGCTGACTTCGACAATTCGCGCGGATCATGGATCCAAATCATCACTAAGGTGACACTGCGTGCAAGCCTGATCATGATCAGGCTTGCCATGCGCAAGGATATTGCTTGCACTATAAATAAAATCATGGTATCTAATAAGTGAAGGAACGAAAACCAATGCGCGTCATGTTACTCAACTCCGATCGACTCTCGCCATTCAGCTATCAGCTGGAATGGGGAGGCTTCGTGCGCTGACGCCATTAGATTGGTCAGATTCGAAGCCCTCCGAGAAATCGGGGGGCTTTTAGTTTTTGCGGGATTGGCGAAATGGAAGCCGCGCTCGACTTAAGATCGAGTGTCTTCGGACGTGCAGGTTCAAGTCCTGCATCCCGCACCACGGGCTCAAATCCATGAACTCGAAGCGGCGACTTACAAAGTCGTCTCAGGAGAGTTATGCCCTCCAGAGTTACACCCGGATGGTGGAACGGAAGACACGCAGCGTTGAGGTCGCTGTGCTCATTTGAGCGTGAGGGTTCGAGTCCCTCTTCGGGTACCACGCGGATGTGGTGGAACGGAAGACACGCATGCCTCAGGAGCATGTGCCGTGAATGGCGTAAGGGTTCAAATCCCTTCATCCGCACCAAGACTTCGATTGCAGGAGCGTGGCGAAAATGGAAGCCGCACTTGACTTAGAATCAAGCGCCTATGTGCCGGCCTGGCGGAATGGGAAGACGCGCTGCATTCAAAACGCAGTGTCCTCGGACGTGGGGGTTCGATGCCCTCGGCCGGCACCAAGGTAATTGAATACGGAGAGTTGGCCGAGTGGTCGAAGGCACCGCACTGCTAACGCGGAGTGACCGAAAGGCGCCATGAGTTCGAATCTCATACTATCCGCCAACTGTTTGGATACTAGTTTGGAAGGTGCCGCCGGAGTGGCTGGCAACTGGTCCTGAAAACCAGGGGATCCTCCTAAGACGAGATCGGGGTTCGACCCCTCCACCTTCCGCCATGATGTGCATGTGAGGCAGATACGGTTAGCTGCAGCGGTCCGTAAAACCGCGACCCAATCGGGTAAAGGAGGCTCGAATCCTCTCACATGCACCAAGCTTGATTTGTGTTGATTGCATCTGGGGTGGAGAAGTGGTCCATCTCGCTGCCCTCATAAGGCAGAGCCCGCACGTTCGAATCGTGCCCCCAGAACGGCTACGTCGTCTAAGGATAGGACGCCTCCCTGTCGAGGAGTACGGTGCGAGTTTGAATCTCGTCGTAGCCGCCAGTTTCGCCGGTGTACGCTAGGTTGGTTTGGCGGATGCTCTTTCAAGGCCCCACTGGTTCACAAGAATTGCCGCGCGGGTTCCGGTCCCGTCACCGGCGCCAGTATCAATGCATGCTACTACGGTTGCTTTCAGAAAGCACTTACAAATTAGTAAGTGCTTTCTTAAAATAATTGCGAGATAGTAGTTGACTTACGATCGCGATTCGGGGTAAGTTGTATTTGCAATGATGAACCGAGTCAATCACGGCTTTACACCAACGACCGCGCAACCGCGGCATGGCGTACTTATGTGATCGCTCAGGGGATTCTGTAACTGGACTCCATCTACCCTCTGAGCCAATCGGCCAGAGGGTTTTTAGTTTTGTGACGCTGATTTGAGATAGCTCAGCGGTGGGCGGATCTGTGTAAGTTTGCATTACTCCGAGATAGCTCAAGGGCAGAGCGGCTTCCTGTTAAGAAGCGAGATGTCAGTTCGAATCCGACTCTCGGAGCCAAACATTTTGATTTGTTCCCGGTTCGTTCAACTGTGAGGACCGCACGCTCTGAACGTGCTGATGGGGGTTAGAATCCCTCGCCGGGAGCCAGCATTGCATTTGTTCTCGGATCGGCTAACGGCAAGCCAGGGGCCTTTGAAGCCTCGAATGGGTTGGGTTCGACTCCCCCTCCGAGAGCCAACAGGGCGGTGATCGTACAGCGGCAAGTACGGCGGTCTTCCAAACCGCACACGCGAGTTCGAGTCTCGCTCACCGCTCCAGTTTTGAAACGACGCAAGGAGGATTGCAATGAGTTTGATGCGAAGGCCGGTCCTACAACTGAATGCCTCATACGAGGCCCTTCGCATCATCCCGGCCATGCGAGCGCTGAAGCTTGTTACAAAGGGGAAAGCTACGGTGGAGTTAGCCACGAATAAGTTGATCTACCCTGGCATCCACTTACCCAGCGTTATTCGCTTGCTGGTTTATAAGCATGTCCCTGTCCGGCTGCAACTAACCACGCGCCGCAACATTCTTATGAGGGATGGATACCGCTGTCAGTATTGCGGGTTGAAGTTTCATGGCAGTGACCTAACGCTCGACCATGTTATTCCCAGATCGCAGGGCGGAAAGAATTCCTGGGAAAATCTTGTGGCATGTTGCCGCAGGGACAATCATCGCAAGGCAGATCGCACGCCAGAAGAGGCAGCTATGCCGCTGTTGCGAAGGCCGCTTCCGGCAAGCGTTCACACCGGAAGATTCATTCTGCGGTCGATGGGTCTCGAAGTGAACGAGTGGAGTCGGTACTTATACGCCGACTCCGACGGCGACCGGCGATTTGCTGTTCGTGGATGAATGTGAGCCGGTATAGCTCAGGCGGCAGAGCAGCGGTCCTGTAAACCGAAGGTTGGGGTTTCGAGTACCTCTACCGGCTCCATAGCATGAATTGACTCAACGGGGATTGAAGCCAAACGGCGCGGCGCGTGATTGTGGATCACGTTTTAGAGGGTTCGACTCCCTCCCTTCCCTCCAACTGTTTACGTGGGCCTGTAGCTCAGTTGGCAGAGCGCCGCACTTGCAATGCGGAGGTCGAGATTTCGACATTCTCCAGGTCCACCAAATTTCGGCTTCGTAGCTCAGATGGTAGAGCGTCACGTTGAAGGCGTGAGCGTCGCGGTCTCGAAATCCGCCGAAGCCACCAAGTTGTCTGGATGTAGCTCAGCCTGCGGAGAGCGCCTGCCTTGGGAGCAGGGGGCCGGGGGTTCAAATCCCTCCATCCAGACCAAAAGTTGAGCACCTGTGGTGTGAACCGGATTAGCCGCCGCGCTACGAACGCGGGTTGAGGTGAATAGCCTCTATGCAGGTTCGAGCCCTGCCAGGTGCTCCACAAGAAAGAGGAACGGCAATGCAGTTGATCGATGGAACGATAGCGGTGTTTGGCGAAGCGGACGAAAAGACGATGAAGCAGATACGCACCTGCGCGAAGACCGCGGACAAGGTCGCTTTGATGCCTGACAACCATCTGGGATACGGAGTGCCAATTGGTGGTGTTGTCGCCTACAGAAACGCCATCAGCCCAACGGGTGTCGGATATGATATCGGCTGCGGCAACAAGGCGGTCAGGCTTGATATGACTGGTGTGGAGCTACGTTCGAACATCGGCCGCATCATGGACGAAGTATCGAACACGATCAGCTTCGGAATCGGCCGCAAGAACGCGGAGCGCGTTGACAGCGCGGTGCTCGACAAAGCGCAGGATGGTTGGAATCTGGATGCAACCCGCCCTCTTTACCAGAAGGCAGGGGCACAGCTTGGGACGGTTGGATCGGGCAATCACTACGTGGACCTCTTCACGGATGAGGAGGATCGCGTCTGGATAGGAGTGCACTTCGGATCCCGCGGCTTCGGCCACGGAGTTGCCACGTGGTTTCTGAAGGCGGCTGGAGCAAAGGACGGCATGGATGTTGAGCCTTGCGTTCTGGACGTGAACAGCGATCTAGGGTCGCAATATCTCCTGGCCATGCAATTAGCCGGCGCATACGCGTACGCAGGCCGCGACTGGGTTTGCGATCGCGTTGCAAAGATTCTCGGCGCAGAAATTGTGGAGGTGATTCACAACCACCACAACTTTGCATGGCACGAGAAGCATTGCGATGAAATGTTGTGGGTTGTTCGCAAAGGCGCAACGCCTGCATTTCCCGGAGAGAAGGGATTTGTAGGCGGCTCGATGGGAGAGCAGTCCGTCATCCTCGAAGGAGTGGAGAACGAGAACGCTAAGTACAGTCTCTACTCCACCGTCCACGGCGCAGGCCGCGCAATGGGTCGGAAGGAAGCTACGGGTGTTTACGATCGCAAGAGCGGAGAGTGTAAGCGTGCCGGAAAGGTCACCCAGGAGATGATGCGCTCGTGGATCGACCGTTCCGGAATTGAATTGCGTGGCGGTGGGCTTGATGAGTCTCCTGATTGCTACAAGAGGCTCGACGAAGTTCTGGCCTCGGTATCGGACTCGGTCCGCATACTGCATCGCCTGACCCCTGTTGGTGTGGCGATGGCATCGGCAAAAGAATTCGATCCATACAAGGATTGAATTGCAACGCAACACGAACTGCGGTACTCTGTGATTGAAAGCGAGACTTATGCAGCAGACCTTCAAACACGTGATAACCAGAATGACCAAGCGGGTCATTTGGGGAGTCGTGTCTTGAGGGTCTGAGTGTATTTGTATTTGCACCGGACCCGGCCTAGCGCCGGGTTTTTTATTGGTCTTTGACAAGTCGGTGAAAAATTGCGGGCGTAAGCTCAACGTCAAACTGTCGGGCGACAACCGGGGTCCCCAGCGATAGGTCTTCATCGCTGGGGTGGAAAGCCGAACTTGGGGGTTCAAATCCCTCCGCCCGCGCCAAGTTTGCCAGTGAAGCAGAAGTGGATATTGCGCAGGATTCATAACCCTGTTGTAGCTGATTCGAGTTCAGCCGCTGGCACCACGTACGTGTAGCTGCTAGATGGTATGTAGCCGTCTCCTTATAAGAGACAGACTGCGGGTTCGACACCCGCCACGTACA
>JBELAI010000375.1:0-4750 GCA_049508975.1 Occallatibacter sp. | reverse complement strand
AGGGGGATCTCCTGCGGCTTGCCGTCCCGGAGCGCTGTGGCCGTTACGTGAATCATCGCCTTGAGCTTCGCCGCAGCGGCGCCCGCACGAGCTTCCTGCAGGAACCTGAGCGTGACGCTCAGAACGATCATGCCCGCCATGACGCTCCCAGCGCGTGGATCGCCGGTGGCGAAGGAGATCGACGACAGTACCGCCAGCAAAATGACCAGAGGATTCCGAATGATGATCAGCAGACTGAGGAACCAGCCGCGCTGCCGCTCTTGCGCTACTTCATTCGGCCCTGCAATGCGCGCTCTCGACTCCGCTTCGCTTTGTGTGAGGCCTGTGGAAGCCGTGTGCAAGGATCGAAGCAGGTCGTCCCCGTCTTTCCCCGCGGCATCGAGGACGGCAGGGGAGACGCGAATGTTATGTTGCTTTGCCTTTGCGGGGATTTGAGATTCGTCTGGGGACGGGAGGGTAGTCGGTGAATTTGGCGCGCCGGAGTCTACCTTAGCAGGAGCGTTCTCGGCGGCATGACTTGAATCCGGTGTCCCCATCTTCTCAGATCCCTTCCCGGACCAGGCTCTAAACTCTGCGCTGAGATATAAAGTTGGCGCCGACGAGGACTACCGGGAGGTCGATGATCGGATGACCGCATAGACCAACATCCAGCCGATCGCTGTTCCGGCAGCAATGCCAACCGCAAATGTTATTGCGACTGTTTCAAACGGGTGTCGTTCGCAGCGCCTCCTTGCGTTGTAAAGTAACTCCGTTGCGGCGTCGGTTCCGTCTCTTGCCATCCGACGAGCTGCTATCACACCGTCTTCCAGCGCATCGGAAACTGCAGATGCCGCTCGTGTAGCCTTGTGCGCTGTATCGTCGATCTGTCGTCCTGCATGTTCGAAGACTGATTGCTCCATTAGGTGTTAACCTTTCTCGTATTTGGGGTTGATGATCATTCGTCTAATTCTCGAAAGCTCGTTCACCCTTGCCAGTCGGCTCTTGAATTATTCAGGCGATCTTCGTTACGTCTTTCTTTGAACAGGCAAACGGCACTATTATCTCTGCACGACATACCCACCCGATAGCCCCAACGGGTGGATCCGCGTGAAACGTCCACGTTTTCGAGGCCTGGCTGGATTACTGGTTGAGATTGGGGCGGTGATGGTGGTGCCGATGATGATGATGGCGATGCACGACTACCACAACCTGTCCCTGCGCCGCATAGGGCATTGCAAAGCAAGACAGGAGTACTAAACCGATCCAGAACTTGTTCATACCCTATTGTGACCTGACGTTGCGCGACTCGTTGAGCAACTTTGACCTACACGCAAGTCGCGTACCGGTAAAAGCGATAAAAGGCCCCTAGGTTGCATCCTTGAACAGCCACATGGAAGGCAGCATCACACCTTCTCGAAACGGATCGCCGGTGAATCGAGTGCAGCCTTGCCATGCATGCCCTTGCGAACAGACGCCGTCAATCGGGATTCCTGCATCTCTTTCTTCACCCGTGCGATGATCTCTCTTGCAAGCTCTATCCTGCCAGTCTTCTTCACTGTGAACGCCTTTCTTTTCGGTTTGTAATTTAGTTTCGTGTCTGATCTGACTGCGGATATCGATCTGCCTTGAGCGCGATTGGCGAACCCTGCCATTCCCATGACAGATGTCTTTCGCACGCATCATCCTAGAACGGCGACGTGCGGATGTATGGTCATAACTGACCGGCGACGCCAATTCGCAGTTGGAGCAAGGAGTCAGGTCAACCCAGAAGAGAAGTTCCTGCGCCGATCCCTTCTCTCATGTTCTCGTAAGGCAGCCCGGCCTAGATTTAACCGGCTGTCGGTCGATTGCGTGCAAACAGACGTTTGAATGCGGCAGGCACCTGCGAGCGCTATTGCACAGTATGGGGAGCGGGCTCTCCGGTAGAGTCCAACCAAAGAGGCATCCTCAAACAATTCCGCGCAGTAAGCAGTTCTCCGCATCCTTCGAAATCCCCCTCACAGTTTTTCCCACCTCCGCACTCTTGCCCATCCTTAATGCCTCTGGAGCGGGTTCGCCAGAAAGCGAACCCATCTCTCTTTTTTGCCATCTCTGTGGGTTGAATTCGCGGGATGAGTAAGACAAGATGCGCAGGGCAGCTCAGTGCCTGTTCCGAACGCTTAAGACGACTCGGCATTTCACAAATCATGCCGTGGTCGTTTGTGCTCAGACACTGGGGATCAAGTGTCCTACCCTGAAGAGCTTGGGGGCGCTCGACAATGGCTCTCAATCAAGAGGGGTATATATGAAAGGATTCAAGTTTGTCGCGTTGGCAGCTTTTGTTGGATGCGCTATGATCGCAACCGTTCCCAAAGCGTCTGCCCAGATCGCCGTCGAGATCGGAGTTGCGCCCGAGTGTCCATACGGCTACTACGACGCCGCGCCCTATGAGTGCGCGCCATACGGCTACTACGGACCGGAATGGTTCACGGGCGGCGTTTTTCTCGGCGCTGGCCCATGGTTTCATGGCCCTGACAACTTCCGCGGACACGTTAACAATCGTTATCATCCGGAGCACGGCTATAGCGGACCGAAGCCGCAGCGAGGGGAGAAAGCGGAGCCTTCAAATCGCCTTGATAAAGTAGCCCACTTCAAAGGCAACGAGGTTCGTGATGGGCGCGGCCACGCAGGCGGGGGCAAGCGCTAAGACCAATTGTGCAGCGTAAACACACCGGGGGGACAACCGTTTCCGAGCGGGTACGGACCGGTTGTCGCCATCGGTGTTTGCTATTGCGCTTTCCATTCGCAACACAAGATTGTTGGCTGGTGCCCCCACGATATCCAAGCACTCTGCAACCACTGGACATTGAGTTAGCGTGAGAGTGCCTCCGCATCGAGAAACCACGAAGCAAACCGGGCCGGATCGACTCGCAAACCAAAATGTGGCCAACCCTATCCGAAGCTCGCATAGGGCAAGCCGTGCCATGCATCATCGTCAATTGGCGGTTGATCGAAGAGCTATGGATGGGCCGCTCTTTCACCTGGACATTTGAGGGCTGAGTCGAGCTTTAAGAATTAGGAGTTTCAATTACCACTTCAAAGAAAGGCCTCTGCACCGCGGGTCTTCCGTTTCGGCTGCAACGCTATTGCACCGGCTGTCTTCTACCTCGACTCCCACTCGGCGGTAAAGGCACCTATACCGGGGGTCTTGAGTCACAATCTGCGGGCTGTCAAGAAGGCTCTTGCAACGAAAGTCTTCCACTACGGATGCAGCAATTCTGCATCGATGCTCTTCCATACTCTTGTCCTGGCCTTTCCGCTGGTTGTTTCGCCCGATCATTTCCATCTACGAAGTAAAATCCAGTTGACGCGGTCTGTTGAGTTTGATCTGCTCAATAGTGGACACTTCCCGGGTTCGGTTCAAACAAGACGCATTGGATGAGGAAGTTGCACTCCATCGGTGAGACACGTGTATAAAACGGCACAGACGGCGTAAATCATTCATAAGAAAATGAAAGCGACAGGAGTGTAGCCGATTCCCGTGTCCGAAGCCTACGGCATCTTTAATCGATGCTTTAGTGCTGAAAGGTGGCCTGAGGATGACCTTCGCTGCTCCACTCGAGTTCGATCTCGCGGCGTTCCTTGCTAGCGCTGGACTTGGCCGAAGGATCGTTGAACTGAAGCCCAAACAGGCTTTCTTTTCACAAGGCGATCCAGCCGATTCGGTTTTCTATTTGCAAAAGGGCCGTGCAAAGATCACCGTCGTTTCGACTGCCGGCAAGGAAGCCACTGTCACTCTGCTTGTCCCGCGCGAATTTGTGGGTGAAGAAGCGCTATCTGCAGTGCCCGGATTGCGTCTATCCACGGCCACGGCCATCACCGCCTGCTCGGCACTCAAAATAAGCCGAGAAGAGATGGTGCGAGTAATGCATCGAGAGCATCAATTCTCAGACTTGTTCGTAAAGTTCCTGCTGGCACGAAGTATGCGAAGCCAGGCTGACCTGGTAGATCAACTTTTCAACTCCAGTGAAAAGCGTTTGGCCCGAATTCTTCTCTTGATGGCCGAATATGGTGAGCCCGGCGAGCCGGAAACGCAGATTCCTCCAATCTCTCAAGAGACTCTTGCGGAAATGATTGGAACTACACGTTCTCGTGTGAGCTTCTTCATGAATCGATTCCGCAGGTTGGGATTTGTCGAATACAACGGGCGAATTCAAGTGCATAAGTCTCTGCTAAAAGTGGTTCTCCATGATCGAATGCCCGACGATAATGCAGTGAAGCCTGTCGTGCTCGATGTTCCGAGACACCGATCGAAGCATCTCAAAGAAGTGAATTCCGGTCATAAACGACCAGCGTTGAAAACAAAGCACTGACATACTCGTCGCACAGATCAATTGTGTTGATCGGAGCAAGAAATGCCAGATCCTAAATCTTCCATCTTGATCGTCGAGGATGAGGAGCCCGTTCGAACTTCTCTCGCAGAGATTCTCAAGGTGCTCGGACATCGCGTGCGGTGTGCATCGGATGGCTTGGCTGCCCTGGTAGAGATTAACCAGGAGATTCCAGAGATTCTGCTTTCCGACCTTAACATGCCGGGCATGTCTGGGTTTGAATTGCTACCTCTAGTCCGCCTCCAATTCCCAGTCGTCCGTGTAATAGCGATGAGCGGTGCATTCTCCGGAAGTCAGGTCCCGCGTGGCGTGACAGCCGATGCCTTTTATGCGAAGGGCAACGGCGTGGCCGTCCTTTTGAAAGCGATTGAGGGTCCGACACTCGCAAATCGGCAATCTCG
>JBELAI010000374.1:0-4183 GCA_049508975.1 Occallatibacter sp. | reverse complement strand
CTGGGTGCCCCTGGTCTCGATTTTGAGACCAGGGAATCGACAACTCTGTTACCCAGCCGCACCCAGCGCCCGCCGCCCTTCCACCTCAAATAGAAACTCCAGCGCCTCAAGGTGGCGGCGCGCCTCGACCACCGATTCTCCCCAAGTATAAAGCCCATGACGACTGAGTAATACTCCGTGCGCATCCGTATATTCATTGAGCGCATCCGCAAGTCGAGCCGTCAGCTCATTGAAATCCTGAGAGTTCTTCAGGATCGGAACCCGCTCGACACGCTCATGTGTAGCCACGCCGGACAGTCCCTTCAATAATTCATAGCCCCCAATAGCCACATGGCCCGCGTCCGCATGGATACCGGAGAGCAGCGTGTTCCAGATCGTGTGTACATGCAGGATGGCGCCCGCATTAGGACGAGCTCTATAGAGCACCAAGTGTAGCCTCGTTTCCGCAGAAGGATTGCCCGCACCACTGACGATGCGGCCCTCACAATCTACCTCCATCAACCCAGCCTGCGTAAGCGTGCCCTTATCGAGGCCACTGGCGGTGATGAGAATGCGCGCACCCTGCCGCACGCTGAAATTGCCGCTCGTCGCCGGAACCCAGCCCTGCGCGTAGCACCAGCGCGCCGTTGCGCAGAGCGATTCAGCAGCTGCTGAGAGAGAATCCGTATCGGGGACCATACGTAAATGCAGTGTAGCAATATTCGTGTGAATGCAGGCTGCGCGATATTCCGTTCTGTCCCGTTCCGCCACAAAACGCATCACGACATTTCATCGCCGAGTTCAAGTCTGACCAGTCAGCGCCGCACTACAATCGTCGCTTGACCCCCGAAGCCCAACTCCTCGAAGTCGTGCTGGTCTCCCCGCACAACCCGCTCAATATAGGAGCGTCGGCGCGCCATGGCCCTAACCTGCGGTAGAATCGCCGTGTCTAACATTCAGAACCGGCTGGGACCTCTGGGATCCAAGCCGGTTCCTGAAGGAGTCCATGATTTTGCACTTCTCAAGTTGTGTGTCGTCCGCATTCATTCTTTTTTGCGCGGCGTCGATCTGCGCAAAATCGCCCGCACCTTCCGCGCAGGGCCAGGCTCCAGTCTTCAAGACCAATGCCCGCGCCGTCGAGGTCGACGTAGTCGTCACCAGGGAAAACGGCGAGCCGGTCACTGCCCTTCACAAAGACGACTTCAAGGTCATGGAGGACGGCAAGCCACAGACCATCGATTTCTTTGAGGAGCACACCGCCCGTACGCTGCCCCCAGGCGCGACTCCACCGCTGCCCCAGATGCCACCCAACGTTTACGCCAACGTTCCGCCGGTCCCGTTGAACGATTCAGTGAATGTGCTGCTGCTCGACAGCCTCAACACCGACCCGCAGGACCAGGCCTACGTCCATCAACAGATCATGGACTTCCTCAAGTCAATGGAGCCGGGTACGCAAACGGCGATCTTCATGCTGGGCTCGAAGCTGCGCTTTGTGCAGGGATTCACCGCCGATGCCGGCCTTCTGGCTGCCGCTCTGAACGAAAAGAACAACCAGCCGCAAAAGGAACTCCTGCAGCGAACCGACATTGACGCACAGAACGATGCATTCATTACCAGCGCGATGTCGAGGGCGGTCGGCGGACGAGCAAACCCCGCGATAAGCGCCGTGGCCCAAGGCAATGCGGACTATTCCAGGATGAAATACACCGACCGCGCGGCTATGACCCTCGAAGCGCTACAGTATCTTTCCCGCTATCTCGGGTCGGTCCCTGGCCGCAAAAACCTCATCTGGTTTTCAAGCTACTTCCCGATAAGCGTCTTCCCCAACCTCAGTGAGCGGCAGAGCATCGAGAATCGCGAAATTGGCCTGAACCATGTGAAAGAGACTGCCGACATGCTGACGGTATCCAAAGTTGCCGTGTACCCGGTTGGCGCGGAAGGGGTAGTCTTGTCGAATATTTATTCAGCCGGCGGCGCTGGTTCGGGCCGCGGAGGCAGCCCCATGGGCGCTTTCCGGGCGGAGGCCTCCGAGCGGTCGCGAATCATCTCGGACATGGAGCAGATAGCTTCCGACACCGGCGGCAAAGCTTACTTCAATACCAACGACCTGAAGTCTGCAGTGAAGAAAGCCTTCGACGACGGTTCGCACTATTACACGATTGTCTACGCGCCCACAAACATCAAGATGGATGGATCTTACCGGCACATCGACGTTCAGGTAACCGCAAAGGGCAAGTACAAGACAGCATATCGCCGCGGCTACAACGCCGACGACACCAGCAAGGCCGTGGCCCCTCAAGACACTGATCCGTTGCGCCCGCTGCTTATTCGCGGCCTGCCCAGCGCCACGCAGCTTCTCTATGGCGTGCGCGTGGTTCCAGCCAACCCGCAACCCGCCGCGAATGCAACGCGCGCCGGAAAGAATCCCAAGCTCACAGGCCCCACAACGCGCTACAGCATTGACTTCTTCGTCCGCTGGCAAGACGTGAAGCTCGCCGAGACACCGAAAGGAACGCACAGCGGGAGCATTCAAATTGGCTTGCTGGCCTACGACCGCGACGGGAAAGCGGTGAACTGGGCGGAAGCAACGCAGGGCATGAACTTGGAGCCCGGCGTCTATGCGTCCATTCAGAAGTCAGGCATCCCCGCGCACGCCGAGATCGACCTTCCCGACACCGATATCTTCCTCGAGACTGGCATCTACGACTGGGGCTCAGGAAAAGCTGGAACTCTTGAAATTCCCCTGCGCGTCGGAGCCGACGCTGCAGTTGCATCCCGGCCCGCAGCGGCGATCACTCACTAACTCGGAAATGGGACAACGCTCAACCTTCTTTATTCTCTGGCGCAGTCGCGACGTTCAGCAATCAGCTGCTCAATTCCGTCCACCAGAATGGCGCCTGTCCAACATTAAGACTCGTTGAGATAATCCTATCGGTCGGCCGGCCAACGAAAATACCAGGCATGTTATCGTCGTCTCTTGATCACTCCGAGCCTCCAACTTGGCTGGCACGAGGGCATCGAGATCGTTCTCGTCTCCCCCCGCAATCCGCTCAATATAGGAGCGGCCGCGCGCGCCATGGCCAACTTCGGCTTTGAGCACCTGACCGTGGTCGCACCCTATGACCCGCACTGGCACGAAGCGCGGTCGGCCGTCGGTGCTGAGACGCTGCTCCAAAACGCGAAGAGGACAGAGTCCCTGGCTGAGGCCGTCGCCGGTTGCACACTGGTTCTGGGTACCGGAACGCTGACCTATCGCAAACCCGAGCAGAGAGTGGTTCCGCTCCCGGCTCTGGAGCAGCTCATTCAACCGGAACTGCGAAGCGGCGGCCGCGTGGCGCTCGTTTTCGGCCCGGAAAAGCACGGACTCACACGTGAAGACCTGTCTTGGTGCAACGTGCTGCTCGAGATCCCCACCGATCCGCACCAACCCTCGATGAACCTGGGACAAGCCGTAGCCGTTTGCCTCTACGAGCTGTCCTCAAGGGCCTTCGCTGCACCGGTCGGCCCGCCTGTCGCCACAGCGGTACAGGCTCCTGGACCAACGGAAGAACGTGGCCACGCGCTTTCCGGTCATCTTGACTTGCTCGCCGGTGTAATCGAAGAGACGATGGCCGCGTCGGAGTATTCGCCGCGCACCATGCACCCAGCCAATCGCCACGATCTGCGTTTGCTGCTGCGCAGACTCGCTCCCAGCGAACGCGATGCCCGCCGCATCCTCGGGCTCTTCCGGCGAATTCTTTGGCGATTGGAAAGAAACAGTAAGCGGGAATGATTTGCGGGAATGGGAATCGGTCTGCAACTTGAGTGTTATTCCATTCAAAACAGCCGCCCAACAAGCAATATTCCTGATAAAGTTGCCCTCAAAGGTTCCCTCATGTTCATGGCTATCGGTCGCTCCCCATTTGACTCGGTCGCGCCACGAGCTCGCGTTATGGCGATCTTGTGCTCCGTCTTGACCCTGTCGCTGGCCGCAGCCGCGCAGCAGCCTCAGCCAGACGCGCCGCAGCAGCCGCCGGCGCCCACCACGACACCAGCGCCCGCTCCCGCGCCGGCGCCATCTCCCTCTTCAGATGCCGCGCCACCGCCGGCTCAAACACCAGATGTCCAGCAACCGACGTCCCCGGTCGCCGCGCCCTCCACGCCCGATGCGCAGCCAGCCGCGCAATCAGCGCAGCCTGGTTCAGCGCAATCAGGGCCAGCGCAA
>JBELAI010000373.1:0-4196 GCA_049508975.1 Occallatibacter sp. | reverse complement strand
GGCGTGAAGTCCACCGTCTCCATTTCGATGTCGGAGAGCAGTTCGCCGGCGATGCGCGACATGCGGCACTCGGTGTATCGCATGGCCGCGGGAGGATCGCCGTCCACAGAACCGAAGTTTCCCTGCCCATCGACCAGCGTGTAACGCAGCGTAAACGGCTGGGCCATGCGCACCAGCGTGTCGTAGATGGCCGAGTCGCCGTGAGGATGGTAGACGCCCATCGCCTGGCCCACAACCTTGGCGCACTTGGCGTATTTTTTGTTGTACTGCAGGCCCATTTCGCTGAGCGTGTAGAGCACGCGGCGGTGCACGGGCTTGAGGCCGTCGAGAGCGCTGGGCAACGCGCGGCCGATGATGACCGACATGGAATAGTCGAGATAAGAGCGGCGCATTTCCTCTTCGATGTTGATCGAAATGAGGTTGGTGCCGCTGTTGGGCGGGGTTCCGCCTTCAAGGGGGAGCAGGGGGTTCTGATCGTCGGCCATAATGTCTTTTCTGGCCCGCCGGAAGGCGGCAAAGAGGGTCCGGAAAAAGCGGGGCCGGGCTCCGTGGGCTGTGCTTCTATTTTAATCGTTCAAAGCAAGTTTCAGCAAGGTGAATCGAAACAAATAAGTCCTTATTTTGGTTCAATTTATAGGTATCTCTTACCAACCCGCCAACGGCTTGAAGCAACTCAAGCGGCGCGACGGGTTTTGGGCTTCGATTTGACGCCAATTCCGGCTCTTGCTTTTGAGCGTTTCTCGCCCTGATCCTCGCCCAGTCCAGTCAGAATCACGGGCGGGCGATCCGGCAGTTCAACCACCAGTTTCAACTTACCTCCCACTCCCTCCACATAGCTACGCAGCGTCGAGATATACAAGTCTGAACGCTTCTCGATACGCGAAACTCCCTCTTGCCCAATCTTGAGCTTCTTGGACAAGCGGGCCTGTGTCAGTTTGCGGAGACGGCGCACTTCGCGCAAGTTCATCTCTGCCCGCATCTCGTCTGCCAACTGCTCGATGCGAGCACGACGCTCAGGTGACATCTCATTGAGTATTTCGTCCAGGCTTACCGGCATCACTGTTTCCTTTTCTGTAAACGAAATGTTTTCAAATGCTGATCGAAACGTCGATCCGCAACCGCAATTAGATCGCGATAAAAGCGACGTTGAACAACTCCGCCCTTGTCTCCAGCCACTAACAGGATGGCCTTGCGCTGTGGATCAAAGGCAAAAGACAGCTGACCCGCCGAATGCTGAAGTCGTACCGTACACTCCAAAGCGTCAGTTCGCGTTGGACACTGCACGAGATGACTCCCCGAATATGTCGGACACGGTCCAAACGGATTGAAAATACTTCACTTCGCATAGTATGCTTTCAAATGCCTTATGTCGTCAAGTGCATTTTTCACTCAAGATCACAACAATCCCGGCAAGCTCAGCACGCAGAACACCGCCTGCAACACAACGATTGCCCCGCCAGCGGCCATCGCCACTCGTCCGCGCGGGCTCTCGTATGCATCGGCAAACACGCCGCCGACAAACGTCAGCAGAAACGGCAGCGCCCACAGCCACGGGCTTCCCGGAGCTCCGGTCATAACAAGAACCAATAGCACCAACGCGCAAAGCAGCGGAGCGGTATTGCCAAAATACCGCGACCGCCTGAGGCTCAGATAAAGCGCCAGTGCCGCAGCCGCGGCCACTGTAATTCCCGCGTTTTCCAGAGTCGAGAAAAACCGCCTCGCCGGGTCCAGAGAAACCGATAGAAACCCCGCGCCCGAGCGGAAAACGTAGCTGAACGCATCCGGCGAGAATCCGTAGCAGGCAAACACCAGCATCAGAGCGCCCCCAACAGCCATCAGGACCACGGGCAGCACCTTGCTCCTGCGGCCTTCGGCTACCCAAAGCATCGACGCCAGGCCCAGCACGGCCACTGCCGGCAAGGCCGCGATGTGTGCCGCAGCCGCCAGACCAAAGGCCGCCGTCAACAAGAGAATCCTGGGCCGCCACTTATCGACGGGTCCCTGCATCGCGTGGGCAACGCCCATGCAGGTGTAAACCCCGCAATAGACCCCCAGCGCGGCCAGCACCTCCGCATTGGGCGCCACGCAGGCGCGCAAGACTGCCGGAGAAAAGCAGTAAAGCGCCAGCGCCGTATAGCCGCCGAGATTGCCGTAGAGCCGCCGCGTAACCCACCACAATCCGCCGCCCAGCATGCATCCAGCCATCAGGAATGGCAGCCGAAGCAGAAGCAGAACATGTGTAAGCTGGTGCCGCAACTCCCAAGTGCTGATTTCGCCCCCGGCTTGAATCACCCGATCCTCCGGCTTGCGAAAGTGGTCGAGTCCGCGCTCCGCAAGCAGGTTCAGCGTTAGTGGCAGGCCGGCGAGACGATAGCCAAGAATCCCATCGTGAATATTCCCGCAGGTGGTGTAATAGCCAGACAGCGCCGATGGCCGTTCCCAGGTCTCACGTCCGCACCGCGCATATTGGTAGTCGCGCTCGCTGAGTGTCTGATGCTCCGTGAGCCAAAGACCCTGGAGGAGAAAAAGAGCGATCAATCCTGCCGCAATGCGCTGCGGAAGATTGAAGTGGAAGCGGCGAATCCTGCTAAACCTGGGTTTCATCACGTTCAAGCGAGTTGATACCAGTCTAAATTGCGAAACCCGCGCCGCTGACTTGCCGGCTCGCTAACTCGGCTGCTTAGGACTTTGCGGTATTCCTCAGATCCGTCCACAAGCACAAAAAAGCCGCCCCGTAGAGCGGCTTCATGCTTTGGTTGGATTGAAGCAGCTATCTTGCCGAGCCGACCGTAAAGTTGGCAGCTGCCGCCACCGCGGTCCTGTCTTCGTTCGTTAACGTGGCCATGATTGTGGCAGTGCCCCGGCCGACCGATGTTACCAGCCCCGACCTGCTGACCGTGGCAACCGACTCATTCGTCGAACTCCACGTAACGGCGTCTGTCATCTCATCTTCAGCGCCAGTCTCGTGGGTTGTTCCAATCACACGAAACTGTACGACTTCGCCCGGCATCGACGCTGTCCGTTCGCCTCGAACGAAAGAGAGCGTGGTCTTCGGCCTGAAGGAAGCGCCTACGCTCGGACAGGTAATCGTGTTTGTCGCTGGTGGCGGTTGCTGTGCACAAACAGTTGCACTGCCGGAAACAACACCTTGGTACCCCTTGGCGGTAGCAGTGATTTGCGTGACCCCGTAGCCGATTAGGGTGACATATCCGCTCGAGTTGACTTGTGCCACCTCCGCGAGCGGAGTACTCCAGCTCACCTGGTTGGTGATGTTTTCATAGGTCGCCGGATGGCCTCCGTGGTTGATGGTGGCAATAGCCGTCAACTGCACGCTGCCGCCCACCCCCTCGAAATCTGTGATCGTAGGCGAGACCGTAATCGCATCAATGCCCGTCGCGGTGCAGCCTGTAAATGACAGAACCAGGCAGATGAGTCCCAGGGCTCCCAAGCAAAAACGTCTGAACATAGTTTGCCTCCTTGCATCGCTGGCTAACTTCGCCCCCTGATCGAACGGCGAGGTAGCGTGATTACTTCAGATCCCGGATATAAGCTCAATCATCGTTGAACCTAAGTCTCCGTGGATGCTTCTTTCTGGTTACGGAATCAAGTCGGTTAATAAAGCCGTTCAAGTGGCTGGCAAGCCGCGTAACTCATAACTTGTTTGAAGAGCCGATTAAGTGTCATTGCACTTTCGGAGCTAGCCGGACCGCAACCGATTCAACCCATCTCTCGCTGCAATTCGAGGAATGCAGCATTTCCGATCAATGATTAGCAAGTTCGCTGCCAATTACCGCCGCGTTTAACTTCTTTAGAATCATGCGTCCGAAAACCCACGCGGTACTTTGGTGTAACCACCTGTATACGCAATCCAACCTATAAGTACTCTGGGTTACAAACCTTCGGTGCGGCATTGGCTTCGACTCCGCGACCATTGCGCCGTCTTTGGCTGCTGTATCGTGGTAGGTAACCTTGGGCGAGAGGTTCTGCCTTGTGACCATCCCCGACATCTTCGAAGTACTCAAGCGGGTGCGGTGGAGCTCATTTCACTCCCTGTGGCCGCTGCACAACCTATTTGCACTCCTCGGAGGCTCACTGGCGGAGATTTCGCGGCGCTGGATCAAGCATCGCAATGCTCGCCTGGCGCAAAGCTGGCCTTCTGTCGAAGGACAGGTTCAAGCCACCAATGTAGTCAAGGG
>JBELAI010000372.1:0-4531 GCA_049508975.1 Occallatibacter sp. | reverse complement strand
AAGGCCTCCATCGGCGTCACTGTCTTGCTTTGGAGGATGTAGGGATCGCCAAAAGTCTTCATGGCCAGAATGGCGGTGCCGCGTTCCTGCGCAACCGGCGCAACCCCGTTCAAAAACGAGCGGAAATGCGCATCCATCACGTTGATCGGCATCTGCACCGAGTCAAAGTGGAATGCGTGTTTGTCGGCAGTCTCAAACATGCGCAGGTGTACGCTGGGGTCTTTGTGGCCTGTGAACCCGATGTAGCGGATCTTGCCCGCTTGTTTGGCTTCCAGAACCGCTTCCATGGCCCCACCGGGCGCGAAGATGACATCCGGATCGTCGTTCTTATCCCTGCCATCGATCTTTGTCATGAGAAAGACCTTCTGCCGATAGCCATCGCGAAGGGCCTGACCCATCCGCACCTCGCTGATGCCGCCGTTGTAATCCCAGCAGTTATCCATGAATGTGATGCCGCGATCGATTGCAGTGCGAAGCAGACGGATGCTTTCATCTGGGTCTTGCTGTTTCCCGAGGTGATATCCGCCAATGCCAATTGCGGAGACCCGCTCACCGGTAGGGCCGAGTTCACGATAAATCATCTTTGGAGACTCAGGCCGGTGGGAGGGAAGGGAAGACTGGGTGTTTTGTGCCGTAGCAGAAGCGACTGATCCCGCCGCAGCGACGGTTGCCGTCTTTAGAAAATCTCTTCGATCCACGAAGGTCTCCTCTCAGGAATGAATTGTCGGTGCAGCAACTCGAAGAATTGCCTTCACAACGCCACCGTCTACCCGCAGGGCGGCGCCGTTGGTAGCCGAAAAAGCTCGCTGGCTACATAGGTCACCATGGCCGCAACTTCATCCACGGTGGCAAAACGTTTGAGCAGGGACAAGGCCGCACATGCTCGAAGAACTCTTTCTCAATCACTTGCGTCGACTTCTTTTGCTGTTTCGCATAGCGTCTACAAACCCCACCACACCTTCTGACTCGGTCGGTCCAGGAAGAACGCTGTTGACCGTCACGCCCGTCCCGGCCACGGACTCCGCGATGTCCCGCGCCACGGCAACCTGTGCCGTCTTGGTCATTCCGTAGTGCACCATCTCCGGCGGAATCTGCACAGCCGACTCGCTCGAAATAAACAGAATGCGTCCCCAGTTTTTCTTCAGCATTCCGGCAATGTAGTGTCGTGCGAGCCGCACTCCGCTCATGACGTTGATCTCGAAGAAACGGTACCAGTCCGCATCGGGAATCTCGGCAAACGGCTTCGGCTCGAAGATGCCCACAGACGCACCGAGCAGCAGCAGCGTTTGCCAGGGAAGAGAAAATCACATCCGAACCGGCGACAAGACTCGCAACGGACGAAGCTATCGGGATTCCTTCTTTGTTGATCTGAGTTGCTGGCTGTGAACTACGATTCCATGCTTGAGTATTCCAGCCGGTTGAATGCAGGCACCGTGCGAGCCTGCTTCCCATGAGTCCAAGGCCGATGAATCCAAGTTGAGCAGTGAGTTTATCGAGTAGTGCTGCTGGCATAACGTAATCTCCCTCTCGCATGGTTGACAATTCGCCGCTGGCGGCGAACAATCCGCAACTGTGAGTTGCACGTGCCGCGCCATTCCAGATGAGTTCGGACCGATTCAGAATCAGCCAGATCGAGAGTTTCGCTCGCATAATGCTCTCCACTACTGTCAGAGATTCGACATTCCGTGACGGAAGGCCGTCACGATCGGACATACCCCTTCCCAAATCCTTTAAATGCAGCGCTTAATTGTCAATTAGAGTGGCCTTGAAACTGCAACTGACAAGGTCAGAATTCAATGGGCGCCGGGTAGGACGACCGGAAAATACCCAGTTGGAATACGTATGCAAGATCGTCGACATCTCCGGTTTCGAACCCGAACAATTCGGGATTGGTAGATCCTCTGTGACCTGACAACTGCAACCGCGAAGTGCGCAGCAAAAATTGCTTTATGCAAGTTTACTCTCCGGAATACCATCCAAATTCAGCCGCGGAGGGCAGAAAGTAAATGATAGCCACGATTAACGGCAAGTCTCAGGCAATCCGGCCTGGAGAGAGTCTGATTGACCTGATTAATCGTTGCGGAATCGAAGTTCCGCATGTTTGCTACCACCCTCAGCTTGGACCGATCCAATCCTGCGATACCTGCATGGTTGAGGTCGACGGCAAACTGGCAAGAGCTTGCGGAACGACGGCCGCGGAGGGCATGAACGTGGTCACGTCCTCACCGCGCGCGGACGCAGCGCAACGCGAAGCCTTTGACCGCATCCTCGGCAATCATATGCTCTATTGCACAGTCTGTGACAACAACAACGGGAACTGCACAGTTCATAACACCACCAAACTGCTCGCGGTTGAGCATCAGGAAATCCCTTATAAGCCGAAGCCCTATGACGTGGATATGTCCAATCCCTTCTACCGCTACGATCCTGACCAATGCATCCTCTGCGGGCGTTGCGTTCAGGCCTGCCAGACCCTTGAGGTCAATGAAACGCTGAGCATCCGGTGGGAGGATGAGCACCCCCGCGTGCTATGGGATGGGGGCGCGCCCATCGGCGAATCGAGTTGCGTATCGTGCGGGCATTGTGTCACCGTCTGCCCTTGCAATGCGCTGATGGAGAGGTCGATGCTCGGGGAGGCCGGCTATATGACCTCTCTGTCCAAGCCCGCGCTTGACGGCATGATCGATGTGGTCAAAGGTATCGAACCGGAGCTGGGATATGGCTCCATTATGCAAGTTTCCGAGATTGAGTCGCACATGCGCGAGTCGCGCATCAAGAAAACCAAGACCGTCTGCACCTACTGCGGAGTCGGATGCAGCTTCGATGTCTGGACCAAAGACCGCCATATTCTGAAAGTGGAACCGTTGGAGGGCGCGGCCAATGGCGTTTCCACTTGCATCAAGGGCAAGTTTAGCTGGGGGCACATCAACAGTCATGATCGCCTCACCAAGCCGCTCATCCGCGAGGGAAACGGGTTCCGCGAAGCCTCGTGGGATGAAGCGCTGTCTCTGGTGGCGCGCAGATTTTTAGAGATCAAGGCGGCTACTGGCCCCGACTCGCTGGCCTTCATTTCTTCTTCGAAGTGCACGAATGAAGAAAGCTATCTCATGCAAAAGCTTGCCCGGGCGGTGATCGGAACCAATAACATGGATAACTGCTCACGCTATTGCCAGGCGCCGGCAACCATGGGTCTTTTCCGCACAGTCGGTTATGGCGGCGATGCCGGATCAATCACGGATATCGGGCAAGCGGGACTGGTGCTGATCGTCGGCAGCAATACGGCTGAGAGTCATCCGGTGATCGCAACCCGTGTCAAACGCGCCCACAAGATGCACGGCCAGAAATTGATCGTTTCTGACCTGCGCGAGAATGAGATGGCGGAGCGCGCGGATGTGTTCCTGCACCCGCGGCCAGGCACCGACCTTATCTGGATCTCCGCAGTCACAAAGTACATCTTCGAAAACGGACTAGCCGACCAGAAATTCATCGATCAATGGGTCAATGGCGCTGCGGAGTTCAAGAAGAGCCTGGCGTCCTTCACGCTCGAAATGGCCAGCCAGATGTGCGGCCTGCCTATTGAAACACTCACCAAAGTTGCCCATATGATCGCGGAAGCAGACGGGGTGTGTGTTCTCTGGGCGATGGGCGTGACCCAGCACTCTATGGGTTCTGACACCTCAACGGCCATCTCCAACCTTCTTCTCGCGACCGGTAACTATATGCGCCCGGGAGCGGGCGCTTATCCTTTGCGCGGGCATAACAACGTGCAAGGCGCCAGTGATCATGGAGCCATGCCGAGTTACTTTCCCGGGTACCAGGAAGTTGCCGATCCGGCGATTCGAGCCAAGTTTGAAAAAGCGTGGAATGTTACATTGCCGCCGAAGCCGGGACTCGACAACCACATGATGATCGAAGCCATCCATGACGGCCGCCTGAAAGCGATGTACCTTTTCGGCGAAGAGATGAGCCTGGTGGATTCCAACGCAAATTACGTAGGGGATGCGCTGTCGAAGCTCGATTTCTTTGTCGTGCAGGAAATCTTCTTTAGCGAGACCTGCCAGTTTGCGGACGTGGTTCTGCCCGCCAGTCCGAGTTTGGAAAAAGAAGGAACGTTTACCAGTACCGAGCGGCGCATCCAGCGCCTCTATCAGGCTCTTGAACCTCTCGGGGAGAGTCGTCCCGATTGGATCATTATCCAGGACATTGCCAATCAGCTGGGCGCGGGCTGGAAGTATGAGCACCCATCCCAGATCTACGACGAGATCGCAGCCCTAACGCCGCTGTTTGCCGGCGTTACGTACGAGCGCCTGGAAGGCTATAAGACGCTGCAGTGGCCCGTGGCTGAGGACGGCAGCGATCAACCGCTGCTTTACACAAAGGAATTCAATTTCCCCGATGGAAAGGCCAGATTCTTCCCTGTTCCCTGGACGGAGCCGACCGATCAGCAGGATGCGGAGTATGACCTGCATCTGAACAACGGCCGTCTGCTCGAACACTTCCATGAAGGCAATATGACGTATCGCACCGAGGG
>JBELAI010000371.1:0-4212 GCA_049508975.1 Occallatibacter sp. | reverse complement strand
AAATGGACGCCGCAGCCGTCAGTATGTTCAAGGATTCCTACATGCTGGAGTTTCTGGAATTGCCGGCCGGCCATGCCGAAGCGGATCTGCATCGGGCGTTATTGGGGTTGTAAGCGCAAACCGCATAAATTTCTAATCTCTTTCAATATCAGTCTGATAGCGGATTTTAGACCCGCAGTAAGACCGTCCTGACCGCGACCTTGGACGGCTGGCTCTCAGTCCCGCCAGAAGTTCTTAAACCGGTTCGGTGCCAAATCCGTGTAGCGTGTGGTGTGCTGAATATTGCGATGCCCGAGGTATTGTTGAATCGCCCTGGTGTCCTGGCCGTCGTTGGCTAGTTTGTAGCCGGTCGCATGACGCAGCATGTGCGGGTGGATGGGAAACGCGAGGCCCGTTTGCCGTCCGGCGCGGGCTACGATCTTGCGCACCGTATGAGGCGTCAGCGGAGCCTTGCGCTCACTCATGAACACATAAGTCGCACTCGCCTCTTCCCGCTGCAAGCGGCGCAACGC
The DNA here is from genome assembly GCA_049508975.1 of Occallatibacter sp. Taxonomy (GTDB): domain Bacteria; phylum Acidobacteriota; class Terriglobia; order Terriglobales; family Acidobacteriaceae; genus Telmatobacter. Next base: position 3,700 of record JBELAI010000371.1, on the reverse strand, counting down.
GCGCAGTTCCGGCCCGCGCAGCGGATGCACGGAAGGCAGGCCGTTCTTGAGTCGAGAGACGTGTAGCAGGCCCTGAGCAAGATCGACCTGGTCCCAGCGCAGACTCACCAGTTCCGCTACCCGCAGGCCGTGGCGATAAGCGATCAGGATCAAAGTCGAATCGCGCAGACCATGACGACCCTGCGTGGCCGCCGCGGCGCCGACCGCTCCGACTTCCTTTTCCGAGAGATATTCCCGGTTGCGATATTCGGAGTTGGGGCGGCGGCGGGGAACTTTCCGTTTTACGATGGTTGGGGCGGTCGGGATGGCACGCTTGCGAGCCCTTTGTTTGTTCAAGGCGAGGCTCCGGACTTTCCGCTTTTGATCTATTTTATGGAAAGTTCGCGACCTCCATTCTATCCCCATGGACTGATCGACTCCCCCCCGTGCGCGCCCTCGACGAACACCTCACCCTCGTCTCCGAAGCGGAGAAATCAGCTCTATACGGGCTGCCCGACTTCGACGACTTCCAGCGCGCGGAGTATTTCGCGCTTACGACGGAGGAACTTGCCCTCGCGCAGCAACGAGACGGACTGCACGGGAAGATCGCGTGCATTTTGCAGATCGGTTATTTCAAGGCCAAACAGGCCTTCTTCCCTTTCCGGCTGGCAGACATACCTGGAGAAGATATTGCGTTTTTGATGCGCCGCTATTTCCCGGGCCAGGCTTTCCGCCCCAAGCCAGTCCGCAAAGAAGAGTACTACAGCCAGCGCAGAGAAATCCTTCGGCTGTTCGGCTACCGCTTCTGGTCGCGTGAATTCCTGCCGCGACTTGAAGAGCGCGCCGGCCAGTTGGTCATGCGCGATGTCACGCCGGCCTTCATCCTCACGGAACTGATCGCGCTCTTGCGGCAGGAGAAGATTGTTCGACCGGGTTACCACACAGTGCAGGCCGTCATCAGCAAGGCTCTCGCGGCGGAACGGCGGCGGCTGTCCGAAGTCGTCGAGAAGGCGCTCGACCGCAAGGCCAAGGCCGCTCTCCAGCAACTTCTGGTTCGGCAGGAAACCCTGTCCGAGTTGGCGCAGGTCAAACAAGACGCCAAGAACTTCGGCTATCGCATGATGACCCTGGAGCGGGAAAAACGCTCCGCTCTGGCTCCCTTGTATCGGGCGGCGAAAGAGGCGCTGCCCAAGCTCGACATCTCGCAACAGAATGTCGGCCATTACGCAAGCCTGGCGACCTATTATTCGATCTACGATCTGCGCCGCTTGAAGCCCGAACAGACTCACCTATATTTGTTGTGCTACTCCTGGCAGCGCTACCGGGAGTTCAGCGACAACCTGGCCGACGCCTTCGACTTCCATATGAAGCAAGTCGAGGACGCAACCAAAGAGGACGCTGAGCAGCGCTTCACCACAGCGGTGAAGACGCGGCAACGGGAGGCCCCGCGCGTGGGGCAAGTGCTCTTGCTGTATGTGGACGAGGCCTTGAAGGATGCCACTCCATTCGGCTCGGTTCGGCATCAGGCGTTCGCCATCCTCCCGAAGGAGACGTTGTTGACGGTCGGCAGACGCATGTGCGACAAGCCTGTCAGCCAGATCGATCTGCGCTGGCAGGCGGTCGACAAACTGGCGGCGCGGTTTAAAAAGCATCTGCGGCCTCTGGTCACGGATCTCGAATTCTCCAGTCTCTCTACTCCCAGCCCATGGCTTGCCGCCCTACATTGGATGAAGAAAGTCTTTGCGCGGCAACAGCCACTCGCTCAACGGCCGCTCCGCGAAATTCCGGAGAACACCATCCCCGAGCGATTGCGCCCGCACCTCCTGGAATTCGGCGCTGACGACACTCCGACTGGTCTGCGCGGCGATCGCTACGAGTTCTGGATCTATCGTCAAGTACGGAAGCGCCTTGAAATCGGTGAACTATACCTCGACGACAGCATTCGCCGCCGCCGCTTCAGCGACGAACTGGTGGTCATGGAGCAAAAAGAGGAAGCACTCAAAAGCTTGGATGTCCCCTGGCTGCGCCAGCCCGTTGATGTGACTTTGGAAGCCCTCACCGCCGAACTGCACGATCTCTGGCAGTGCTTTGACCGTGAGCTGCGTCAAGGCAAGCTCGAACACTTGAATTACGATCCGGTCCACAAGAAACTGTCGTGGCGCAAACCCAAGCTCGACCCGGAAGAGACCGTGCAAACCAGCTTCTACGATAAACTCCCGGCACGCGATATCGCCGACATCTTCCGGCTGGTGAATGGACAATGCAGCTTCCTCTCGGCGCTGACGCCTCTGCAGCCGCGCTACGCCAAGAAAGTCGCCGATGAAGACAGCTTGATGGCGGTGATCATGGCCCAGGCGATGAACCTGGGCAATCACGGCATGTCGGAAACCAGCGATATCTCATATCATTCCCTGGAGGCGGCACATCAACAATGCCTGCGGTTATCGACGCTGAAAAGCGCCAACGACCGGATCAGCAACTTCATTGCGGGGCTGGCGATCTTCCCGCACTATTCGTTCGATTTGGAAGTGCTCTACGGAAGCGTCGATGGGCAGAAATTCGAGTCCGCCGATCCGACGATCAAAGCGCGGTACTCGCGCAAATACTTCGGCAGGGGCAAAGGCGTCGTGGCGTACACTCTCCTGGCCAACCACGTCGCATTGCAAACCGAATTGATCGGCGCCCACGAACATGAAAGCTACTACGTGTTTGATATCTGCTACCACAACACCTCGGAAATCGCGCCGACCACAATTACCGGCGACATGCACAGCGTCAACAAGGCCAACTTCGCCATCATGCACTGGTTCGGGCGGAATCTCGCACCGCGATTCACCAATCTCCAGGCGCAACTGAAGCACCTTTACTGCGGCAGGAACGTGGCGGAATACCGCGACTACCTGATTCAGCCGGCGGGAAGAATCGATCATCAACTGATCGCTCCAGAGAAGGCGAGCATCGATCGGGTGGTCGCCACGCTAGGGCTCAAAGAGATGCGCCAGAGCATTCTGGTCCGGAAACTGTGCACCCTGTCGTCGCATCACCCCACGCGCAAGGCGATCTTCGAGTTCGACAAACTGGTCCGCAGCATCTACACGCTGCGTTACTTGCGGGATCCGCGGCTACAGCGCAATGTGCATCTTTCCCAGAACCGCATCGAGTCATATCATCAACTCCGCGCTTTCATCGCGGAGGTTAGCGGCAAAAAGCATTTGACGGGAAGAACGGACCTAGACGTGGCCATCAGCAATGAGTGCGGCCGGTTGCTAGCCAACGTGGTGATCGCCTACAACTCCATCTTGCTTTCCATGCTGCTGAACCGGCACCCGACCGCCGAGAAGGACAAATTCCTGGAGATGCTCAGGAAGATCTCCCCAGTGGCGTGGCAGCATATTCACTTCCTGGGCCACTACCTGTTTCGCGACAACCGACACCCGATAGATTTGGAGGCCCTTTTAGCCCATGCGGGATTCGATTAACTTATTGAACAAAAGGGACTTTAGAAAAATATGCGGTTTGGGCTTGCAACCCCCTTAACGAAAGCCAAAGTTTTTGCTTTATCGTTTCGAGTCTTCGTCTCTAGGAACGGTTCGTAGGCGGCTGGATGTTCCGCGATGAGGCATCGGATCCTGGCGAATAGCTCTGGAAACCTGCGGCAACCCAGATTTCGCCTGATTCAAACATTGCTGCGACCTGGATTTGCAGTTTCTCTCACATTCTT
>JBELAI010000370.1:0-5346 GCA_049508975.1 Occallatibacter sp. | reverse complement strand
AGCAGCGAAAAGCCCAGTTTTGTGGACGGCGGGGCAGCGACATTGCCTGTGGCCTTGTGGTAGCGCTGGCTTTCAATGCGCACCAACCCCTGTAGCGACGCCCATTCCGCAGCTTTTTCGAACATGCTCAAGTCGGCGATCACCGAACAGCGGCGTTGCTCGACGCGCCCGTGGCCGCAGTCGATTTCTTCGCTGACCGCATCCGAGTTCAACAGCAGAAATGACTCTCTGACCTGTTCGGCCAGCAGGCCCTGATTGCCTTTGACCGCCAGCACATAGTCGGCCTTCTTCTCGACAATCAGGCTGGCGATCTCGCGCTGGCAGCCCATGGCATCGACCGTCACCACGGTGCCTGCCAGCTCAAGCGCGTTCAACAGTTTCGGAATCGCCGTGATCTCGTTGGACTTTTCATCCACCTTGCGCTGGGCCAGCACCAGGTTGTTGGCGCTGGCCCAGGCCGAAACCATGTGGACCAGGGCCTTCTTGCCTGCCTCGCGCGTGCCGCACAACGTCTTGCCGTCGATGGCCACCACTTCGCCCGCAGTCAGCTTGGCAATCGATGAAACCCATGCTACAAAGCCTCGTTCCATCTCGTCTGGGTCCAGTGCCGCGAACACCCGGTTAAACGTATCGTGCGACGGAATGCCAGAGGGAAGCGTCAAGAACGTCTTCAACCACTCCTGCTTGTCCTCGCCATAATCCGCAATGTCGTTCCAGCTTTCGGCCCCGCTCAGCACCGCCGCGATGGCGATCAGAAGAATTTCTTCCAGAAGATGTTCCCGGTTCCGTTCGACGCGAGGATCGCGTAACTCAGCAAAATATTTCAGGGGATTGTCCATCTCCCCTTCTTACCTATTTCCTGCGCCCTGCATATAGCAAGCTATGGACATTTATATGCGTCGGCCCTGTGGAAGCATGGGAGTTACGACGCGCGCTGCTGAGTAGAAGCGTATGATCAATGCGCAAAATAATCCACACAATACCCATGATCCATATTATGCTAGTGTACTGAGTCATTAATTCGCTAAACTAATTCCGACAAGGTGCGTCTAACATGACAGGAGCGAGTCATGAGACGAGGACGCCGATTGCCGCAGTTGGAACTGAGCGGGGAGCAGCGCATTACCTTGCAATTACCTTGCAGGGTTGGACGCGGAGAAGGAAGACCGCGCAGGCGCTTTCCATGCGGGCACGGATCGTATTGCGTGCCTCCGAGGGACTGACGGCTACGGCCATCGCTACTGAAACGCATGCGTGTATTCAAACGGTCAGTAAATGGTGGCGCAGGTTCGATGAGCGGGGATTGGATGGCCTGCTCGATGAGCCGCGTCCCGGACAGCCACGCAAACTGAGCGATGCGCAGATCGAAGAAGTAATCGTGCGCACGCTGGAGAGCAAGCCGCCCGCCGCCACCCATTGGTCGACCCGCACGATGGCACAGGCCACAGGCGTCAACCAGACCGCGATCAGCCGCATCTGGCGCGCCTTTTCTCTGGCCCCGCATCGCTCCGAGACGTTTAAATTATCCAAAGACCCTTTGTTCATTGACAAGGTGCGCGACATCGTGGGGCTTTACATGAACCCTCCGGAGCGCGCGTTGGTCTTATGCGTGGATGAAAAGAGCCAAATCCAGGCGCTTGACCGCACGGCTCCGCTGTTGCCGATGGGACCTGGGCAGATCGAGCGCCGCACCCACGACTATGCGCGGCACGGCACCACCAGCCTGTTTGCCGCGCTGAACACCAAGACGGGCAAGATCATCGGCCAGAACCAGCAACGCCATCGCTCCGAAGAGTTCCGCAACTTCCTCGACACCATCGAGAAGAACGTGCCCGAAGAACTGGACATTCATCTCATCATGGACAACTACGGAACCCACAAGACGAAGTTGATTCAGAACTGGCTGGCGAAACGACCCCGTTTCCATGTTCACTTCACGCCCACCTCGGCCTCATGGCTGAACCTGGTGGAACGCTGGTTCGCTCTGCTCACAGAACGCCAACTGCGCCGCGGCGTTCACCGCTCGACAAAAGAACTCAAAGCAGCCATCAATGGCTTCATTGAACAACACAACAGCGACCCGAAACCCTTTATCTGGCACAAAACTGCCGACCAGATCCTAGATTCCGTGGCCAGGTTTTGTGAACGAATTAACGACTCAGGACACTAGGGCTTTTGCAGGAGTTCTACTAGACGTGAACGATATGTTCGACTCACACGTAATGTCTTGCCGTCGCGCAGCGTTAGAACTGCATCTCGATTCGCCGCGGGCTCCACGCGGACAATGCGTTCTACTTGGACGATCGTCGAGCGGTGAACCCGAAGAAACTGCATTCGATCAAGGCGGGCTTCCAATAAGGTAAGAGATTCACGGATCAAGTGGGTTCTATCGCCGACATGCAATCCAGCATAGTCTCCCAGCCCCTCGATCCAATCTACATCCGCCACTTGGACGAAGCTAAACTCGTTACCGCGGCGCACAGGAAACCGCTTGATTACACCTCCATTGTCCTGTTTGTCCGCGATGGCAAGAAGGCCATAAAGCCGTTCGAAATTGGCCTCCTGCCGGTGAAGAGACAACATGCGCCGCGCGCGGTCGACGCAAGCCGCGAATCGCGCGTCTTCAATTGGCTTGAGGAGATAGTCGAGCGCTTCTACGTTGAACGCGTCTAAGGCATATTCCTCATGCGCCGTCAGGAAAACTATGCATTTGGCTTTCTCCCTGGGCAATGCACGAAGCAGATCTAATCCGGAAATACCGGGCATTTCCACATCAACGAAGATTAGGTCAGGCGACACTTGTGGAATCTTCGTAAGCGCTTCTTCCCCGGTACTGCACTCCCCAACAACATCCATGTCGGAATAGGCACTCAAGCGTGTAGTGATGCCAACTCGGGCTAACGGCTCATCATCAACCACAAGAACCCGAATGTTCATTCTCCAGCCCCTTGAGAAGCTATTAAAGACTCCGTGGTGAAAGGAAATCGAATCGAGACTAGGAATCGGTTTTTCTGCGCTGTAGAGACTGTAATGCTCCCGGTGTTTCCATAGAGTTTTTCCAGCCTCGTCCTGGTGTTCGCCAGCCCGAGCCCATGTCCTTCTTCGTTGGATTGCAATGGGCTTTCTGAACGGTCGTTTTCGATCTCGATCCAAAGCTGCCCTTCGACCAACGACGCTTTGATTGCTATTTCTCCCCCATTCGGACGACGTGCGAACCCATGACGGATGGCGTTCTCGACCAGCGGTTGCAGGAGAAACCGAGGAACCTGAGCATCGTAAGCTTTTGAACTGATGCTCAACGAGACGGCAAGACGAGGTCCAAAACGCACCTGTTCTATCGAAAGATACTCCTCTGTTACAGCAATCTCATCTCTTAGCGTCACAGCGTGAGATTCCGGGACGCTGAGGGTAGTCCGCATTAAGCCGGCAAGCTTCGCGATCATTTCAGTAGCGAGCTCGGGCTGCCTGCTTACGACGAGTGACGAGATCGCGTTTAGGGTGTTGAACAGAAAGTGAGGTTGCAATTGATAATGGAGCGCCTGAAGTTGGGCTTGACGCGCCGTTGCTTCTGATGCCAATAGTCTGCTTCTCTGCTCTTGGACAGTAACGTAGTGCTTGATCCCGAAGTAGAGCGAGCTCCATGCGATCAGCACGATCGTAGGTTCGAAGGCTTGGGCAACAACGATACTCCAGTTAATGGGTATCCGGATGCCGGCCAAGTGGAGCGCGGTCAGAGCCGATAAAACGGTGCATGTGACGCCCAAAATATACGAGACTCCCACTGAGATAGGGAGGGCAGAAATTAACCTTGTAGTCCGGCGCCAGAGAATGTGACAACAGACGTACAAGACGAAGCTAGCCAAGAACATCGTACAGACCAATGCTGTTCGGTAATACACTTGGTCGCGCATGTGACGAAATGGAATGTAGGAGACCGCCGTTGCCAATGCGTATAGCAACCATCCCCCGATCTGGAGGGGCCAGAACGAAGGCGCGCGGCGCTGGAAAACAGTCTGAGGCACCTCTCCATTCTATCGATGGAACTCTCGTTCTGACACCGTTTGGGCGCATCTAATGCACGGCTTACCGCAGAAATCGCGGACATTCGCCACCTGTACCTTTCCCTGAGTTTGATTCGAGCATAAGCTCATGGTTGAGATTCCCTTCGATGAATCTCATCGGAACGACAAGAAATGTCCCGCTTCTTGCGAATGCCATGCTGACGCGTTGGCGTCTCAAGGCGATGGTCTTCCATGAGACTTACCAGCTTCTCAGAATGAAAAGCCTGTCACGCTTCATCAGGCGAACCGGGATAGCGGCGCTCAGCGCGGCAAGGACGCGAATGCAGGTTGCATTGACAATGGCCTTTGGATGTCCAAATTTCAACGCGGCCGGGCGATAGCGACAATAAGAGCGAAATACCCGAGCACCAACACGCCACCGACAAGGAACTTCCACCATTTTCTTGTGCCGGTCGTCTGGTTGAAGAGCGCCGTCAGGCAAGCAAAGATGAGAATGAGGTGCCCTATCCCACCGAGGGGCACCATCATCGTGTCAACGTGCCGCACCTGACCCGTATGCAGAAAAGTCCAAAGCAGGACCACACCCGCCTGGATGAGATGAGGCCCGAAGAACTCCAGACAATTCCAAGCAATCGCGATTGTGAAGCCCGCACCAAGTGCAAAGACATTGTTACGGCGCGCGAGAATCACGATGGCAACGTAAATGAATGCCTGGAGGAGATGAAGAAGCCGAAGCTGCGGAACGGCCGCCGCCGACCCTGCCAAGGCGACAAGGAAGAGGCCCGCTCCAATCGGAATCCAAACGTGTGTCGACGAAGACCTTTTTGCCGGAATGCTGTTCATAGTAGAGTAAAGCTCCTTCATAACCCTTCTCCCAGAAGACCAGCCTCAAGCGCCGTAACTTTATCGAACTTCCGAGGGCGGCCGAGCCTAAGCAACATTGTCTTTTTTGATAACCTATCCGTCCGCTTTTCGGGTGTGAATCAGGTCCCTCGACCGCTAGCTCAGCCTGTTGACTCAAACTGGCCGCACCACTTGCGGCAACTTCAGCTGACAATCACCAGCTTCAAGTCCGCGCTTTTTCACGAACTTGAAATTTTGAATGCGGCCAGCGTCGAGGATAAAACCAGAGACGTGGCGGTGCGCATCGCGGGTAAACCGGACCGTTCCGATCTCACCAACAAAAACATCCCGCATGACAGGTCGAAGCATGTCAGGTTTGTGCTTAAGCCGTAAAAGCGTCAGCTCTCCAGCCTGAAGAGAAATGCGATACACAGGTTCCGTCTCCAGGCTCACGAACTCCCCCGGGTATTCGGCTAACTCT
>JBELAI010000037.1:0-35123 GCA_049508975.1 Occallatibacter sp. | reverse complement strand
ACGCGCAACAGGCCGCCTTGCAAAGATACGGGTCAGCAAGGTAAAACAATCACGTCTTAGGCCATGCGCTATGGCCGCTTTTAACCCGATCACGTATGGCCGGATTTAACCCGATCACCGAGCCGGTCGACCCATGAAATATCGGCACCGGCGACCAGGTGGCCGTATACATCGACGGTGATCTGAATCGATGAATGCCCCATCTGATCCCGGACATACGCCAGCGATGCTCCGCCTTGAATTAGTAATGATCCGAAAGTATGCCTTAGATCATGCAGTCTGATCTTCCGGATGGCGGACTTCTTGAGAGCCGGAACGAAATCCCGCTCCCGCTGGTATTGATCGGTCGCCAATATCCGTTCATCGGGTGTTATGCTCAAAGACTTAAGAATCAATCACACACCGCAGGAACGACAATTCATAGCTAGTCGAGTACTCCATATTTGACAATAAAATACTTGTCATCACGATGCTAATTGACTATATTTATCTTGTCATGCGCAGTGAGTTCAAAAATCTCCGCCTGAAACAACTGGATCGCGCTCTGGAGCCATACCGCGCGGCGCGGGAGGTTCCGCGTCCATCGAAGGGATGGATACGCACCATCCGGCAGGCGCTCGGAATCTCCTCGGGTGAACTGGCACGGAGGCTGGGGACTAGCCGCCAGCTCCCCTTGCAACTGGAGAAGGGGGAGGCGGAAGACCGCGTCACCTTGAAGAGCCTGCGCGCGGCGGCCAACGCGCTCGATTGCGACCTAGTCTATGCCCTCGTTCCGCGCGCCGGCAGTATGCAGGAGTTGATTGAGAACCGCGCGCGCGCCGAGGCGAAGAACCGCGTCCTCGGCGTCGAGCATTCGATGGCGCTTGAGAACCAGGCGGTGGGCAGAATCGACGAGGCGGTCGAAGCGGAGACACGCCTCCTGGTCAGAAAGCGCACATCCCGTTGACCCTCTTCACTACGGGAGATGGCAATACCCCGCTGTCTCCCGAAGAGCAGGACGATCTCATCCCTGATCTCACCACGAAGGAAGAATTGAATGAGTGGGAGCGCCAGAACATCGTCGAAGCCTCTGCATGGGCGCTCAATCCGCGCAATTTGAATCGGCAGGATCCATTCTCAGAAGGCTATGTGAGAGAACTGCACCTGCGCATGTTCGACCAAACCTGGAAGTGGGCAGGAGCCTACAGGACCACGGAAAAGAACATCGGGATTCCGCACTACCAGATCCGCGAGGCGCTGCCAGCCTTGCTAGGCGATGCGCGCTATTGGGTAGAGCATCAGCCCTTCGAGCCGGACGAGCTCGCTGTCCGGTTTCACCATAAGCTCGTTTGGATTCATCCATTCGCTAACGGCAATGGTCGCCATGCTCGGCTCATGGCAGACGTCGTCGTGCGGAGACTGGGCAGGCCGGCGTTCACATGGGGTAGCGCGGATATTGTGCGAGCCGGCGACTTCCGGCGGAGCTACATCGACGCGCTTCGGGCTGCGGATAAGAACGACATTCAGCCACTTCTAGCGTTTGCTCGCTCATGATGCTCTGTTCTATAGCTACCACGAAAAGTAATGGTGTCCTTTCAGGACACCGAGTGGAAAGTATTTCCACGTTTTCTGCCTCTTGTCCGCTCTACGCTTCTTCTCGGCAAGGACGATTCGAGGAGTTGCGTGGAGATCAAAAACGTCAAAGCTCAACCTTCGGTCAATGAGTTCATTTGCTTGCTAAGCGACGACTGAGCCGAAGCCCCCGATTGCCTACCTGTTTCCATCCGTTTTTCAGCGATCGCAAGTGCAAATATCCATCTCTCTACTTTTAGAGTAGCAAGTTCGGGCCGCTCAGAAACAGTCTGTTTTTTTGATTCATTTTTCGGTACGTTCAGCCAACGTGGAAGAAACTGCGAAGGGGTGGAACATGGCTGAATTGGTGAATGGGTTGGACGTTTCTATCGTGGACGAGAAGGCGCTGAACATTGGAACTACTGGTATTGACATTGTCTACCAGCGGTTCGGGAAGTTGGATGCTCCTGTTGTTCTGTTGATCATGGGAGTCGCAGGGCAATCCATTCATTGGCCGGACGGGTTTTGCCACGCGCTTGTCGAGCGCGGCCTGCAGGTCATCCGCTTTGACAATAGGGATGCAGGGCTTTCCACGCACGTCACCGATGCTCCGCCTCCTGACCTCCGAGCTGCCCTCACAGGCGACCTCAGGTCGGTCTCGTACACCCTGTCGGATATGGCTGCCGATGCCGTCGGGTTGCTTGGCGCGCTAGGTATTCGAAGAGCGCATGTTGTAGGAGCATCAATGGGGGGTCAGATCGCTCAAACAATGGCCATCGAACATCCAGATCGCATCTTTTCTCTTACCTCCATGATGTCCACAACAGGGAATATGACCGTTGGACAACCCTCAAGGGAGGCGCTCCGCGAACTGTTCGCAGGTCCATTGGCAGTCACCCGCGATGAGGTGATTCAGCAGTCCCTTCGCGCTATGCGCGCTGTTGGCTCACCGGGGTATCCGAGCGATGAAAAGGAGGTCGCTGCACGGGCAGGCCGCGCCTACGATCGCTCGTACGATCCAATCGGCAGCGCTCGCCAGGCTATCGCGACAATCGCCTCCGGCGATCGGACAGAACCTCTACGGCATCTCCAGGTGCCCACCCTCGTGATCCACGGTCTCGCCGACCGTATGTGCGATGTCAGCGGCGGGAGAGCAACGGCGGACACCATACCTGGCGCAGAACTTGTTCTGATCGAAGGAATGGGACATGACTTGCCACGCGGCTTGTGGCCTCAACTCGCAGCGTGCATCGCCAATTTTGTGCTCCGGGTGGAGGGCCATTGAATGATGCTTTGTCGCAGGACCACATCATCCTCGCTGCGATTCAATGTGGCTACTTGCGTTATATGTCCATTCGGCTAGGCACTCACCGAGGCCGCTTACTCCGGAAATGTCGGCCAGTCTTCGCCGATCTGCCTGGCATGATCCTGGGTTCGTACAGCCCGACGCGCGTTTCCAGCCTTCAGCCGTGAGTGTCGCGGGTAGAAACCTTGGCATAGCGGAATGCTCACCGTTGGTCCACAACTCTCCAAAGGGCACTGCAACCGACGGGGCTGGGTCATTTGCACCATTCCCGTGGCGGGTACCGCATGAATCCGGTTAGATCGTTTGGGCGGGAGCAGCGTCCGGCTTGAAGAGCTCGAAACGATTTCGGCCGCTCGCCTTGGCCTGGTATAGGGCAGCATCGGCGTGCTTCAACATCGACTCCGCGTCAAGCTCACCCGCGGCAGCTACGCAAATTCCTGTGCTGACGGAAACCGGCATCTCATAATCCGCAATAAGAATGGGAACTGCCAGGGTTTCTACAATCATTGCGGCAATCCTTTCCACCGCTCGCAGATCGGTCAGCTCAGGGAGCAGCACGACGAACTCGTCTCCTCCCAGTCTGGCGACCGTATCCTCCCTACGCACCGCTTTCAAGAGACGAGTAGCTGTAACCCGCAGGACCTCGTCGCCGGCCTGGTGGCCATAGGTATCGTTGACTTCCTTGAACCTGTCCAAGTCCAACATAAGCACCGCCAGCCCTGTTCGGTGCCGACTTGCACTCTCCAAAGCGACGTCAAGGCGGTCTGCTAGCAGCAGACGGGTCGCCAGTCCGGTAAGGGCATCGTGCAGAGCCATGTGGCGAAATTGTTGTTCACTTTCGCGGAGGAGTTTTGCCTGCTGTTCGACTCGCCTCCTGAGCACCATGACCCAGCCAAGCACGCCCAGCGTGACGGCGAGCGCCAAACCCAAGAGCACAAGCGCATGAGCCGGCGTCCACCAAGACGGGCGTTCCAGGATGGAAACGTCTCCCGGCGAGCGCATGAGAACCCGGAAGGACTTTGTGACCGCAACACCTTCTCGGACATGGCTCTGTGCATCGATGCGGACGGAGCAAATGCCGGTGACTCGCAGTCTACTTCCGATCTTCCATGCACTTGCTTCAGCGCCGGCCAGGCTTTTGGGCAGAATCACCGGGAAGAGGGTTTTTCCAGAGGACAGCAGAAGAGTTACATCTGAAGAGGTTAGATCGTAACCAATTAGCTGGCCTTCGATTTGGATAAGGTCTGAATCGTATTTCCCGAGTAGAGCCTCCTCGGCGGTGGTGGGCTTGGGGGCAATCGGCTCACCACGTCCGCTACTTCGGAACACCGCATCGGAGACGATGGGTGCATTGTTCTCGGTTCCCACGAATCCCGCGACATCGACCACGTCGCCCAAGCCGGGAAGCGTATTCTGATCCGTTTGTACGCAGATACCATGAGTCGCGTCTCGAATGCAAACCGACGAACCCGGCCATTGCAGGGTCACAATTCCGCGCAGGTGTACACGATGAAAGGATGCGGAGAACTGGTCCCAGCGCAATAACCTGTCGATAGGGCTGGGCGGCTGCGCGAAGGAATCGCCCGGCGCGGGTTCTATCACTTGAATGGCGGAAAGATTAGGCGCCATCAGGTGGACGCCAATCATCTGGCCCTCAGTATTGATTGTTGGAGCGGCGTTGGCATGGACTCTAACTTTGGCGTCGACGAAGCGGGTGTAGATCGCGCCCTGCTCCCTCATCATGGTTACGTTGACGGGTCCGTCCAGCATTTCCAACCTCAGGGTCACGCTGTGACTGTATTCGAGGACGCCATGGATTGTTCCCTCGACCTCAATCCATTGGGCGTCTTCGGCACCGGTATCGAGGTGTGGAAGGCTCACTCGCGGAGGGTTTCCCGGAAGATCGGAATGACCGATCACATGAATCTCGGGTTGGACAACGATAGGACCAAATCCCCCGGCGCCACTCACGCCTCGCACGTCAATAATCGTTCCTGCTGAGAGTGGACCCACCGAATCGGAACGATCTCTCACGAATATGCTTCCCGTCGAATCATGAAGGAATATCGCAGCATATCCGGTACCGTAGTCCGGATCGAAGTAGGTCACCACGCCGTGCAGGTGGACGGGATGAGAGCGTTCGGCTTCCTCAATAGTGAGGTTGTGGGCTTCGCGCGCTGTCATGATCGTGGGCAGTTTGCCTCCCAGCTCTTTTATGGATTTGCCGTTTGCAGCCTGAATTGCGAATGAGGAAGAGGTGGAGAAAAGAACCGCAAGCAGAAACGTCAAAAACATTAGATAGGGTGTAAGCCTAGCACGCAGAGGACATACGTCCGCTCTCTTCTCCCTAAGAAGGGAGGTCGGATCAATTCTCCGGTCGCACCGCTCCTGGCTGATCCAGGACGCACCTGAGGTTGCAAGTCTCAAACCGACGTGCCATCCTTCCGCGCGAGTCGCCGCTCGAAAACTTGAGGCACCGGTACCTTATCGGCAGCAAAGAAGTGCGGAATCAATCTCAGCCCCGATTGTATTCCCAGTGCTAAATAATTGCTGCTCACAGTGGCGCGAGCCGTGTGTTCGGCACGGAAGGAAGGGTCAACCTGGCGAGGCCTCGAGTTGTTTGCCGTTGTGGCTAAGGAGGGGCGCTCTCCGTACTTGACATCTGGATTGCTCAAATGTATCGCCAATCGCCGGTCTGTTGCGCAACCGTTCGTTCGCGACATCTCCCAGCGTTGGCAGACAGCGAGGATCTAGGCGCAACATCGATCCTAGGCCCCGTGGCGTTTCAAGGGACCGATTATGTGCAAGGGGGCCGAGCTTTTTCGATCCTCCAAAGGGGTTCGATTAGGTGAGTTCTAAAGATCGGACCGGGCTGTGACCATCAATTCATTTTGACGCGCTGGCTGTCTGCGTGCGGCTACCTCGAATCCAATCCAGGATCGTGCGGTACTCATCGCTGGATTGGTTCCCATGCCATCGCTGGCCGCCGTTATGCGTTGCAAGATAGTCGCCAACGTCGCCTGCGCTGTCAGTCGGTCGGGTTGGCTTCACGAGCATCAGGCTCTTGTCCGGGTCGGTTATGTCCACGACGCGCATTGCGGACTTGTAGTTGTCTTCACTGTCCTGATCGGAGAACTTGCCTTCAGCGTTGGGTGGCTGCAGCTTGAAGATCACATGACTGGCGTGGCAGTTGACGCATGCCTTCCCGTCTGGTCCGGGCCGAGCAAGGATGGGCTCGATTCGCGCGACAAAGGTGCGGAAGTCAAGCACCGAGCCAGGCTGCACGTCGGTCAGCGCATCCCCCAGGCTCTTTCCCCTAAGAACGCTGGCGGCGATAAGCTTGAGGCGCGGATTGGTGGAATTCTGAAGCCGGTCCATTGCTGCCAGAAAATCAGGCCGCTTCTCCACGCCCCTGACCTTTCGGAGCGTATCGAGAGCCGCGGCACTCACGTTGGCGTCCGCATTCAACAGGCTGGCCATGACCGTGTCGACCACGATGGGATACTCCAGCGGTTCGCGAGCTCTCAATGCGGCTGGGTGGCCGTTGAGATAGTCCTGATCCTGCGAGACCGCGCCCCCCGAGATTCCGAGGCGTTTCTTCAGGAATTGCGGATTGCTCGCTTCCTCCATCAGGATTCGCAGCCCGGGAGCATTCAGTTTTGCAAATGCGGACTTCACGGCGGGCTGGGTTTTGGGGTCGTTCAGAAGGTGTTCCAGCGCAATCCGCACGGCGGCGCGCTGCGTGTCAGGCATTGGAGAATCGAGGAAATCGAGTACCTTTTGCTCGAGCGCCGGCTCATGCATCAGATTGCTGAACGAAGAAGCGGCCTCCAGCACCTGACCCAAATTCGATGGCTGCGGATCGTGTTCAAGCATGGACCGCAACGCGCCCTCGACGTCCGCTTGCCGCTCCCATACCGAACTGCTGGGGAGCGCCGCCAGCAGCGGAAGAACGACGGCCTGGCTGTCTGGATTTCCGCGCTTGAGAATCTCGACAACTTTGGCGACAAGATTTGGATCGGGCGCGGCTCGCGATTCAAGATTCAAGACTCCCCGCTGGCCAGCCTCGTAGACGTAGCGAACGGTCTGGCGCACCTCGGCGCTCGAATCCGCTGACAGATTCAGGGCGGCGAGGGTAAAGCGTGCATCGCCGGATTCGCTTAGAGTGCTGCCTGCCTTGAGCACGTTGATTTTCATCGAATCATCCGCGCCTTTGAGGCAATCCAGAAGCGCGTCTTCCAATTCGGGCCCAGAGCTCTTGAAGAAGTGGATCAGATCGCTGTCGTTGCCGATGCGCGTCTGGAAGAAGCTGTTGTGCACATCGTATTTGAAATCGACGGCCTCGCGATAGGGCGGGTACTCGTAGCCCGGGCGATGGAGATCGGGAACGCCAGTCACGTATTTGGTGAGAACCGCGGGCAGGCCGATCGAAACTGTGTCCGATTTGAGCGCCGGCAACGCATAGTGACGAATATGAAAATCCCACAGCGCTGTCAGTATGCCTTCCCTCCCCAACGGCGTTGCATTGCGCAGCACCTTGGCCAGCACCTGCGCCTGGTCGCGCACCACAGCCTCATAGCCTGAATTAATGCGGTCTTTATCTTCGTCTTTCGAACTTGCCTTCACCCAGGCGGATAGGTATCCGGTGTTTTCATCGAGAAGATCGTAAATGCTTTCCTTCAACCCGCGCCGCACCATTTCATCGGTCTCGGTATTGAGACGGGTGGCAAGCGCTTCCAGGGTTCCGCGTCGCGCCGTGGGCTCATCCACCTGCCAGTAGTACCAGCGCCACAACCCGGCGGCGGCTTCAAACCGGACGTAGGGCACCGGATCGTTCAGCGTACGCTCGAGGGCGGCAAGCAGATCCGCATCGCCAGTCAAGTCGCGGAAGTGCTGGTTGAAGACGCGAGCGGCTCCCCAGCGGGTGCGCGCGTTCGGCGATGCAAGCGCGGCGGCGAGCAACGCGCGCCCTTGCGGCGCAACCTGCTGCCGTCGCGACAACACCATGCGCAGTGCATAGCTTGACGCAACCTGCACCATCTTTGCTGGATCGCCCAGCCCCTTGATCAGAGCCACCAGCGCACCGGGATCGGCCATGTGCCCAAGCGCGCGCGCTGCGGCTTCACGCGCGAGCGGCTGGTCGCTTTCGGCCAGCACGTTGCGAATCTGCATGAGTACCGGCTCCGGCGCCAGGTCCCAGTACTGGTCCAGTTGTTCCAGGAGCAGGGGCAGATCGTCGGTGGCAAGCGTGGTGGCGGGAGCTGGGTAGGCCGCATCCCAGTTTTTGGCCGCGGTTGTTCCCGGATAGAGCGTAGACAAGGCCATCACGGCGAACTGCGTGGCCCGGAACGGCGTGTTGAATCCCTGGTAGACGGGATCGCCTTCCCAACTGCCCTCCGGCCGTTGTGCCGCCAACATGGCTTTGACCGCGCGCGCCAAGTGCTCGTCAGTCTCCGGACGGCGACCCGTCTCGACCAGGGCCAGTACAGCGTGATAAGAGACGAAGTCCGCCGGTTTGGCCTTCTTGTCGAATGGATAGGGCCATGCGCCTTCGGGAGTCTCATACTCGTAGAGCTTCTCAATGAGTGTGTTGATCTGTGCGGAGTACTTCTCGCGGTCCAATGCAGACAGAAGCTGGATCTTCCAATTCAGATCGATGATGTTCTTCGGCTCGTACGGCAGCGCCAAGGTCACCACGTGGTCGCGCTCGGTCAGCCATTCAGCATCGTGGGTCTCGTCGTAAGCAAGATTGAATGTCTGCCAGCTCTGCAGTGCGATCTCAAACGGGCTGATGTCGGGCTCACAGCCATCCGCCTCGTCGCCGGGCAGCACAGTCAGGCCTTTGTAGTGAATTTTCAGGTACCGCGCATAGGGCACGTCGAAGTTCTTGCGCGGCGGATCGTGAGTTACGTTTTGTTCAAACGCGTGTGCGATCAGCGGCAAACGGCTGGCCACCGTGCGCGCGGAATAGATCACCCGCACCCAGTTGGTATTCGCTTCTCCATAGAGAGGCCGAGCGTTGTTGTAGATGCGATCGGTGAGAAACTCGAGCCCTGAACGTTGGGTTGGGGCATAGCCGTTCTGGACCGCTTTCAAATACCCGCGCGTGGTGAACTGCGCGGGATGGCACGCAATGCAGAGTTGCGTCTCAGAGTGCTGCATCGCCGTGCGCAACGCGACAGCGCCCCGCCGCGGCGTATTCGACAGCCAACTGTCGCCCATATTGATCAGGAAATCCATCCCGGCGCGCACCGCCAGGTGCGGATCGGCATAAGGCGGCACGGGGTATTCGTACGTGTGCAATTGGTAAGCAGGGTGATTGGCGGCCACGCGCACGAAGCACTCCTGACCAGGCTGAAGTATGCGGGTGCGAAATTTATAAAGCCCCGGATAATTCTGGGTCGCCTCAACCTGATAGACAAACTCCCCGGCAGTGAAGGAAACCACATCGGGATGTCCAGACGAGTCCTTGCCTAATTGAAAAATATCCACGTCGAGGGGAACATCGCGGTCCGTTACGTTAAGAACGAAGTAGACCAGTCGCGGCTCCTTTTCGCGGAAGGTGAATCGGAACCATTGGAAACCTTTGAGCATGGCGGCGTAGCCATCTTCGTTTCTCGATGGAGCAAAGGGCCTCTCGTCGTTGCTGCCAAAGATGGTCTGACCAAGTTCGAAAGGCTGCGCGTTTTGCCATGTATCGTTGGGTGCGGCGGCGATCACGCCGCGCTTCACCGCCTGGGATATGCCCGGCTGAGAGGCTGATGGTTGCAGGATCTTGCTCAGAGTTGCGCCGATCTCCGGCTCGTGAGCTCCGGAAGAGGTTGAGAAGCTCACTGAAACCGTACCCGCAGTCCGCGGCCTCAGGGTCAGGTAAAAGTCGAGGTCCGACGCGTGCAGCCATTTGGATTCGACCTCGCCCCGCGCGTCACTCACGGTGACCCGGACCGCATCGTTCCCCTGGAGTTGAACCGGATCCTTCACCCCTAATGTAATTGCGTAAAGGGAACCGGGGCGTGCTGCTCCCAGCTTGATGGTATGCGCTGAAGCAATCGCGCCCTGACCGGCATGGACAGACTGACCATTATGAATGGCGGCGCAAATCAAGCATGCTGCGATGAAAAATGGAAAAATTATCCAACCGGCATTGCGTTGACTTCTTGGCGTGAAGATCATGATTCGACCTCAGGTGTTCGGAAGCCGGTAGAAATGGGCCTATCCGGCTAGAAACATCGGTGTGGAGACTATATATCCATCGGGTTCTAATAGAACACGGGCCGGTTTTAATACTTTAGGCCTGGGATTGAATTGACCAAGATAACAGGACAATCGCACACTGCGTCACTTTTTCAGTATCAATCCAGTGAGGAATGTCTTGCAGTTTTTTTCTACCATACCCCCATAGGGATTAGAAGCCCGCTCCTGCGTTCACCTACGAACTCCTTGAGCACACTTGCGATCGCCGCCCGATCATTGCGATCCAGACCCAATGCGACCACTCATTTTCATTGTTCAAAGTGCAGAATCACAGGTTGAGGATTCGATGAATCTATTTCGATTCCCAATACCTCCGATGCACTTGTTACCCACAGCGCAATGTTTGCTCCGCTTGGCGAGGTCAGGAGTAACGTCCCTCTGCCGTCGTTCAAGGAACTCGATACGCTATAGCTGCCTTTGAGGGACTGGTCGGCAGACAGGGCGGAACCGTCGCTTATGTCCTCCATTCCGGTCACGGCATTTTGTCCGTCGAAGTTGCCGACGCCGGAGTAGAGTGTCTCCTGATAATCCAATGCTTCGCCTGAACCAAGCAGATACGTGCCCGTGATGTCGGAGCTGGCAAAGGGCGGCTGGTCTGATTGCGGCTTCAACTCGCCCATGCCTACATACGGGGAGGAAGCGTCCATCAGATAAGCATGGTTTGGCGCGATGGCATACATGAGCCATACCTTGGTCATGCCATTCGGGCCGTCGAGGTTCAACCCGCCGCTTCCGTTTATCTCGATGTCGTAGGCCCCATTGAAAACATTCCCGGTCGTTACCTTTCCACCAGTGTTCTGATCGAAATCGACGAGGGGTTGCGAAATGCCATCGAAGACAATTTGTCCTACGATGACTTGCGCAACATCGCCTGCGTCTCCGCCAAGGCTGAACGTCGTTGGTCCGTCGAACGATGACGTCAGATAGGGAGCACCGGATTGCAGTTGCGCCGGCCCGCTAAAGATTGGATTGCTGGAACTCAGGGAGGTGGTGGAGATCAACAGCAGCTCGTTGGCGGATACCACGTCAAAGGCAAACTGGAAAGTTCCCCCCGCGAAACCAGGGACACTCAGATTCGCAATGCCGCGTCCCGTGCCGGCTACGCTATAGCTGCCTTGGACTGAACCGTAGGTCGGCAGGACCGTACCGCCATCGTTGACATCCATGGAGCCGCCCACAATGCCGCCCGAGCCGTCGAAGTCAAAAATGCCCAGGGCTCCAATGCGATCTCCCGCGCTATCTTCGCCCGCCAGGCTAAGGACATAAGGACCATGTAGCGCGGCCAGAGTGAATGCGGTTGTATCCTGTTGTTCGATGATGCCCGAACCGCGCACTCCTGAATCGTCGAACTCGATGAATCTGCCATTGGTGCCCGCCGAATTGAGAGCGAATCTGAACGTCTGGCTTCCAGTTGAACTGGAGAATGTAATCGTGCCGCGATTGTCTGCGATCACCTGGTAGGTTCCGGTGAACGCGACATTCGTTGCAGGACCGGATGTGCTGTTCGCATCTTCCCTGCCGCCAGTGACATTTCCATTCCCATCGGCAGTGAAGGATCCGGCCGCCTGATAGACACCGTTGCCGTTGAATCCTTTAAACAGGAAGGCGTAATGCCCCTGCAGCTTGAAGTTTTGCGTGGCGATAATGTTTACGGTTGCGGAAGCTGACTGCGAGGTGTCGATTTGCGAGGTAGCCTTGACGATGATGGTAGCCGGCGAAGGCACAGCGGACGGAGCGGTGTATAAACCGCTAGAGGTAATACTGCCGCATGTGGATCCCGAGCAGCCTGATCCGCTGATGCTCCAGTCGACCGAAGTGTTGGTGCTACCGGCAACCGTTGCATAGAACTGCAGCTGAGTGCCCACAGGAACAACAGTGCTGGTGGGAGAAATGGTCACGACCACCGGCGGGATGATGGTGACGATTGCCGATGCCGATTTTGTGCTGTCAGCATTCGAAGTTGCTTTCACCGTCACCTGCGCAGGGCTTGGAATTGTGCCTGGCGCGGTGTACAGCCCCCCTGAACTGATCGTGCCGCAGGCGCTCCCAGTGCAACCGGCTCCCGCCAAACTCCAGGTCACGTTTGTATTTGTCGTGCCAGTTACGGCCGCCGTGAACTGCTGATGACCGCTTACCACCACCTGTACCGACGCCGGTGAAACTGTCACACTGACAGGGGGAAGAATCGTCACAATGGCGCTGCTTGATTTGCTGGTATCTTCCACGGAGGTCGCTGTTACAGTCACCTCGGGGGGGCTGGGAACTCTGCCTGGAGCACTATAGAAACCAGTCGAAGTGATCGAGCCGCAGGCCAGGCCAGAGCAACCAGCGCCCGCGACGCTCCAGGTGACGTTAACATTTGTAGTGCCGGTCACGGTTGCGCTGAATTGTTGGTCGTGGCCGGCTACAAGGTTCGCGGAAGTGGGCGAGATTTTGACCACGACAGGCGGGATGATCGTCACCGTGGCCGTGCGGTAGCTAATGGAATCGGCCACCGAAGCCGCCTTGACTGTGACTTGCGCTGGGACGGGGACGGTCGCCGGCGCAGTATAGAGACCCGTGGAGGACACGACTCCGCAGGATGCTCCGCTGCAGCCGCTGCCAGACACGGTCCAGGCAATGCCGGTATTTGTTGTGCCGCTGACAGTTGCGGTAAACTGCTGTTCGCCGCCCACGGTTACCGTCGCGGCCGTTGGCGAGAGACCAACGGTAATCAGCGGAACGATCGTAACTGTGACCGTGGCCGACTTGGTGGCATCCGCAGCTGACGTCGCCGTGACAAAAACCTGTGCCGGGTTGGGAACGGCCGCAGGCGCGAAGTAGAGGCCGCTGGGAGATATGGTGCCGCAACTTGCTCCAGTGCAGCCGCTCCCTGAGACGCTCCACGATACGGCGGTGTTCGTTGTGCCGGTCACGGTTGCCGTAAACTGCTGGCTCCCTCCGATCGTCACCTGGGCACCAGGCGGTGCGATGCTGACGGATATTGCCTGGACGATGCTCACCGTAGCGCTGCCGGCCTTGGTTGAATCGGCAACAGAGGTTGCGGTTATCTTGACCTGGTTTGGAGTCGGGACGGTGCCTGGCGCAGTGTAAAGCCCACTCGCAGAGATCGTCCCGCAGGCAGCGCCACTGCAGCCGCTGCCGGTGATGCTCCACGATACGGCGGTGTTTGTTGTGCCGGTCACGGTTGCCGTGAACTGCTGCTGGCCTCCAGTCTGAACCTGCGCTGTCGGCGGTGCAACCGTTACGGAAACCGGCGGGATAATCGTTACCGAAGCGGTGCTGGACTTTGTGGGATCTGCCTCTGAAGTCGCAGTTACGGACACTTGTGGTGGGGTTGGCACCGCGGATGGCGCAGTGTAAAGCCCACTCGCCGAAATCGTGCCGCAGGTCGCTCCACTGCAGCCGCTGCCCGTGATGCTCCACGTTACGGCGGTGTTTGTTGTGTTGACTACGGTTGCCGTGAACTGCTGTTGAGCGCCAGTGCGAACCTGCGCTGTCGGCGGAGCGACCGTTACAGAAACCGGCGGGAGAATACTCACCGAGACAGTGCTGGATTTTGTGGGATCCGCCTCTGAAGTCGCAGTCACGGACACTTGAGGTGGAGTTGGTACGGTGGATGGCGCAGTGTAGAGCCCACTCGCTGAGATCGTCCCGCAGGTCGCTCCACTGCAGCCGCTGCCGGAGAGGCTCCACGTTACGGCGGTGTTCGTTGTGTTGGTCACGGTTGCCGTGAACTGCTGCTGTGCGCCGGTGTGAACCTGCGCTGTCGACGGAGCTACCGTTATAGAAACCGGCGGGAGAATCGTTACCGACGCGGTGCTGGACTTTGTAGAATCCGCCTCTGAAGTCGCAGTCACGGACACTTGTGATGGGGTTGGTACCGCGGAGGGCGCAGTGTAAAGCCCACTCGTAGAGATCGTCCCGCAGGTCGCTCCGCTGCAGCCGCTACCCTTGATGTTCCACGTTACGGCGGTGTTTGTTGTGTTGTCGACGGTTGCCGTGAACTGCTGCTGCGCTCCGATGTGAACCTGCGCTGTCGGCGGTGCAACCGTTACAGAAACCGGCGGAATAATCGTCACCGAAGCGCTGCCGGATTTTGTGGAATCTGCTTCCGAAGTCGCGGTCACGGATATTTGAGGCGGGGTTGGTACGGTGCCTGGCGCAGTGTAAAGCCCACTCGCAGAGATCGTCCCGCAGGTCGCTCCACTGCAGCCGCTGCCGGTGATACTCCACGTTACGGCGGTGTTTGTTGTGTTGACGACGGTTGCCGTGAACTGCTGCTGAGCTCCAGTGCGAACCTGCGCTGTCAGCGGTGCAACCGTTACAGAAACCGGCGGGAGAATCGTCACCGAAGCGGTGCTGGATTTTGTGGAATCTGCTTCCGAAGTCGCAGTCACGGACACTTGTGGTGGGGTTGGTACGGCGGATGGAGCAGTGTAAAGCCCACTCGCAGAGATCGTCCCGCAGGTCGCGCCACTGCAGCCGCTGCCGGTGACGCTCCACGTTACGGCGGTGTTTGTCGTGTTGTCGACGGTTGCCGTGAACTGCTGCTGAGCTCCAGTGCGAACCTGCGCTGTCGGCGGTGCAACCGTTACGGAAACCGGTGGGATAATCGTCACCGAAGCGCTGTTGGATTTTGTCGAATCTGCTTCCGAAGTCGCGGTCACGGACACTTGAGGTGGAGTCGGTACTGCGGATGGCGCAGTGTAAAGCCCACTCGCTGAGATCGTGCCGCAGGTCGCTCCGCTGCAACCGCTACCTGTGATGCTCCACGTTACCGCGGTGTTTGTTGTGTTGTCGACGGTTGCCGTGAACTGCTGCTGAGCTCCAGTGCGAACCTGCGCTGTCGGCGGCGCAACCGTTACAGAAACCGGCGGGATAATCGTCACCGAGGCGCTGCCGGATTTTGTCGAATTTGCTTCCGAAGTCGCAGTTACGGATACTTGAGGCGGGGTTGGCACTGTGGATGGCGCAGTGTAAAGCCCACTCGCTGAGATCGTCCCGCAGGTCGCACCGCTGCAGCCGCTGCCGGAAATGCTCCACGTTACGGCGGTGTTTGTGGTGTTGACTACGGTTGCCGTGAACTGCTGCTGAACTCCAGTGCGAACCTGCGCTGTCGGCGGTGCGACAGTTACAGAAACCGGCGGGATAATCGTTACCGACGCGCTGCCCGACTTTGTGGGATCTGCCTCTGAAGTCGCCGTCACGGACACTAGTGGTGGGGTTGGTACGGTGGATGGCGCGGTGTAAAGCCCACTCGCGGAGATCGTCCCGCAGGTTGCTCCACTGCAACCGCTGCCCGTGACGCTCCACGTTACGGCGGTGTTTGTAGCGTTGGTCAGGGTTGCCGTGAACTGCTGCTGCGCTCCAGTGTTCACCTGCGCTGTCGGCGGTGCAACCGTTACAGAAATCGGAGGGAGAATCGTCACCGAAGCGGTGCTGGATTTTGTGGAATCTGCTTCCGAAGTCGCAGTCACGGACACTTGAGGCGGGGTTGGCACCGTGGATGGCGCAGTGTAAAGCCCACTCGCTGAGATTGTTCCGCAGGTCCCTCCACTGCAACCGCTGCCGGTGACGCTCCACGTTACGGCAGGGTTCGTTGTGTTGGTCACGGTTGGCGTGAACTGCTGCTGCTCTCCAGTGCGAACCTGCGCTGTCGGCGGCGCAACCGTTACAGAAACCGGCGGCAGAATCGTCACCGATGCAGTACTGGACTTTGTGGGATCTGCTTGCGAAGTCGCAGTCACGGACACTTGAGGTGGAGTCGGTACAGCGGTGGGCGCAGTGTAAAGCCCATTCGCGGAAATCGTGCCGCATGTCGCTCCAGTGCAGCCGCTGCCGCCGATGCTCCAAGTTACGGCGGTGTTTGTTGTGTTGATCACGGTCGCCGTGAATTGCTGCTGACGTCCGGTATTCACCTGAGCCGAAACTGGAGAAATGCTCACCGCTACGGGCGGAGCAATCGTAACCACCGCCGAGCCGGACTTGGAAGGATCTGCTACTGAAACTGCCGTAATTGTGACTTGCGGCGGACTTGGCACGGTGTCAGGCGCAGTATATTCGCCGTCTGTGGTCAGGGTGCCGCATGCGGATTCAGCACAACTGGCGCCAGTCAATTGCCAGGTGACGCCGGTAATGGTTGTGCCGCTCACAAACGCTGTAAACAGCTGTCGCTGGTCCACAACGACACTTGTCTGCGCGGGCGACACAGACACAGTAATATCCGAAGTTGAGCCCAGGATGACGGCGGCGCTGGCAGAAGCGGTGAGATCGGCGAGCGATGTTGCTGTGACGGTGATGACTGTCGATGCTGGAGCGGTAGCGGGCGCGAGATACAATCCGTCGTTGGTGATCTGGCCACACGCAATACCGCTGCAAGTTGTACCCGCCAGGCTCCAGAGGACCACGCCATTCGAGGTTCCGCTGACAAGAGCGGTGAATTGGGTTTGGCCGCCGGGCTGCACATGCACACTGGTGGGAGTGAGCGAAACGGATACCGATGCCAAGGTGACCGCAGGGCACACAACTACCGCGAGCAAGATCGATGCAACCTTCAAACCTCTATTCATCTCTTCTCCGCCTTGAACGACTGTTCCAATCGTGTCGAATCCAGTTTGGATGACTCTTGCAAGACGGTAATCCTGCGTTGTGGAACAAATCGTTGGGAGCAGCCGCATTGCAAAGATTGGAAGAGGTTGACACCTGGAGATACACAATATCCTCAGGACGCAATATCCCTCGTTGCATTGAACCCTGAGAGCACAATTCCAACATGAAGCTGGTGGAGGCACAATCCTGCGATTGGCCTAGCCCAATGCGCGTCATCCGAAATTGCAATTCGTCTGGTA
Organism: Occallatibacter sp.; assembly: GCA_049508975.1. Taxonomy (GTDB): domain Bacteria; phylum Acidobacteriota; class Terriglobia; order Terriglobales; family Acidobacteriaceae; genus Telmatobacter. The sequence continues at coordinate 18,161 of JBELAI010000037.1, read as the reverse complement.
AGTGGGGGCCGAGCCCACAATGATCCATGATTGGACATTACAGGTTCTGGTCGAAGAATTGGCGACTCGTCAGTTGCGATCTGATGAACAACTCAGCTCCGTCTTAGAAACCAACGTAGCATCCAGACCGCCGAAGCCGCGTAACAACGGTCAATCCGAAAACTAACCGAATTGAGTCATATGCCGTCTAACTATCTCAGCCACCAACTTCCCTTGAGCGATATTTCGCATCATAAGAGCAATGATTCTGTTGGCAAGAATGTCTTTCATATGCGCCGCTTTATGCGCGGCCGTCGTGTCCACTGTCGGCCTTCCCGCGCAGCAACCACTGTCGCATCCCATTCAGCTCGCCAATGGCAAGTCCCTGACCCTGAAACTCCCGGCGAATCTCAGCATCAACGTAGCCGTCGAAGGCCTGAAGCGCGTTCGCTTCATGGCCAAGTCGCCGGACAACCGCATTTTCGTCACAGACATGCACGATCTAGGCGACAACACCCTCGGCAAGGTCTATATCCTCGATGGATGGAATGAAAAAACTGGCAGGTACGGGAAACTCACGACCTATCTCGATCATCTCCGCAACCCGAACAATCTCGCCTTCTATACCGAGCCGGCGCAGGGTGGAAAGCCCGGCCAGTCCTGGCTCTATCTCCCACTGACAGACAAGCTTCTCCGCTATAAGTACAGCGCCGGCGATAACTTACCCTCCGGCCCGCCCCAAATACTCGCGACCTATCCCGACTACGGCCTCAACTACAAGTACGGCGGCTGGCATCTAACTCGCACCGTCGCCTTCGCAACCCTGCATGGGAAGACCCGCCTCTATGTAACTGTCGGCAGCTCCTGCAATGCCTGCCGTGAGAAAGAAGAAGTCCGCGCCACGCTTACGGCAATGGACCCCGACGGCTCACATCAAGAGATTGTGGCTCGCGGCCTGCGCAATGCTGTTGGAATGGAATACGTCCCTTCGATCGACGGCGGCGCGCTCTTCGCAACCAATATGGGCGCCGACCACCTTGGATCCCACGACCCCGAAGACACTTTCTTTGAACTGGACAGCGATGCCCACCCGGTTCCATCGGACTCGAATTACGGCTGGCCGACCTGCTATTTCGACCACGGCTTGCCCCACGCCGACCACTTCATCTCCAACCCCCAACCCACGGACCACATTGTTCCCGCACTGCCAGCCGGACCGCCTCCACCGCAGTTCGATTGTTCAAAGATTCCCGCGGTCTACACCACATTCGCCGCACACAGCTCGCCACTTGGCCTTGAGTACTTCGACTCCGCCAACCCCACACTTGCCGATTCGTTTCTGGTTGCACTCCACGGTGCAAGCCATCCAGCCATCGGCACCGGCTATAGGGTTGTCCGCTTCAACGCCGCCAGCCATCAACCCCAGGACTTCATCACCGGCTTCCTCGTGAACGGAAGGGTCAAAGGCCGTCCCTGCGGCATTCTGCGCACCGGCCCCGATGCATTCCTGCTAACGGACGACCATGATGGAGTTATCTACTACGTGCATCCCCGATAGGCGGCGTCAAGCAATCCTTTTGGAATGAGCCGATTAAAACCTGGATTCAAGAGCTTGCCGGTCCCAATGAGCACGATTTGCGGCCGCCTCATAGGTACTCTGGAGGAAATCAAGCAAAGCACCATCGGGGTCCGCCGATTGACGCATCGCTTCGTATGGCAGCACGAACTCGCCGAACGCCGCATTGAATCCCGCCTGCGCCGGCGCAATGAGATACTGCGCGTAGCCCGGCGGCTCCGGGTATGCATAGCTGTAAAAGAACGGCTCAATTCCAGGTGCGCCGGGCCAGAATCCGCAACTGCTCACTTCGTGCGAATAGGCATCGCGTGTCACCCGATCCGGGAGGCCAGGCATGCTCGGGTGCTCAGGCGCTGTGCGTCCCGAAAACCGAGTGCAGGCCAGGTCCATCGCTCCCCAGAATAGGTGCACCGGGCTTACTTTTCCAATGAAGCGGGCGCGAAAAACTGTGAACACCCGCGTCACCTGCAGCAAAATCCGCCAGAATCGCTGTGCGAACTCCGGGTCATAAGCCTGATGCACCTGGTCTGCGTCGAACGGAATCGGGTCCGAAATTTCGCACGGCATCTTCCAAATGCGCACCGGAGTGCCGAGGTCGTCAAGCGCTGTCATCAGCTTGTCGTAGAACGCCGCAACCGTCATGGGCTTCAGCGGAATGGTCCGGCTTGTACCCTCGCTGGTCTCCACCGCCAGCAGATGTTCTATGAAATCGAATTCAATCTGCAATGTGCGCGTTCCATGCGGCATGAGCCCGGTTGAGAGGCCGAGGACCGTAGGGTAAAGGGTCACATTCCAGCAGTGATTGATCGGTGGAGTAAGCGCCAGCCGGATCTTGCCGACCATCTGCATCCAAAGCTGCAATGTGGCGCAGGTGTCGCTCCACGCGGCCTGGGGAAGAGCCGGCCAGACCTCATTGTTGGCAATTGTCGGGTCGTTTTCGGTGGGAAGCATAGCGTCTCGCTGCACCATCATAACCCCAATTCCCGCCATGTTCGCGTACGCTTGAAATATGAGTGTATTCGACGAAAAACGTGCAGAGCTTGAACACCACGAGTTCATGATGGGCGTTGAGCGAGGCCGCCTGGCCGTGGCCCTTGACCTTCTCACCGACTCCCTGATCATGGTCGGCCAGCATGGCGTCTATTGCGCCTCCACCCGCAACCCTGCGAAGCCAGCCCTCGATCTGCAAGCCGTTCTCGCCGGCATGGAAGGCGCCAAGGCTCTCATCCAGTCGGTTATGGAAGAGATCCGCCAGCAACGCGACACTGCCCGGGCCGAGGAGTCCAAATAACATCATCGAGCCGAAATCGAGAATAGGCGAAATTACTTGGAAACCTCATTGGCACTGTCGTTCGTCGAACGCCATTCCCCTTCAATCACGAAGCCTCCCCAGTAGTAAGGAGACCGCCAGCGCGTCTGCTTGCGCATCTCGAACTGCGCCTCCTGAAGGGCCGCCACTGGAGACTCCTGCTTTTGAAAGATTCCCATATAAAACCGCTTCATAAATTCGCTGGTCGCTTCGTCGTCCACACGCCACAAAGTCGCAACAACCCGTGGCGCACCCGCGTACATGAAGCCGCGGGTAAGGCCAACGATTCCCTCACCCTTTATGTTTTTCCCCAGGGCAGTATCGCAGGCACTCAATACCACCACGTCGGCAGACAGCTTCAAACCATAGATATCCCTAAGTCGAAGATATCCGTCCTCAGGGCTGCCATCACGATTGAACAGGGACAGGATCACTCCGGAAGATTCCGGGTGCTCGTCGTCAAATACGCTGTGAGTGGCAAAGTGGATGAAGCGGTATTTCTCCAAATCCGGTTTTTCTGCCCTGCTGCGGTTTGCATCGAACCCGAGCAGGATCTCGGCGCTCTGCCGGGGAGCAATCTCTGCGATTGCCGCGGCTTCCTGGCGTGAACCTGGAAGCCGCGGAAAGTGTCGGGCCGTATTTGAGCCGTACCCTTCAGCGCCCATCGCGACCTCCTTATTCGCCGAGGAGGATCTTTGCGGACTCTTGTAGTTCGCAGGTTCGATCCTTTCGATTCTGGGATCGTCGCTTTCAAACACCGGATCGGCAAACAGCAACAGCCCCCTGGTCGGCGGTTCATTCAGATTACGACGGCTTCGCAAGACTGAAAGTGCTGTCATCGAGGGGAGATTCGTAATCTCATGATCGTCGGCAAGACGCTCCATTTCCGCCGCCGAATCGTGGCGGCGCGGCTTGGTGATCAGGACCCCGAATGGCAAGTACTGCAACGCACCATCCGCCACCACGACAATGCGCTTGAATCGATCCAGATCCGGAACCGGCGCAAGCAGAATGCGTCCGAGTTCCAGGGCAAGGCTCTCTTCGTTTTCTTTGTCTCCTTTTGAAGGGCGCATTTCTCGCCCTGGCATGAGCCCGGGAGAAACGACAGCCCGCCGGAACCGCCGCACAACGGTCTCGATCTCGCCCTCAGGTGGGAGCGCATAACTCGAAAACCCTTTCTTGCTGATTGTCCACAGGTAGCTATGATTGGAGCCGAGGGAATACTCAAGGACTATATCCTCATCCCCGATCAACGACTGAACCTTGTCAACGGCAAGCGGGTCAATTTGCATCTGAAAGTATTCCGGGTTGTTTCCTTGAATTTGCGATTCGATCTCGACTGCCCGATCGTGCAAGTCCGATATCTCCGAAGCGACTTTGTGTACGGTTTCGGTGCCGATCGAGGCGCCCAGCAGCCTGTTCTCTTCCGCTTTTTTTTCGGCAAGCAAGCGGCGCACCGATGCGTCCTCACGGACCAGGTCCTGGCTGTCCCCCTGGTCGACCTGGGCTCCGTGCAGCAACTCAACAAACGACCTTGCAATGCTCTGTTCGGCGATCCTGAAGCCTTGGCGGGCCATAGCGCAGTCACCTTTTTGCGATGAAAGTTGCATCAATACATCGATGTAGAGCGTATAGATTGAATGGAACGAAGCGAACCACAGGATCCGTGTATCGTCCGCACTGACTTTTGTTCTCAAAGACTCGACAAGAGAGACGGACTGCTCTATCTCCGGCAGAGCTGAATCGAGCCGTCCTTCCGCAGTCTCCAGGCGTGCAATGTGGTACCGCGCATCGGCTTCAGCCCTCATCGAAGCAATCGAATGACTGAGCGAAGCAGCCTCTCGGTACGTGTCCAGCGCTTCCGGCACACGTCCAAGTCGTTCTAGCGCGCGAGCGATTTCGATCTTGGTATTTGCTCGCTGGGCTGAATTGGCACCGAGCAACTTCGGATCCAAGCCATCGGTGAAATGCTTCAGTGCCAAATTTACGTTTCCAGCAGCCATGTATGCTTCGCCAGTGTCCCGCAACGACTGCGAGATCATCAGGCCTTCATGCAAACCAAGCGCCAATCGATGTTCGGTTTCCGCATATCGCAATGCCTCGGCAGCCTTGCCATTGGCTATCGCTGCCCGGCTTAGGTCGTTCAGGACGTACGCGTGCATGAGAGGATGTTCAGCGGCTTGCAGGAGAAGGGCCGCCCTCTTATAGAGGGCATAACTGCTCGGGTCTCCAAGGTTTTCGAGATAATACCCAAAGTCATCCAGGACGATCGCTTCAAGGTTCGCAGCTCCCATTTTTGCAACAAGATTCAAAGAGGCATTGAAGCTATCGCGAGCCTGCGCCATTTCATTAACGCGGACATAGTAATTCCCAATATTTAAAACGGCGCTAGCCTGGGCGTATTCATCATCGATGGATTTCGCGATTCCCAGTGCACGGGTCAGGTACTCATAGGTCGAAGCGTGCTCCGACTTCGAAGAGCTTATGTAACTCAGGTGCAAGAGCGTGAACACTTCGCTCTGCCTGTCGGGTGTGCTTGCCCATATCGACTTTGCCCGATCCAGATACGATTGGGCCGCTGCACTGTGGGCGCGATAGAACTCGACGCCGCCCATTGCTGTTAACGCCCGCCCGCGCCCTTCATCGTAGGAAATCGAAATGCTTAGATCGTTTGCGGCTTTCGCGTCTTTCTTTGCTTCCTCGAGATCGAGAAATCCCAAAGCGAGAGCGGCCATGGCATTGAGGATGTCGATCTTTCGCTCGACGCGGGACCCGCCGGAAACCAGTTGCAGAGCAGCCTGGTAGGACGACAATGCCGATTTGTACTGCCCTCGAATTGCATGAACGTCGCCCTGCCGAACCAGTGCGCTGGATGCCGCCTCCGGATCGCCGGCGCGACGCCACTCATTCTCTGCGTGTCGATATTGCACAAGAGCCTCGTCGAGGCTCGAAAGCGTCCATTGAGAGGAAAGCCGATCACCGGCTTCAAGGGCGGTACTCGCGGACAATTCAGCGGCACGGTGCGGATTCCGGGGACCGATCCCCTCCAGACAAATGGAGAATCGTCGGGAACGTTCGTCAACCTGCCGGGGAGTTACCGAGACTGAATACGTCCCCGCGAGATTTGTCACGGCCACGATCGATGTGGCGGCGGAAATGGGCGTCAATCGTTCGAGGAGCGTGATGCCATCGGGCTGGACCACGGTAACTCGAAGTTTCATGTCGCGCTGCTCGACGGAAAGCTTGAAGACTGAGTCGCGCTCGGCATGGAACCAATAGTAAAGAGGAGAACTTGCGCTTAAACTTTGGGTCAGCGGCTGAGACAGATGCAGTTCGGGAGCCGGGTTGTCGAGATTCTCAACAGGAAGAGTGTGGGCTCGCGCGGCGACGGACAATGCCGAACACACGAATAGCAGCAGCACCAGTGGGACAGGATTGGAACGACCTGTCCGCAGGAATCGACTGTCGCCGTCATGATCGAACCATGTCATCTATTCAAGATTAACCGGATCGATCGACGAATGTTTACTTGGCCTTCCCGGACCTCTTGGGTTTGGGCGTGCGCTTCCTGTTTTTGGGGCCGTGGAAGCTCCCTTCAATATTGGCTACAATTTGGCCCAGAGCACTGGATGTCTCGGGGGTCCAAGGCAATGCGGCAAGCGAGTTAAGATGGTTCACCACGATGGGCCAGTCCTTTCCTACCGAGATTGGCGGTTGAGCTGGCTGAATGGCGATGGCGGATGCAGCAGGTTTTTTGGGCATTGGGATTTCCCTCTTTCGTAGTCAATCTGACATCTACAACTGCGCTGAATTTTCTGCTCCCGGCCTGGCACATCACGTAACAAGCCGGGCTTTGAGAAACTCCACAAGGAACTCTTTCCAACCGGACCGTCGCGCGAATTCATGGTCGGTATATGCGGTTTCAATCTTGGCCACGCCTTCCGCAAGTGTGTCCGGCGTCGCCATGGGGTCTGTCCACGGCAGTTTCTCCCATTTGGAGGCACGCTCTTTCCCTCCAATTCGCCATTTTGGGAAATAGATTGAGAGCCCGAAGGCATCGGTCCTTCCTCGTTTCAGGGCTACCCTCTCAACAAATCTGCCCTTCAAAACTTTTTCAACTCGGCCGCAAGCCTTGAAGAGTGGAGAATTCGGTTTGATCGATGGTTCGCGTTTCAATTGGCTGCACAAGTGATAGAGATCGATATAGGTCGGGATGCGGATAAACTGACACCGCAGGCGGGCACTTACAATCGCAGAGCGGATTGCTGCTTCCCCCAGTCCTTTTCGCAGGGACCGAACCAGCGCTTGCATTGCTCTCATTAATTCATTGGAATGGCGCAGCGAGCAGAGCGCGATGGTGAGTTTTACGTTCCCGCCCGACTCTCGATACTTCTCCGCGTATTTGCGCAAGACAACGGTTCCAAGCGCCGCACCGTTCATTGAGGGCTTTCGATTGAGCGCGGTCAGGATCGGATAGAACGGCCATCCATGGATGGGGCCGAGACCCTCCGGAGCCACGGTATATTCCGCGCATTCATGCAGCTCGTAGAGAATTTCCGCCATGCCCATCACACAGGAGTCCAGTCCCAGCAGATGGAATTTACCCTGGGCGGATGCGGTCGTGAGGGCACCTTGCAGTTGCTTGTTGCTTAGGTGATTCTTTGATCCGGGACTGCCAAGAATCAGGTGATACCGTTGGTGCCGGCTATTTCCTCGCTTCTCTTGCGCCCTGACGCGAGGCGTGACGTCGTAATCCACTCCCCATGCATGCCCCTGAAGTACGACGCAGTAGCGTTTTGCCGGGTATGTGCGCTGTCCCCACTCGAGAAATTCCACCAGATTTCGCTGCGGGTCTATGTTCTTGCGTGGAACAAACTGCAGCTTGTTCTGAACGTCTGTCTTTCTGTTCGACGACACGTTGTATTCGAAGTCGTATCTGCGAATCGGATGAACGACAGACGAATGAAAGGTGACTTGTGCGACAGTTTTGACTCCACAGTCCCGGGATGCGCGGCTGATATCGAGGAGGGTGTCGTTCGCAAACCCTCTCAACTTGTTTTGATCCGCCATGGTGTAGAGGAGGATAGTCCACTCGCGTTTGGCTGTTTGAGCCATCTACACCCGTCCAGTTCTTGAGACGCTGTGCCTATCGGGGTACCCGGAACGAATACGTTGCAACTTCCTCTGATTTGTCTGGAGTTTCGCGGCTGAGCTTAATCAGGTAGTCGTCCGGTGTTAACAGGTACGAGGGGACAAGAAGCGTAACACTCCCGCTCTTGGTCTCGGCAGCCGAGGCCTTGAGTTCCTGCGACCAGATTCTCCGCCTGTCAAAATTGAGCAGTTCTTCGCGCATGACACCGTCAGGGGCGCCAGGGACATGGAGCGTGATCCTAACAAGTTCAGTGCCCGCGGGAACGGAGAGGCGCTTCATTTCTCCTGCGCCTCGGGTGAGGCCCGCGTCGAGAACGAGAGTAGCAATGGAAGCGTTTCCCGTTACTTGCTGCGCCGAGTGAGCCGACGCTGGAGTAGGGCTGCTAACCTGCGCATTCAAATCCGCGATTTGAGTTTTCTGTTTAAGAACATCCTGCTCAAGCCGCTGAACATCGGCAGCCGCCCGCAGGGACTGGGATGACAAATGTGCTTCTAACGAATAATCCCGAATGCCAAGCACGACGAGTCCAGCAAGCGCCGCGGCAAGGGCTAGACGTGAAGACGGCATGGGGCCGACGAATGAAGAGAGCCAACTGCGCCTCGCAGCGAATATGTTTGGTGTAAATGCATGGGTGCCACTTAGCCTTGTTGCCAGTCTTGTTTGCCAGTCGGATGTCGAACTCGTCAAATTGGCGATCTGAGCTTCTTCTCCTGGTGTCAATTCTTCGATGAAGTCTTCCGCAGCCTGGTTCAGCAATCCTCCACAATGGTCACATTCACTTGCGTGGCGCAGGTACTTGTCTGATGCTGAACTCGCAATTCCTGCCGCGACCTCCATCCACACATCGCCCGGAGGACAAAGCGCGCCTGGTGATACAGGTGCATCGAATTTGAGAAGAGCCAATAGCTCCATCGCTTTCTTCCGTTCCAGAATTTGCTCCTCGCAGCTCTTGCAACTACGCAGATGGGAGTACGCTTCCTCAAGGGGGCCTCGATCTGAATCCGATCCCGTTTGCACGCCCCGTGCAGGCCGGAGAAGCTTATCGATCTGGTCGGCGTTTAAATGTTGCTCCAAATCTGCTTCTCCTTTCTTAAAACGAATGTGCGGATAAAATCCCTTCACCGGCATTCCGTTTCGTTCGACGTGGAACCGGCTTCGGGGCAAGCATTCGTTCTCGCACCTCTCTGGTCATGCGCAGGATGAGGCTTTCGACGCCTTTTGTGCTGAGACCAATTCCGGGCAGAACTGAAATGGCTGCGGCAGAAAGCCCAGCGCGATAATAAAGCCAGAAGATCCGTCTGTTTCGGTCCTTGTCCCGTCCTTCGATGCAGAACTCCAGGTGGCTCCGCACTTCATTGATCAAGATGCCGCGCTCAATCGATCCCGGACTGCCAGCACCATCCACAATGGCAGATGGCGTGAAGTCCGCTGAAATGCTTTCAACTTGATTGGCACCGCGCTTCTTCGAATAGGCGGACTTGAAATAATCGCGCACCACGTTGGCTGCAAGGACCTGCAGGAATCCGACGAATGCCTCTGGATGGCGATGCTCGAATTCAATCAGGATACGAAAGTTGTCGGCGCAGCACTTCAGGTAGGTCTCCTGGATCAGGTCATCGACAACTCCCGCGGATGTTCCACCGAATTTGGCTGAGATGCGCAACACCACCTTTGCAATAAGGCGATGAAATCTTCGCACAAACTCCTCCCAGGCTGCGAGATCGCCATAGACAGTGCAACGGCGGAGCAGGTCCTCAATCGATTCACTAGAAGTAACGGCCATTTTGATTCCTGACAGTGAACAGATTCTACAAGAGTTCCGGGATTGATTCGATTAAATCCTCTTGTGCCGCTTCCGGTCGTAACCGTGGTGTCATCGAGCGGCGGAGCCTGGAAAATGGATAATCTTTTGATTATATTAACGTTAGGTTGCTTCTATGAAACGAAAATGGATAGGTTATCTGGTGCGCCCGGAGAGATTCGAACTCCCGACCTAACGCTCCGGAGGCGTTCGCTCTATCCAGCTGAGCTACGGGCGCGCTCTTCCAGCATACCGCACTTTGGTTTCTTCCGGGTGTTGGACCGGAGCAGGCGATCCAGCAAGTATGGGGAGCCCAAGCAGCAGGGTGGTTCGCAGGCTCTGATTGTCGGAGGTTGCTGTCGAGAGCGGCCAGTGCATATTCAACTGGTGGCCGCCGCAGCCGCAGACCGAGGCAGTTTCACCTATTCACTCCTCACTGTTTCCCCAATACCGATTTTGCAATCGTCGCCAGTTGCATGTTCGATGTGCCTTCGTAGATCTTGCCTACCTTGGCGTCCCGATAGTACTTTTCGGCCGGATAATCGCGCACAAAGCCGTTGCCGCCGAAGACCTCGACGCACTGGCTGGCGACTCGCTCGGCCACTTGCGACGCAAACAGCTTGGTCATGGCCGCTTCCTGCATGTACGGCAGTCCAGCGTCCTTCAAGCGGGCGGCGTTGTAGACCATCAGTTTGGCCGCTTCGATGTCCGTTGCCATCTGGGCTAGAGTGAATTGCACAGCCTGGAAATCGGCGATCGGACGCCCGAACTGGCGCCGCTCCTTGGCGTAGCGGATCGCGTGTCCCCAGGCTCCCTCGGCCAGGCCCAGCATCTGCGCGCCAATCCCAATGCGTCCTTCATTCAGAGTCTCGATGGCGATCTTGTAGCCCTTGCCTGGCTCACCCAGCAGGGATTCCTGCGGGACTTCGCAGCCATCGAAAACCAGTTCACATGTACTGCTGGCGCGAATGCCCAGCTTGTCTTCCTTGCGGCCAACGGTGAAGCCGGGTGTGTCCTTCTCGACAATGAAGGCCGTGATGCCGCGGTAGCCTGCCGCCGGGTCAAGCGTGGCGAAAACAAGGAACAAACCGGCCTCGCGCGCGTTGGAGATCCACAGCTTGCGTCCGTTGAGCCGAAAACCGCCGGCAACAGCCTCGACGCGGGTCTGAAGCGCGAACGCATCTGAGCCGGAGCCGGCCTCGCTCAATGCATAGGCGCCGACTGTGCCGGTAGCCAGCTTTGGCAGCCAGCGATTCTGCTGGTCGTGGCTTGCCCAGCGGCGCAGAGCATTGATAACCAGCGTGTTGTGTACGTCTACCAGAACAGCAACGGCCGGGTCCACGGTGGAGATCGCCTCAATGGCCAGCACTGCGTCAAAAAATGTGCCCCCTGCCCCGCCGAGCTCTTCAGGAACCTCAATCCCCATGATGCCCAGGTCGAAGAGCTGCTTCACAAGCCCGGCGGCGATTTGCTGGTCAGAGTCCATTTGCTGCACGAGCGGGCCGATTTTTTCTTCGGCAAACATTCGTACGGTTGCGTAGAAAAGGCTCTCTTCCTCAGAGAGCCGGGTTAGGGGCGGGTGAGTGCTGTGTGCCAAACGGGAAATGCCTCCGGCATCGGAGTTTATCAAAAGCGGCTAGCCGTGTGCCGGGAGGCTGTCCGGAAACGGGGCCATCGGATGGAGGGCCAAGAGAGCTGCACCGTTATTGGTGCAAAAGCTAAAAAGGTGGCGGGACGTAACTCGTTTGTTTTCAAATTTGACTTTCGGGCTCGGAACGTAACTTGTTTGTTTCGATAGCTGTTTTGGACAAAATTCTACGTAACATTATTTTTTTCAGTAGGATGCAACCTTTCCCGGGAAATGGGGTATTTCGTCGGCTCGGAGAGATTGAACCGATGGACTGAAAACTGCGAGATTTGGAGCGCTCCGGAAGCCATGAATCCATTGTGCACGTTTCAGCGAATTAATCTGCAAATCTCGGCACAAACGAGAAAAGGCGCTTATGGCGCCTTTTCTTGCCGCGGTTAGACTTCTTGGTCGCGATTTAGCGTCTCCGACCGCCTCCGCCGCCCCGGTATCCTGGGAGGGCATGTTCTCTGCCTGCATCATGGCCTGCGTCGCCTATGTGGCCTTGCCCATCGCGGGCTTCATTTCCATGGAAGTGGTTGAACCGCTCTTCTCCGCGCCCTGGAAGCGGCCCCGCGTACCCGTGATGCGGATCGAAGCGGTTGTCGACGTGGCCATAGAATCCGTGATGGCCATGAAACCATGGGCCAGCACCGAGAAATACCCCGCCGACAAACCAATCGGGGCCATAGTAGCCATAGGGTGCGCAGTCATACGGAGCGTAATCAAAGTACCCATAGGGGCACACCGGAGCCACACCAACGCTGACAGCAACCTGGGCAGGGCCCAGTGATGCACAGCTTAACAGCGCAATCGCAAGAACTGAAAATGCAAGGATCCTGCCTCGGGTCATAGTTTCTCCTTGATTGCTTAGATTTGAACGGAGAGCGGGGAGTTGTCCCTCCGGCCACAGTTTTGTATAGAACAATCGGGTGCCGGTTGGGAATTAATTTCGATCAGATGCCCGGTCGAGCCGCACTCAAATCAGCTTTCGGAACCAGTTCCAGTGCCGCAATCCCCTTGGCAGGTGGAACAAATCCTTTTGCGCGGCGGGCGATCGAGAGCTTTTCGTGGCTTAGGAGTTTGCGAATCTGGCCACGCGCATGGTCGGCCCAGGGACCTGAGTTGTCGAGCTTGATATAGGCGTGCCAGTGCCTGAGTGCATTCCTGCGCTCACCTTTGCGTTCGTAGGCGAGGGCCAGGTTGTAGTGGGCATCGGCATAACGCGGCGACAGCGAAACCGCCTGGCGGTAGGCGGCGATGGATTCGTCGGGGCGCTGCAACTCGTCCAGCACGTTGCCGAGGTCGAAGAAAGCGAGCACGTAGTTGGGATCGACCACGGTTGCGCGGCGGTAAAGTTCCTCGGAGCGGTCATACTGCCGCAGGTGGAAATTGATAGTCCCCAGGTTGATATAGGCAGCCGCGTACCCTGAGTCGATCTCCAGGATCTCCTCGTAGAGGGCAATGGCGCGCTTTTTTTCCCCCGCTTCCTCAGCCTGGACGGCGGCCAGAAAGCGGTCGTGCACTCCACGCGGACTGGCCTTGGCAGGACGGCGAATCGGGCAAGGCTCGAACCCGGTTGAAGGCTTCTGCAAACGGCCCGCGTGGCCATTGCGTTCCATCTTGTCCAGGCGCTCGAAGTCGAATAGTAGCTGGCGCCTAATCGGATCCACGATCGCGCCGCAATGGCGGAAGGCGAGCCGCGTCCCGGTGCGGACCAGGCACGCCTCCAGAAGAGGGTTGGCCATTCCAGCCACGGCCTTCATGGCCACGATCGAGTGCCGAATGGAAGCCGCGGACACATCTTCTTCGCGCAAGGCACGCAGCGTCCGCAACTGGCCAAGGTCCTGGAACGTGTAAGTCTGCTGTTGAGGAATAAGGCCGGCTCGCTCCCACCCCTGCAACTGGTGGGAACTGATCTGCAAGATTCGCAACACATCCTGACGGCTATAGCTGGTCACTCTTGAGTACTCCCACCCCCGCACATTCCGGTACGGTCCTGCATGGTCCGAGGGCTTGAACTCTTGTTCTGAACCAAATCCAGGGCCTTCAATGCTTGCGTCAAGCCCTGGACCCGGCTGTTGGAACAGTTACTGAGGAACCGCTCTTGCTGCGATTATGCCAAGAGTATGCGTGGATAATCAGACTCTTACTACCGTTGCAACAAAAAAATACGTGGATAAATAGTGCATGATTTGGTTCAAAGCGGGGGTATTCGTTCCCTGCCTGTGGAAAACCCCTAAGAACCTGTCCAATAACTTGGTTCTGCTTGAAGGGTACGGCCTTCAGCCCGTACATCGCAGCCCACAAAAGGCCGGGCTTTACCCCAGAGGGAAGGTTTCCAGCAGTCCGCATTCCCTCAGGGGCTAAAGCCGAGATCTCCACTCGCTCTTAACGTACGGGATGAATCCCGTGCCCTTCAAGGTTATTGGTTAGTTCCTGCTCCGCATTTTGGAGAGCAGCCGGAGGATTTCGATGTACAGCCAGACCAGCGTCACCATGATGCCGAAGGCGCCATACCACTCCATGTACTTGGGCGCTCCGGCTTGCACACCCTGTTCGATGAAATCGAAATCGAGCACCAGGTTGAGGGCTGCGACGGCCACCACGATCAGGCTGAAGCCGATGCCAATGACTCCGGAGCCGTTGATCGAATAGAACCTGATTCCGAAGAATCCCAACAGCATTTGCGCCAGGTAAAAGAAGAAGATGCCCCCGGTTGCAGCGATTACGCCTAGTCGGAACTTCTGCGTCACCTTAATCAGGCCGGACTGGTACGCGATCAAAAGCACGAAAAGTGTGCCAAACGTCAGGCTTACCGCCTGGATTCCGATGCCCGGATAGCGAAGGTCCATCACCGCTGACAAACCGCCGAGAAGCAGGCCCTCGAGCAGCGCGTAAATTGGAGCCGTAACCGGGGCCCACTCCTTCTTGAAGGAAGTGACCAGTCCAAAAATCAATCCGCCAAACATGCCCACCAGCATCAGAGGCATTACATCCGCGATGTCGTGCGACTGAATAAACGAGTGCCAGGTCCACGCCGCGGTAGCCAGCGCACAGATCAGCAGAATGCCGGTCTTGTTCACTGTGCCGCTGAGCGTCATGCGGTTGGCCGCATCAATAAGACCGCCTCGGCCGTACTGGACGCCCGGAATGTCGCGGAACGTGTTCTCACTCAAGGCTGGATTCGAAGTCTTCATCAATGGCATGGGTCACCTTCCTCTATTCGGTCGTCCGCCGGCTGCACTTAGCTGCCGCATACGCCGAACCCTCTCTGATTTTAGACACAGAGCCCGGGAAAAGGACGCAAAAGCCGTTCGCTGAGGGCCCGCTGGACAGTGGGCCGCTCCCAAGCGGATTGCGGGTAACAACCCGGCGTATCCAAAAATGAAGTCATTCAGGCAGACTTTCCTAAATGAACTTCTTCGCTTGCCGGAAGAATTATCCGAAAGGTCGCTCCGCCGCCTTCCCGGTTCGTAGCGGACAGGCCTCCATGATGAAGCCTCACTGCGCGGTCCGCGATGGCAAGCCCAACGCCAAATCCTCCCGTCTTCGCGCTGCGCGCATAGTCCACGCGATAGAACGGGCGAAGAATGGCTTCACGTTGATTCTCCGGGATTCCGGGACCTCGATCGCTCACATCGATTTCCACTTGCGGGCTTCCATTCTCGATCGACTTGGCCAGCCTGATCTCCACTTCGGTCCGGTTCTCTGTATACCGGATTGCATTGCGGACTACATTCTCAATTGCACGATAAAGCAGCTCTTGATTTCCGGAGATGGTGCACTGATCTTCGGCATGAAAAGCCACCGTGCATTCCCGCTGACGGGCCTCATATTCCGCATCTGGAAGCATGCGCTCAATGATGCTGTTCAGCGAGATCGGCTTACGGTTCGCAACTTCTTCAAGCGCTTCCATCGATGACAAGGTGAGCAACTGCCCGATGAGCAGATTCAACCTTTCTGTTTCCCGCTCAATGCGATCGAGATGCGGAGCCGCTGCCGGATCGGAATCCTCGCGAGCTAATTCGAGCGCAACACTGAGCCGTGCCAGCGGCGAACGCAGTTCGTGCGAAACATCCCTTAACAGGAGCTTCTGCGCGTCCACCAGCGACTCCAGCCGCTCCGCCATGTGATTGAAGTCGTGCATCAGCGCACCGATCTCGTCTCCGGCAAAGATGCGGCGCTGCGATGTGGGCCAAACAACGCGGGCGCTGAGCTTGCCCGTTGCCAGTTCGCGGGCAGCCTTTCTGAGCCGCACAACGGGACGCGTGAACAACAGGACCAGAACGAATGTCGTCAGCCCTCCGACCACAATGGCGACAGGCAGCTGTGGAAATGAGAAATGCAAAATGTCGTGAAGCCAGTTATCCACACGCGGCTCGTGCGGTCGGCTCAAGAGGAATACGTACTGCTTTCCTGTGCTGGATGAGACCGGCACGCGCCATATATATTGCCGGCCAACCTGGTTTCCAATGATGTGAGCAGGCACAGAGGCGCGCTGGCCGGCTGGGTCAAAACCAGTTGCTCCGCATAGATCCTGGGCCGCCGCGTCTTCGAGCGCAATTGTCTGGCCGATGGTGGCCGCATAGGCATTGAATGCATCGCAACCGCCCGATTCGTAGGCCGCTGCCGCCTTCGCTGCGTCGAATTGCAGGTTGCTGTAGAGTGCATCGAACACTACGTCCGGGCGATCGAAATGATGCCGCACAATCAGCGCTGTTGAGATCACGAAGATCATGCTCTGCGCAATCCAGAAGATGATGAATACCTTGAAGAACAATCCGCGCATGGCCTAGCCCCAAGCTTTCTGCGGGGAACCGACAGTGAGCTGATAGCCGACTCCGCGAATCGTCTTTACTTGCGCCTCGGGCGCTCCATTCTCGGCGAGCTTTCGGCGGAGCCGGCTTACGTGCATGTCCAGGCTTCGATCGAAGGGATGGAACTTTCGCCCGAGCACACTCTCGGAAATCTCTTCGCGTGTCACTACGGTTCCGGGAGCGCGCATCAGCGCTTCGAGAAGCGCAAACTCTACGTCTGTCAGCTCAATGTTGGTCCCGTTGAGAATCACCGATCGCGCAGCGGTATTCAGTTCGAGCCCTTCGGTGCGCAATAGCCCTGGATCTTGTTTGGCCGGACTTGCTGTCCGTCGCAGAATTGCGCGCATCCTCGCAAGAAGTTCTCGCGGATTGAATGGTTTGGAAAGATAATCGTCGGCGCCTATCTCAAGGCCAACGATTCGATCCACATCGTCGCCGCGAGCGGTCAAAAGCAGAACGCTGATGCTGGATGAAGTGCGGATTCGCCGCAGCACTTCGAACCCATCCATGCCGGGAAGCATTACGTCGAGCAGGACCAACGCAAATGGCTTCTCAAGCGCCGCAGTCAAGCCGGTGTCGCCGCGATGGACCGCGGTAATGCGAAATCCAAATCGCCCCATGTATTCCGTCAACATCGCACAGAGCTCAACGTCATCGTCAATGAGAAGTATGTCATCCATACACAAATCACTAACCCACCAATCTAGCCTACGCCAATCTTCTGCAGCCGCCACGCCGGAAATGTAACAAATGGTCACGCGTTTCGTGACACTTTGTTACACAGCTTTACCCATTGTGACCGCGCGCAAACGCGTTCCGGTGTCTCCTGAAGATGCAGCTTCGTTTGGACCCTGAAAGGATTCACGATGACAAGGCGGATCGTTTTCACCCTCATATTTAGTGCGCTTCTCTTCTTCGCGGCATTCCCGGCAACAGCCGCTGCGCAAACCGGAAGCATTCACGGGACCGTGGTCGATCCAACCGGAGCGGTAATTCCGTCTTCAACGGTCGCAGTCACTAACAAGGATGGCTTCTCCGTCTCCACAACCAGCGGCGGTGACGGCGCGTATGCTGTCGAACACCTGGAGCCGGGACGGTACTTCATCACGGCTTTCGAGACCGGTTTTGCTCCTCTCGATCCTATTGAAGTGTTGGTCTTCGCGGACAAGGTGACAGTCCAGAAACTTGCCCTGAACATTGAGGCTGAAACGCAACAGGTCAATGTAAACGACTCGGCAATGAGCGTGGACACGAGTCCGACAAACAACGCCAATGCCATGGTGATCAAGGGCAAGGACCTCGACGCTCTCTCCGACGACCCCGATGAGTTGCAGGATGAGCTCAACGCCCTTGCCGGCCCGGCCGCAGGGCCAAATGGGGGACAGGTTTACATTGATGGCTTCACAGGTGGGCAGCTTCCGCCTAAGTCTTCGATCCGCGAAATCCGGATCAACCAGAATCCATTCGCGGCGCAGTATGACAAGCTCGGCTACGGACGCATCGAGATTCTCACCAAGCCGGGAACAGACAAGCTGCATGGCATGTTCATGGCCAACGGCAACGATTCGTCGTTCAATTCGCTGAACCCTTTCGTGAGCAGCGAACCGTCGTACTACAGCACGTTCATGACGGGCAATGTGGGCGGCGCGCTGAACAAGAGCTCTTCGTGGTTCGCGAGCGTATTCAACCGCAATAACCACTCGAACTCGATTGTGAATGCGGAGCTTCTCGACTCCACCGGCAACGCGTATAACTACACAACGGCTGTAGCCAATCCACAGTCTCGTCTGGATGTGAGCCCTCGCTTCGATTTTCAGCTGGGCAGCAACAATACGCTTACCGTCCGCTATATGTATGACCGTCAGTCCGAAACCAACAGCGGGGTCTCGCAATTCGC
>JBELAI010000369.1:0-4226 GCA_049508975.1 Occallatibacter sp. | reverse complement strand
TCCACTACTGCCCCCATTGCAACTAGGATCGGGCATGGTTGCGGAACGTCGATAAACAGGGCGTCGCGGACACTCCCCGATGCGTTCGCTAGGCCCTGCCGGTCCGAAGGAATGCGTCCCACCTACTGAGCCTAACGCAACGCAATTTTCTCGTCCCCCTTTCCTTGTAGGCCTGTTCCCTCATCGCCGCATCACAGGCCCAAGTGATCCCACGCTCGTGGCCAGCCAGAGCGCCCAGCAGAGTAGACAGAATTAAGATGGCGGCGTTGGCGTATGGCAACACATGGTTACTCAACTCCACTCTCAAGAACTCCTCCACCGCGGCACCAGCTTCCGTATCCTCTCTACATAATGCAATCGCAATCAAGGCGCCAAAGAGCCCAAACATGAAAATACAAAACCATGTCTGGCTCCTTGAGAGACACTTTAGCCTTGTCAGGCGAAGGGTATGATCCATGACGCAGGTCATATCAAAAGTGGTTGTTGTCCTTATTGTTCGCGTCCTCGTCACGATATTGACTATACCTCGGGGGTCACCCAAAACCGGCCAGTGAGGGTCACCTGAAAACCGGCCAGTTGTAGACCGTCATCCAGGGCATTGAACGCGGCGTGAGGACGCTATCCTCCGTCACTGTGAGCAATGTCTTGAGTGAAGAAAAAAAACAACAGGTCATAGCATTGGGGCGGCTGGGATGGTCGCTACGACGGATCGAACGGGAGACCGGCATTCGTCGGGAAACCATCTCGGCTTACTTGAAAGAAGCTGGGGTTACGTTGCGGTTGCCGCGCGGTCGCTTGGTACCGGCAAAACCGGCCAATGAGGTGACACCCGACCCCGAAGGGGCAAAACCGGCCAGTTGCGCTAATCAGGTGACCCCCGACTCTGACGCAGATTCGGCAGCACCTGTGGCAGAACTGGAATCACCACCCAGTCGCAAGACATCGGCGAGTGTCTGCGAGCCCCACCGGGAAGCCATCGAATTGGGACTCTCGAAGGGCCGCAACGCCAAGGCCATATGGCAGGACTTGGTCGATGGCAGTAGCTTCGCCGGCGGCTATCAGAGCGTCAAGCGTTTCGTACGCAATCTGTTTGGGAAGCAGTCCCCGGAAGCCTGCGCGGTGATTGAGACCGCCCCTGGCGAAGAATGCCAGGTTGACTACGGATCGGGCCCCATGGTGCGCGACTCCGTCAACGGGAAGTACCGTCGTACGCGGCTGTTTGTGCTGACGTTGGGCTACAGTCGCAAATCGGTGCGCCTGCTGGTATTCCATTCCAGTTCGCAGATCTGGGCGGAATTGCATGAGAAGGCTTTTCGCCGGCTGGGCGGTGTGACTCGCGTGGTGGTCTTGGATAATCTGCGCGAGGGAGTGCTCAAACCCGACGTCTACGATCCCACGGTCAATCCTCTGTATCGCGACGTTCTATCGCACTATGGCTCAGTGGCGCTGGCGTGCCGCGTGCGAGATCCGGATCGCAAAGGAAAGGTCGAGTCAGGCGTCGGCCATGCCAAGAAAACACCCCTGAAGGGACAACGCTTCGAAAGTCTGGAGGAAGCTCAGACCTACCTGGACCACTGGGAGGAGCGCTGGGCGGACACGCGCATTCACGGCACCACCAAACGGCAAGTGGCAGCCATGTTCGCCGAAGAGAAGCCCGCCTTGTTACCGCTGCCGGTCGAGCCTTTCCGCTATTACCAACATGGCAAGCGCACGGTAAATCTGGATGGCTGTGTGGAAGTCGAGGCCGCCTACTACAGCGCGCCGCCCGGATGGGTCGGCAGTGTGGTTCCCGTGCAATGGGATCTCCGCCACATCCGCCTATTGCACCCGCAGACCGGCGAATTGTTGCGGGAACACTTGCCCCAGGTGCGCGGGAAACATCAGATCAAAGACGAGGACCGCCCCACACAAACGCCACCGGGGACGCAATACCTGCTGACGCGCGCCGGCCGGGCCGGCCAGCAGATCGGAGCCTTGTGCCGCAAGATGCATGACGAGCAGGGACAGGTCGCCGTGCGCCGCATTCAAGGCGTGTTGGCGCTGGCCAAGAAGTACGGCCCGGCGATGGTGGAGGAGGCCTGCGCAGTGGCCCTGGAAATGGGCGTTTGCAATTACTACCCTTTTGTCCGCCGCTATCTGGAGCGGGGTCCGCAATTGCCGCTGAGCCTGCGCCAAGTCGATCCACTCATCCGCAACCTCACTGAATACCGCGACTTCATTCAAAGCAAAACCCAGGAGAACGAACGATGAACCTCATTGAACTACAACGTGCCCTACGACAACTCCGGCTCGGCGGCATCGCCACCGTACTGGAAACCCGATTGCGCCAGGCCCAGAGCGAAAATATGGCGCCGATCGATCTGATGTCGTGCCTGATCAGCGACGAGTTGAGCCGGCGGAGCGAGCGTCTGCTCGACCGCCGGCGCCAACAGGCTGAGTTTCGCGATTCCCAGAAATCACTCGATAATTTCGATTTCAACTTCAACCCCAAGATGAATCGCAGTCTGGTCTTCGATTTGGCCACCTGCGCCTTCATCGGCAAGCGGGAAGACGCCTTGTTTCTCGGCCCGGGCGGTACCGGCAAGAGTCACTTGGCCCAAGCCATCGGTCAGGCTGCCATTCAGCAGAACTACCGGGTGATGTACCGGGAAACGCACGTGCTGCTCGACAACTTGGCTGATGCCGTAGTCGAGGGCACGCGCAAGCAGTTCATGGAGTCGGTGGCCAGCGTGCCGCTGCTCATCATTGATGACTTCGGCATGCGCAAACTGCCGCTGACCGCGGCCGAGGACCTGCTGGAAATCATCATGCGACGTTACGAGCGCGCGAGCACGCTACTCACATCGAACAGACCCGTTGAAGACTGGGGAAAACTGCTGGGCGATGTGGCCGCCGTTACCGCCATGCTGGACCGTCTGCTGCATCACGGACACGTGCTGAAGTGCGGCCCGAAGAGTTGGCGTACCAGGCTGGTGGCGTCCGCGGCGACCGAGGGCCACCAACCACCAACCGTCCCTGGGAACTAGCGGGAGAAAAAATGGGCAATAGGGAAGGAAAAGGTATTCTGATGAACCAGGAGAACGAACTCGAGGTTTTCAAAACGAAGATTGATATGCGCCAGTTCGCGGTCAGTCTCGGCTATCAGATAGACCGGCGCGAGAGTTGGCGGGGAAGCACAGTGCTGCGCCGCGCCGCCGATAAGATCGTCGTCAAGCGCAACCGCAATGGTCATTACGTTTTTTTCTCGGTCAGGGATGACAGCGACAACGGCACTCTCATTGATTTTCTGCAACGGCGTCAAAATCTGAGCCTCGGCGCGGTACGCCAGATCCTGCGCCCGTGGATCGGCCGGTCTACCGCCACACCGCAGTTTCCCGAGTTGGAGCCAACCAGCCCAGATCGGATGCGTGTGGAAAGCGAGTATCGGCGCATGGTCAACGCGCACCGGTACCTTTATCTGGAGCAGGATCGCTGTCTGCCGGCAGTGGTGCTGTCATCGCCGCGGTTTGCTGGCCGTGTGCGGATCGACCGTCGCGGCAACACCGTCTTTCCTCATTTCGACGCCGCGGGCTTGTGCGGATACGAGATCAAGAATCGCGGATTCAAAGGCTTTGCTGCCGGCGGAGAAAAGGGTTTGTGGTTCTCGCATACCCGACCGGACGACCGGCGACTGATCCTAGCCGAAAGTGCGATTGATGCGCTGTCCCATGCCGTGCTGTTTCCGGACGACGAGGACCAAACCCGGTATGCCAGCTTGGGCGGCAAACCCAATTCAAAACAGCCGGGCCTGCTCCAGGCGACCATCGCCAGGCTGCCGGAGGGCTCCGAAATCGTGGCGGCGTTCGATGCTGATGAGGCGGGCCGCTCGCTGGTAGAGGTGGTCAGCCGGGCTGTCGCGAACGTGGTCAGCAGGACGGGAAGGGCGGCTCTCATTTTTCAGATTCATCTTCCGACGCAGGAAGGTGACGACTGGAATCAGGTCTTGCAGAGAACCGCGGCGGCGCGCGCATCACCCCGACGAGCATCTCAGGTCTGATCGAGAATATCGGGCTGGATCAAAATGTACTTGCCAGAACAGCACCCCGCGAGGTAAAAGAAATTATTGTCCTGGATGATGGTTTACAACTGGCCGGTTTTGAAGTGACCCCAACTGGCCGCTTTTGAGGTGACCCCCGAGGCCGCAGAGACAGACGAGTCGGTGTCTGGTTTGCCGCCGCCGTCCAAAA
>JBELAI010000368.1:0-8077 GCA_049508975.1 Occallatibacter sp. | reverse complement strand
GAAGTGCTCAAGCACGTGCAAGGCCCCGACTTCCCGACAGGCGGATTTCTCTACGGCAAGTCCGGAATTCCGCAGGCTTACAAGACCGGCCGTGGCCGCTTCATGATGCGCGCCCGGGTGGCGACGGAGAACCTGACCAAGGAAAAGCAGGCGATCATTGTTACCGAAATTCCTTACCAGGTGAACAAGTCCAAGCTCATCGAGCGTATCGCCGAGCTGGTCAACGACAAGATCATCGACGAGATCAGCGACGTGCGCGACGAGAGCGATCGCGACGGCATGCGGATCGTCATCGAACTAAAGCGCGGCTCGCAACCCGAGATCGTTCTCAATCAGCTCTACAAACACACGCAGATGCAGGAAAGCTTCTCCATGATCTTTCTTGCGGTGCTCAACGGCCAGCCGCGGGAACTGAGCCTCGATCAGGCCATCCGTGCATTCATCGATCATCGCGTCGATGTCGTGCAGCGCCGCACGGTCTTCCTGCTCAAGAAAGACCGCGCCCGCGAGCACATCCTCGAAGGCCTGAAAATTGCGCTCGATAACCTCGACACCGTAATCAGAATCATTCGCGCATCGGGCTCGCGTGCAGAGGCTCGGGAGAATTTGTACGCCTGGGGCAAAGGAAGCGAGATCGTCATCACCCTCGATCGCGTGAAGCTTCCGCACGAGGAAAAGGGCCTCACGCTCCGCCAGATTGACGCAATTCTCGAATTGCAGCTCTACCGCCTGACGCAACTATCGATCGACGAGCTATTGAAAGAGCTGTCGGAAGTTCGCGCGCGTATCGCCGAATACGAATCAATCCTCGCCAGCGACACCAAGCTGCGCGCTGTGATCGTCAAGGAACTCGAAGAAGTTCGAGACCGCTACGGCGACGCCCGCCGCACGCAAATCATCGACGAGTCTGCCGAACTCCAACTGGAAGACCTCATCGCCGACGAGCAGGTTGCCGTCACCGTGAGCCACCAGGGCTACCTCAAGCGGACGCCCATCAGCATCTATCGCCAGCAGCGGCGCGGCGGAACGGGCCGTACGGGTATGAAGACGCGCGAGGAGGATTTTGTCGCGCAGCTTATCGTTGACTCGACGCACGCCTTCCTGCTCTGCTTCACCAATGCAGGCCGCGTGTACTGGGTCAAGGTCTACGAGATTCCTGACGTGGGCGCGGCAGGGAAAGGCAAGTCGATGCAGAGCCTGCTCGATCTGCAGCCGGGCGAGAACGTGCGCGCCATCCTTCCTGTGCGCGATCTTGAAGAGGAGGGCAAGTTCATCTTTTTCACCACGCGCAACGGCACCGTTAAAAAGACCCCGCTCAAGGACTTCTCCAATGTGATGGCGCGCGGCATTATCGCGATCGGCATCGACAAGGACGACGAGCTGGTCAAGGCGCGCATCACCGACGGAAACCAGATTGTCTTCCTGGCCACGCACCTCGGCCAGGCGATCCGCTTCGACGAATGCGATGTACGCTCCATGGGCCGCCCGGCCTACGGAGTACGAGGCATCGATCTGGCCAAGAACGATTATGTGGTCGGCGTTGCCGTTACTCCCAAGGTTCATGAGCCGGGCGAATACCGGATCCTTGCCATCACCGAAAACGGTTTCGGCAAGCGCACCGATGTTGAGGAATACCGCTTGCAGACGCGCGGCGGCAAGGGCGTAAAGAACATGGCCGTGACCCCGCGTATTGGCCGCGTCAGCAGCATCCAACTGGTCGACGATACGTCGGAGCTCATGGTCATCAGCCAGTTCGGCAAAATCATCCGCATCGACACCAAAACCATCCGCGCCGCCGGCCGCGCCACCCAGGGTGTTCGCCTCCTCAACCTGGAGCCTGATGACAAAGTAGCTGCGGCCGTAATAATTCCTCCGGAAGAGTTGAAAGACGACGAGCCAACACTGTTACAGTAGGGTGAATCAAATCAATCCCGGGCCTTTGCAATGAAGCATTTCGCAGTAGGCCTTGGAAATGGGCAGGATGCATCGTCATTAGGCCGGCGCGGTTCCGGCGGATGCACTGAGCCAATAAAGTCGGAGGAACCCGCAAATGATCCAGCCGCGATCACTTGATATGACGCTGGGGGAATTTGACGAGGACTCGAGGGCCTGGGCCATCCAGGGCAGGAGTGGGCGGTGTTTAACGATCCCCGACACGCGCTTCCCAGGCCGGAGAACGATCCGTTTATTCACCAGCGAATATGACGCCAATCGCGTGATGGAAGCGGTTCTGGAAGTGCGGCCAGAGCTGGACGTACACAAGCTTGTTCCAACCCAAGTGTACGTTCTTGAAGTTCTCCGCAAAGCGGCCGCCGAAAAAACTCCTCCCCGCGCCGACAGCTTCACCGTTCACACCGCCAGCGAGGTGTATGACTTCGTGAAGCAGCTCCGGCAAAAGGTACCGAGCTAGAAGAGCCTTGCTCTTTTGAGAATGCCCGTGGTCCCCCGGCGTTTCGTCGGCAGTTCTCGAAATTCAATGTGTCCCTGCGCTACAGCGTCCAGTCCTCCACGATTAGACCCTTCACTTTGCCGAATTCCCGCGTATTCGCGGTAACCAGAACGAGGTTTCTGCTGAAGGCCTGTCCGGCGATTAACGTGTCGTATTCGCCGATGCGCTGGCCCCTGGCTTCCAGTTCGGCACGAATCTCCCCCGCCGACTGTGCGTCTCGCCCCGAGTAGTCGAGGAGCACAACGTCTCGCCCAAGGAACGTCGCAAGTCGGTTGGCATTCTGTGGAATACGGTCGCTTTTCGCAACGCCATACCAAAGCTCATGAGCAACAATCGGAGAGGTGAGGAGCTTGGCGTTGCGGTTCGTTGCCTGGATGTAGTGATTGCGGACCTGGTTGGATGTCCCGTTGATCAGCGCAATACAGACATTCGTATCGAGCAAGTAGCTCACTTGAAGTACTCGCGAATGGGTGCAAGATTCTGTTTGCGCCCGTCAGGGAACAGCGGATCGGCGCCCATCGCATCCATTCGCGCAAACCACTCCTCAACCGTTTCTTTCTTCGTCTCCGGCACAGGTTCGAGCAGAATGCCCGCACCCATGCGCCTCACACGAACCCGGTCGCCCTCAAATCGGAATTCCTTGGGCAGGCGCACAGCCTGGCTGCGGCCATTCCAGAACAGCTTGGCATCGACTGGCTTGGGATCTGCTTGTCTCTTCGCTGCCATGGGTCACCTCCCGAAATGGTCTATAACAAGAGTATATACCAACTCAGGTCCGGTCGTATCTGTCCCGTCTCGAACTACGCCGACGATTCCTGTCCGATCTTCCAGTTATCGGACACAACCGCACCTCGCTAGGTACTCTGATTTTCGGCTGTCCCGGCCTACACTGAAGAAGCTCTGGATTCTCCGCACTTCTTCCCATGCGCCGAACCTCCTTCATGGTTCTCGTGCTGGCTGGGCTCTTTATAACGGCCCAGGTCTCTCCTAGCCTGCAGGCGCAGGACGACACTGCTCCTCCGCCCGCCCGCGCTCATTCCGCGCCATCAATCAAGCATACCCATAAGAAACCCGCCCAGAATACGAGCCTTCGCAAGGCTAGCCACAGGCCAGCCCATTCCAACCCCTGCCCGGCAGTAGTTCCCGCTCGCCGCAGGGCCAGTCATATAACGCCCCATAAGCGCAATGCAGACCTGAAAGCACATCCAAAGCGCCCCGAACCCCGCGTGCCCGACGTGGTCAGAGCGCCAGCACGTGAGCCCAGTCCTCCGGTCATGCAGGAGCAAACCGAATCCGATATCTCGCCGCTTCCCGCGGCCAAGGCCGTCGTGAAGCCCGCGTCCTTGAGCAAAAAGCAGATGTTGCAACTGCCTCCCATGCGCGGCTCGCTCGCCTCGCTCGCTCGCCTCGCTCGAGCGCCAGAACGAAAAAGCGGAAGCCGAGGGCCTGGAGCGCATCGAGGACGAGGACGACCTGACTGACCGCATTGCCCGCAAATTCCTTGTCCCCGTGCCTGCCTCGGCGTCGCTCGCTGTGAATCCGGACCTGCCTGAACACCATCGCTACTGCCGCCCCTGGACGGCGCGCTTTCTCGCCGATCTGGCGCGAGCGCACGAAGCCCAGTTTCACGGTCCGCTTGAAGTCAGCTCGGCCGTGCGCACCGTAGCCTACCAAAAGCACCTGATCGAGGTGAATGGGAATGCAGCGGCGGCCGAAGGCGATATCGTTAGCCCTCACCTCACTGGATCCACCATCGATATTGCAAAAAGGGGAATGTCCCGCCTGGAGATTGGATGGGTGCGTTACTGGCTGACGCCTTTGCAAGCGGCAGGGAAGATCGACGTGGAAGAGGAGTTCCAGCAGGCCTGCTTCCACATCACCGTCTACAAGAGCTACGCGCCTCCCAAGCCGCTGAATTCGACTCTCCGTGCCAAGACCGGACCAAAGAGCCAGCCGGGAAACGGTCAGCAGAAAGCCACGCCGTCGAAGCCCAGTCACACGGACCGCGACGTGGCTGCCGTCGTGCCTGCTCTAGGACGGTAAGTAACCAGATCCGCCCAAATTGTCCTTCACAGAAATTGATTGCGCCTTTCCGGCCAATCAGGGTTACAATCGCGGGCAATACCATTTCTTGTCCGGAGTTGCCGGGAACGAGTTCAATGTGATGCGGATCTTCACAACCGGGAAGATGCAACCGCGAGCATTTGACATGGCACGGCTTCGCGGAAGAAATGCAATCGGCCGAACCGGCTTTCGAGAGGCGAAATCATGAGTGATATGGGAATTCAACCAGTGGCCACATCAGCCCCCGGTTTGTCGCAAATGGGGCGCGTCACAAGCACCTTTTCCGCGCCATCCAAGACATTTGAAGATATTAAGCGTGGCAACAGAAGCTGGTGGCTGCCGTTCGTGATCCTTTCAATTGTCGGCTATATTTTCTTCGCGGCCGTGTCGTACAAAGTCACCATCCAGACCGTGGTGGATAACCAGTTGAAGCTGGCGAGTGAAAAGCAGCAGGAGCAGATGGCCCAGGCGCCACCCGCACAGCGCGAAATGACAGCCAAAATCTCCTTATACGTCACGGAGGGCGTCTTCATTGCCGGCCCAGTCTTCCTGCTGGTCGCTGCGGCTGTGGTCTCGCTCGTGCTCTGGGGCACCATCAATTTTGTATTCGGCGGCAAGGCCACATTCGGAAGCATCTTTGCGGTCTGGTTTTTCGCCGACCTGCCGTCCATTCTCAAGGTTCTGTTGGGCATCGTCGTGATGTTCGCGGGAGGCACGCCGGAGACATTCAACATCAAGAACTTTGCGCCCACCAATGTGGCCGCATTCCTGCCGGTCATGGAGACCAACAAGGCTGTTTACGCGTTGGCCAATTCTCTGGATGTCGTCACCATCTGGTCGATGGTCCTGTTGGGAATGGGGATTGCGACTGTGGCTGGAGTTAAGCGGAGCTCGGGTTACATCGCGGTCTTTGGATGGTGGGCACTCATAGTATTGATCGGCGTTGGCTATGCCGCTGTTATGGGCTAATTCCGTATCCCAAGGAAACAGAACGGCGCGATTCCCGACCAGGATTCGCGCCGTTTTCTTTATATTGAAAACAGACCTGTCATCCTGAGCGAAGCGTACTTCAGCGGAGTCGAAAGCCTGCCCTGAGCAAGGTCGAAGGGGACCTGCTTTTAGGTAGATCACGACCTAAACCATCACTTCGTCCACCTTCGCATGATCAGCGTAGCGTTTATCCCGCCAAACCCAAATGAGTTCGACAATGCCACATCAAAGCTGTGGTCGATCGCTGTGTTCGGCACATAGTCCAGCCGGCACTCCGGATCAGCGTTATCGAGATTGATTGTCGGCGGCAGTTTCTGGTTCACCAGCGCCAGCACCGAGATGCCGGCCTCCAACCCACCCGCGCCGCCCAACAAGTGTCCGGTCATCGACTTGGTACCGGAAACCTTGAGCCTGTGGCTTAAAGCGTGTTCGCCAAACACCAGCTCGATCGCGCGCGATTCATTGCCGTCCCCCGCCGGAGTCGAGGTAGCATGGGCATTCACATAGCCCACTTCCTCGGGCGCAATTCCCGCGTCTTTCAGTGCGGCCCTCATGCTGCGTTGTGCGCCTGCGCCTTCCGGAGCAATACCCGTCATGTGGTACGCATCGGCGCTCATTCCGTAGCCAATCACCTCGGCCAGAATCTTTGCGCCGCGAGCCTTGGCGAACTCTAGCTCTTCCAGGATAAGAATGCCTGCGCCCTCGCCGATCACAAAGCCGTCGCGGTCCTTGTCAAAGGGCCTGCTGGCGCGTGTCGGCTCGTCATTGCGCTGCGAGAGCGCCCGCATGGCCGCAAATCCGCCCACCGACAAAGGCGTAACCGCCGCCTCCGCACCGCCGGCAATCATGGCATCCGCATCGCCGTGCATGATCATACGCACCGCGTCGCCAATCGAATTGGCAGAGGTCGCGCACGCCGTTGCCGTAGCTGAAATCGGCCCGCGAGCGCCGTATCGGATGCTGATATGACCGGCCGCCATGTTCACAATCGCCGCGGGAATAAAGAACGGAGAGATCTTGCGCGGGCCGCCCGTCAGCATGTTGGAATGTTCCCGCTCGATCACCTCGAAGCCGCCGATGCCGGAGCCGATGAAAACCCCGATCCGGTCGCCATTTTCCGGAGTGATCTCGAGCCCGGACTGCGCAATCGCCTCCTGTACAGCGGCAAAGGCGTAGTGGGTAAAGCGCCCCATCTTGCGGGATTCTTTCTTGTCCACGAAGTTCAGCGGGTCAAAATTCTTGACCTCGGCGGCAAAGGTAACCGAGAAGCCAGTGGTATCGAAGCCCTGTATGGGCGCCATGCCACTGGCGCCGGCCAGAAGCTGCTGCCAAACCTCGGGAGCGGTGTTGCCCACACCGCATACCAGCCCCAGGCCGGTGATAACGACTCTGCGTGGCAAATTGGACAAGGAGTTACTTGCTGCCTTTCGCGTTCTTCTCGATGTAGTCGATGGCGTCCTTGACGGTCTTGATCTTCTCGGCGTCTTCGTCGGGAATCTCGAGGTCGAAGGCCTCTTCAAACTGCATCACGAGCTCGACCACGTCGAGCGAATCCGCGCCCAGATCCTCCTGGAAGCTGGCGCCGGGGGTAACCTCGGCTTCGTCCACCTGCAACTGCTCGACAATGATCTGCTTGACTTTCTCTTCTACGGCCATGCGTGAATCTCCTCTGTATTTTTGGAACTTGAATTCTGTGGGCCTGGTTCAATTGCCCATTCCGGTTCCGCCCTGTAACGATACCGGTTAAGGCCACGGCAGCACAACCATCGCACACCGAAAAAGCGCGCAGCCCCGAACTCCAAGAATACCGGGCAGGTCCGGGTGTGTAAAGGATGAGGAAGCAGGGACTAGGGACAAGGGACTAGAACTCGTTGCATAAATGGTTTTGTAACAAGGGCACGGCTTTAGCCGGGCCACAAATGGCGCCTGAATGCCGGGGTTTTAACCCCTGAGGGATGCACGCACCGCTCGGGCGTTATTTAAGCAACCAGCTCTAGAACTCGTTGCATAAATGGTTTTGTAACAAGGGCACGGCTTTAGCCGGGCCACAAATGGCGCCTAAATGGCGGGGTTTTAACCCCTGAGGGATGCACGCACCGCTCGGGCGCTATTTAAGCAACCTGCTCCAGGGACTGAGCCGTATAGTGCCGATGCGTTCTCAGATTGCCGCGATATGCACAGCCAAAAGGCGTACATTAGGCGAAGAGGGGTGAGGATAAGCACGATGCTGGATTTGATTATAGGAATCGCCGTTGGTGTTGCCGCCATTGCGGGACTTTTGCTCGGAATTCGCGTTGGCAAGGGATCGGCGAGGGACGAGACAAAAGCGCTGCTTGACCGCATTGGAAGCCTGGAAGCTGATAAGGCGCGGTTAGAGGGGCTGGTTTCCGGTGAAGGCGAGCGAAACCAACTGTTGAGGGAACAGATTGCAGGTTCCAAAGAGCGGGAGAAAGCACAAGAAGAAAAGTATGTCCAGATGAAGTCCGATGTGGATAAGGCGTTTGGAAACTTGGCTGCGGAGGCACTTAGAGCCAATAACCAGAGCTTTCTGAGCATTGCGAAGCAGGAGTTGGG
>JBELAI010000367.1:0-4233 GCA_049508975.1 Occallatibacter sp. | reverse complement strand
AATGGATGAAGAACTTTGATTTCCGGACATTCTCTGCCGAAGTGAGGCTCATCAAGCCTGACCCGGCGATCTTTGAGCACACTCTTCATGGCTTGGGCGTAGCAGCAACCGAAGCTCTCTTTGTGGACGATCGCGAGACTAATATCAAGGCTGCGCGTGCTCTGGGCATTTGTGGGATACAATTCCGCTCGATTGCGCAGCTCAAGGATGAACTGCTGGCCTTGAGATTTTCAGTGTTGCCAGCAGTTGCGGAGGCGGCGCGTGTCTCGGACCGAGCAAGCCCTGCGTCCAGTCCAACAGAACGACTGGGAAAGGAAATCAAATTTCAGTTTTGACTTCGGCTGATCTACTTCCGCGCTGGCGACGGCGCGATTTCACTTTGTGATGGAGCCTGAATGCCACCTCGTCTGTTGATTCTTGCCCTGGCCTTTTCAGCTATAAATTGTTCTGCTCAAGCTCAGCGCCAGGAAGCAACGGTGCAAGGGCACTACCTGTTTGCCTGGACCGGTGATGCGGCTCACAAGGGCAACGACTTTCTTGCCGTGATCGATGCAGATCCTGCTTCGGCATCGTATGGACACTTGGTGACCACGATCGCCACCGACCAACAGACGATGCGCGTTCATCATACCGAGTACGCCATGCCTGAGAGCGGGATGCTCTTTGCCAACGATCATGATGCCGGCCGCACCTTCATCTTTGATGTGCGCGACCCACTGCATCCCAAAATTGTGACTTCTTTTACTGACATGGCGGGCTACATGCATCCCCACTCTTACTTGCGGCTGCCCAACGGTCATGTGCTGGCCACCTTTCAGCACGCGCACCACGGCGAGGACGCAGGTTCGGGCGAAGAACCGATGGGCAAAACTGGCGGCCTCGTCGAGATCGACGACCAGGGCAAAGTGATTCGCTCAGCCAGCAACGCCGATCCCGCGTTTGCCGGCGCACTGTTGACGCCGTACAGCCTGGTCATCCTTCCGGAACTGGATCGCATCGTGTCCACAAACTCTTCCATGCACCTGGATGACATTTTTGCCGGCGTGACTTATCAGGTGTGGCGTCTCTCCGATCTGAAACTGCTGAAGACGGCGTACTTCGATGTGGGGGAGAATCGCTATGCGCAGATCAGCCCGGAAGAGCCGCGTCTCGGCCCCGATGGGTCGATCTTTGTACAAACTCTCGGCTGCGGACTCGAACGCATCACCGGCGTAAACACCGACGATCCCAGGTCGCAACTGGTGTATACCTTTCCCGGCAACTGGTGCGGGGTTCCCACTATCGTTGGCCACTATCTGGTGCAGAGCGCCGGAGCAACGCATGGTCTGATCGTGCTCGACATCACAAATGGGGCCAAGCCCGTGGAAGTTTCGCGGCTGAAGCTGAGCGATACCTACCAACCGCATTGGACGGGTTGGGATCCAAAAACGCAGCGCATAGTCGTGACTTCCAGTATGTGGTCGCCGGAATATACCGAGCGCCTTTATCTGCTGAAGCTGAATCCCGCGACCGGCGCTCTCATGCTGGATGACGCCTTTCGCGACGTCGACGGAAAGATTGGCTTCAGCTTCGCCAATCGTGAGTGGCCGCAGGGATGGAAGGGATCAGGCCTGCCACACGGAGTCGTCTTCTCCCGTTGAGCGTGATCTTCGATCTCATCATCGCGCCTTGGAAAAGCGCACGACAATTTCCCCCGCTAACATTTGACTAATGTTGCGATTCTTCTTGGGTAAGTGGTTGCGTGGTAGAGCCACTCTGCAATCTTTGGAATTCCTGCATCTCACGTTGCGCGGCTGCCGTCTTTCCCTGTTTCCTGTAGAGACCTGCCAGCCCAAAATGCGCTTGCGCCGCCAGTGAACTTTCCTTTTCGATGGAGAGGAGTCTGGTCCATTCCTTTTCGGCGGCCGCGGCGTCGCCCTCGAGCGACGCGGCTTTTCCCAGCGAATAGAGCGTCTCCGGCATGTCTGGCATCAGCTTGTCGGCGCGTGCGAGCTCCACTCGCGCCTCGTGAACTTTGCCCTGCTCCAGTAACGCTGATCCGAGGCGGTAGATAGCCTCGGCGTTTCCGGGTTGCAGCTTGGCTTGAGCGCGAAATTCTTCTTCCGCTTTGGGCCACTGAAAAGCTCCGGCATACACTTCGCCGAGTTCCAGGTGAACTTCGGGGATATCGGGCCGCAGGCGCAAGGCGTCGCGGTACTCCTTCTCAGCTTGAGGCATTTGGCGCAAGACGAAGTAGT
The DNA here is from genome assembly GCA_049508975.1 of Occallatibacter sp. Lineage (GTDB taxonomy): Bacteria > Acidobacteriota > Terriglobia > Terriglobales > Acidobacteriaceae > Telmatobacter. The sequence goes on along the minus strand of JBELAI010000367.1, from coordinate 1,996 downwards.
TTTCTCCCATCGCCTGGTGAGCGCGGGGAGAGTCGGGATAAGCCGCCAGCAAAGTGTCGATCGATTGCTTCGACAATAAACCGCTGGCCCGGCCAAGGTAATACAAGATGTCGGGGTCGTTCGGACGCGCGGCCAACGCGGCCTGCAAATTCGCGACCGCCTCCGGCAGTAGCCCTGTCTGAATCTGCGCAACGCCAAGAGCGGTCTTGTCTTTGTCTGGCGCTCGTTCGAGGTGTGGAATCGCCGCAGCTGCGTAGCCTTGTACGAGCAGATCATAGCCCAGCAACTGGTGAGCAGGCGCCGAGTCTTGATCTAATTCCAGTGCTCTCTTCAGCGGAGCCATGGCGGAGGCGAATTCGTGTTTCTCCATGTATGCCTGTCCCAGGCTGATGAAGCCATCGGCGTAAGCCGGATCGAGCTCGGTGACCTTGCGAAACTCGGTGATGGCCACATCGAACTGGCGCTGTTTCTCGGCGGCGATCCCGGCCTGCATGTGATGGGCGGCTTCCGGCGAGGGGGTGTGCAAGGCGAACGCTAAGGTTAAGAATATGAGTGTGGCGATCATTGATTGTGCTTCCGATTCTGCTCCTCTGGCTTGCCGCCTTCCGGCTCCCGAACCTCCGCCTCCTTCACTTCCAGGAACTGATCGGCGTGGACGTCGTTCAAGGTCTGGTGAATGCCCGATGGCCAGACAATCTCTACCTTAGCCTTCTCCGCCGTTCCGAGTCCAAAATGAAGGCGTTTGTCGCTCGCCGAAAGATAACCGACGGTTGAAGTCGCGAATCGAGTCTGCCCGTTCACCCTCACGCGTGCGCCGTATCCATCGCGGTTGCTGCGCGTGCCACGCAGTGTAATCACCAGCCAGTGCGCCTTGCTGCCCGCCTTGCCGCCGAGGTTCATGAGTACTTGAGGATGCCCGCCGAGACAGGTCATCACCACGTCCTCCCAGCCGTCGTTATTCAAGTCACCGAACGCAGCTCCGCGCGCGGCCATGGGAGTCGTGACTCCGGAATCGATGCGTTCGAAGCGGTTATTGCGATTCATGGCTACGAGCGGCACATCACGATAGTGCAGCGAAGGGTCTATGCTCTCTACGTTGTCGAGCACATGGGCCTGGGCGACAAATATATCTTTCCAACCATCGTTGTCGAAGTCCTCCAGGCCAATGCTCCACCCGGAAGTCCCACTCGAAAGCACGCCCAAGCCGGTTTCGAGACTGCGGTAACTGAACGAACCGCCGCCGTCGTTGTGATAAACGGCGTAAATTTCCCGGGGCAACAATGTCACCATAATGTCCGGCCGCCCATCGTTGTCATAGTCTTGAAAAACCACGCCCATGCCCGACATGCGCCTACCGTCCTCGGAAAGCGCTGCGCCAGCCTCAAGACCCACTTCCGTGAAGGTCCCGTTTCCATTGTTGTGAAAAAGATACTGCTGCATACCGTCGTTGGAGACAAATATGTCGGTAAAACCGTCTCCATCATAGTCGGCGAATCCTACACCCAGAGCGCGCCCTTTCTTGGCTGCGATGCCCGACTTTTGGCTTACGTCGGTGAAGGTTCCATCGCCATTGTTGTGATAAAGGATGTTGGTAGTCGCAGGAAATTCCTCCGGCGGACAATAAGTATGGTAATTGCCGCCGCAGTCTTTGCTGTGCTTGGTGTCCCAATCCATGTAGCGGGTAACGAACAGGTCTAACTTGCCGTCGTTGTCGTAGTCAAAAAATCCGGCCGAGACGGACCAGCCGCCCGCTGCTACTCCCGCCTTTGCGGTAACATCCGTGAAAGTCCCGTCACCGTTATTGTGATACAGAATATTCTTGCCGTAACTGGTGACATACAGATCGGGATAACCGTCATTGTCGTAGTCGCCCACAGCTACTCCCATGCCGTAGTTCCCATCGCCAGCGTTGGCTAACCCCGCTTGCTCAGTCACGTCGGTGAAGCTTCCATATTTGTTTTGTCGGAAGAGCCGGTTCCAATATTTCGGATCATGT
>JBELAI010000366.1:0-4251 GCA_049508975.1 Occallatibacter sp. | reverse complement strand
AGGAAAACACCATGCCTAAGCTTTCCATTCGCGACATCGAACTGGCCAACAAGCGGGTCTTCATCCGCGTCGACTTCAACGTACCGCTCACCGAGGACGGCAAAGAGATTACCGACGACACCCGCATCGTGGCCACGCTGCCTACCATCGTCTACGCCCTCAAGCACCGCGCCAAAGTCATCCTCGCCTCACACCTGGGCCGCCCCAAGGGCAAGCCGAACCCCAAGTATTCGCTGCGCCCCGTTGTCGACCGGCTGCGCGAACTGCTCGACAAGGAAGTGGACGGATCCATCAACGTCGCTTTCGCCCCCGACTGCATCGGCGAAGTGGCCAGCGAACTGGCCCGCCAGCTCGAGTCTGGCCAGGTGCTTCTGCTCGAAAACCTCCGCTTCCACGCTGAGGAAGAGGCCAATGATCCGGCTTTCTCAAAGGCGCTCGCCTCATTGGCCGAGGTCTACGTCAACGACGCCTTCGGCAGCGCCCACCGCGCCCACGCCTCCACCGAAGGCATCACGCACTTCCTCAAACCCGCCGTCGCCGGCCTGCTGATGGAGAAGGAAATCACCTATCTCGGCAAAGCTCTTGAGAACCCTGAAAAACCGTTCGTTGCCATCATCGGCGGCTCCAAGATCAGCGGCAAGATCGACGTCATCTCGAACCTGCTCGACAAAGTCGACACGCTGGTCATCGTCGGCGGCATGGCTTATACCTTCCAGCGCGCCCTCGGCGTAACCACCGGCAAGAGCCTTGTGGAAGAAGACAAGATCGACATGGCCAGGGCCGCGCTCGACAAGGCAAAGGCCAGGGGCGTCAAGCTTCTGCTGCCCGTCGACAATATTCTCGCCGACAGCTTCTCGCCCGACGCCAAGACCCAGCCCTGGGACTGCTCGGTCGACTTCCCTGCCGACTGGCAAGGCCTGGACATCGGCCCCAAGTCCATAGCGGCCATTGAAAAAGTAGTCTCGACCGCGCGGACTATTGTCTGGAACGGCCCGGCCGGAGTCTTCGAGTTTCCGCGATTCGCGGTGGGCACCAACGCCATTGCTCATGCCGTAGCAGCCAACAAGGCAGCCATCTCCATCATCGGCGGCGGCGACTCGGTGAGCGCAATCAACCAAGCCGGCGTCGCCGAGCAGATCACTCACATCAGCACAGGCGGCGGCGCTTCGCTGGAGTTCCTGGAAGGGAAAAAGTTGCCGGGCGTGGAAGCGCTGACCGATAAGTAGCGTGGTGGTCAGTTGTCAGTTATCCCCGCATCCTATGCAAGGCTATGCAGGATGCGGGTTGACCGAGGAAGATTTGGCGCAATTCGTCCCATTCTCCGCCCTGCCCGCCGAGTTGCAGAACTTGCTCTCCGAGGAGAAGAACGTCAGACCCGATTCGGAATCCTCGTCTACTCGCCAACCTGCGGCCTAGCCCATTTCGCCCAGAGCCTCTGACTCCGGAGTCAGCCGCTCCAACTTGGCAATCGGCTTACCGTTCTTCGTGATGACATAGGTAAACCCCTTCTCCGCCGCAAGATCGATCATCTCCAGACAATTCAACTCAAACTCCTCTGTAGAGACGGCCTTCATAGGCCGGTCTTTTCTTTCGTCGCTCATGGGCACCCCAAAGGTCTCATCGACTGAGACGGTAGTAACATCAATTCAGCCCACTGGCGGTCAATACACTCAAGGAACACCGATATGCCCTACTACACGCGAGTCTTATCGAAAGATGAAGCATTCCCTTCCATTGAGGAACTTGTCGAGGTGGTTCGCGCCGGGCATCCCGACTATAAGCTGACCCTCGAAAGCGGCGAAGAAGACGAGTGGGAGACGCTTCTGCTCTCGAGCGTGGATGAAGTCGAAGTCGCCGTAATCGAGCGGAATCCCGTCGATGACGGCTCGACTGGCCAGGACGAGATCGCCGATTTCCTGGAAGAACTCCAGGATTGCAAGCCGGAGAGCGGCGTTCAATGGCTCACCGAGTATCTTGCCGATGTAAAGACCATTTACGCCTTCCAGCACCTGCAGGGAGCGGAGATGGTGGATGGCGGCAACGCGCTTCATGCCCTGCGGTCGGCCTTGTGGGAGCGCGGCGACGCCATCATCCAGGCCGACAATGAGGGCTTTACCAACGAAGAAGGATTCCACATCGTCTGGCAATTTTCCGACTCGGTGTCTGGCCCGTGGAACATGGGCATCTGGAAGGATGATTTTTGGCACCACTTCAAGATGGACCTGGGTGACCCGGACCATCGCGCGGCATTCCTCGCGGGCGAAGTGCCGGACGATTTAACGGCGCTGCTGGTAGCCAACCCGCGAGACTGAAGCAGCACCACCACCGCTCTCCCGTTTCACGGTTTCTGCCACCGTGTGCCCGCCGTCACCCGGTCCATCGATTCCATCCACTAGAATCGCCCTGAGGAGTTTGATAAAAATGCCGCGTAAAGCACTCATTGCCGCCAATTGGAAAATGTTCAAGACGCCTGCTGAAGCCAAGGCCTTCGTCGATGCCTTTTTGCCCCTCGTTGCCGGCCACGACCGCGACGAGATTGCCTTGTTCCCTTCCCCGGTATTGCTGCCGACGGTGATTGAAGGCGCCAAGGGATCGAATGTGGCCGTCGGCTGCCAGAATATCCACTTCGCCGAGGAAGGCGCGTACACCGGTGAGACCTCCGTGGGGCAGTTGCTGGCTGTGGGTGGAACCCATACGCTGATCGGACACTCGGAGCGACGTCAATACTTTGCGGAGACCGACGAAATCGTCAACAAGAAGCTGCACACAGCTCTGAAGCATGGCGTTATTCCTGTGGTCTGCATTGGTGAAGTGCTGGCCGAGCGCGAGGCCGGAAAAACAGCTTATGTGCTCAAGACCCAGATCACGGGAGCATTGGCAGGGATCACCGCAGAGACTGCCGGACCGATTGTGATTGCCTACGAACCAGTGTGGGCTATCGGCACAGGCAAGACTGCGACGCCGGAGATGGCCGTCGACGCGCACAAGATTATCCGCGCTGAAGTGGCCAGGCTGCTTGGCGCCGAAGTCGCCGCGGCGGTTCGCATACTCTACGGGGGAAGCGTCAAGCCGGACAACGCCAAGGCTCTCATCGGCGAGGAAGAGATTGACGGCGCTCTGGTGGGCGGCGCAAGCCTCAAGCCGGATTCCTTTGCGGCAATTGTGAAGTATTAGCTTTTGAATTCGTCAGAAAAGACTCCCGTTCGGCCCTCGTGTACGATTGCGCATGGCCCAACGGGAGTTCTACATCGACCGGCTGCGCAGCGTGATGACCGCCCTGGTCATCCTGCACCACACTGCAATCACGTATGGCGCCATGGGCGGCTGGTTCTGGCATGAAATTCAGCCATCCCGCACCCCTTCCAGCATTCTGCTCATTCTGTTCTGTACCACCAACCAGGCCTACTTCATGGGCTTCTTCTTTCTACTGGCCGGCTATTTCACGCCGGCATCGCTGGATCGAAAGGGATACGGGAAATTCATTCTCGACCGTTTCATTCGCCTTGGCATTCCTATCCTGGCATTCGGCTTCATCCTCGGTCCGCTGACTGCCGCGATTGTGAACGTTGCGCAAGGGGGTGGTTTCTGGTCGACATTCGTATGGCTCTGGCATCACAAGGAGTTTATCTCCGGACCGCTGTGGTTTGCGGAGGCATTGCTGAGTTTCAGCCTCTGGTATCTGCTCATCCGGCGCGTCGGCGGCCCGCAGCCTGGCGCACCCGAAAAAGCAAACCCGTCGCCTGTTCCCTCCTGGCTAGCATGGTTCATTTGCGCGCTCATCGTCGGAGCTTCCGCGCTCGCTATCCGGCAGGTGTTTCCCATTGGTGAAAGCCTGTTTGGCTACTGGGCAATGTACATCTTCCTGTTTATTGTCGGGGTCCGCGCCAAACCCCGCAATTGGCTTGCTCAACTGAGCTGGAAAAATGCGTGGCCGTGGGTCGTGACCGCAGTCGTGGTTTGGCCCACTTTGCCCCTGGGGTGGAAGCTTGCATCGGGCAACGTCAATTTCAACACGGGATTTTCCTGGGCCGCATTCCTGTATGCGTTCTGGGAACCATTCGTCGCGTGGGGCTTCATTGCGGCATGGCTGCTGGTTTTTCGCAGGTACCAGAACAAGCCATCGGCCTTTTGGGAATGGATGGGCCGTCGCGCTTATGCGGTGTACATCATCCATCCGCCGGTGCTGGTGAGCATCGCTCTGCTGATGCGCGGATGGGTTGCGCCGGCGCTGGTCAAATTCGGCGTTGTTGG
>JBELAI010000365.1:0-4278 GCA_049508975.1 Occallatibacter sp. | reverse complement strand
GCATGAGAATCTCCTTTGAAACAGTGGAATGGAATAATTCTGTACCGACCATTCGGTACATTGCAGCAGATTCAATGCCCAACCCCAACGATGCTGAATATTTGCGCCATCCATGAACCGCACCACCCAAACCCCACCTGCTTCCGCCCCAGCCACCGGCTAAAGGCGACTGGCGACCGGCAACTGGCGACTGGCAACTGGCTACTGGCGACTGGCGATGGGCTACCGGCGACTGGCTACTGGCGACTGGCTACTGGCGACTGGCTACTGGCGACTGGCTACTTACGGCCTGCCTGATCTACTCTTATTGAAGCGAACGATCCGTACAGACCGGAGAACTATGCCTGCCCGCCTGGCTTCAAAGGACGAGATCATCGACCGGCTCTTTACCGTGTTTCGCGACCGGGGATTCGAGGGGGCGTCCCTCGCCGACCTGTCGCGCGCCACCGGGCTCGGAAAGTCCAGCCTCTACCACTACTTCCCGCAAGGCAAGGAGCAGATGGCAGAGGCCGTACTCGCTCGCGCGCTTGCCCTCATTGACAGCGCCATCGTCAATGCAGCTCGGGCGCCGGAACCGCTGCGTCTTCGTTTACGCAAGGTAGCCGCCGCGCTCGAGCAGCTCTATGGAGGCGGACGCTTCTCCTGCGTCCTCGGCCAGCTTGCCACCGCCAGGATCGGGCCCCAGGCTCGAAAGAGCCTGCGGGAAGCCTTCGCGCACTGGACCGAGGCCATCGCCGGACTCGCGGCCGAAAGTGGAATGTCCCCGGCCCGCGCCCGTTCTTTTGCCGAAGACTGGATAGCCCGCCTCCAGGGAGCCTTGATTCTGCAGGCGGCCAACGGCGACACGGGGCCGTTCGAGCGGGCAATGAAGGCCCTGCTCGCCCTTCCGAAGGATCACGCGATCCGGGAACTAAGCTAGCGTTGCCGCCTCCGATGCATTCTCTTCCACCCCCCTTACGAACTCCAAACCGTATCCCAGGCCGGAGCAACCGCCGTCATCCAGCCCGGAGGCTCCCTCCGCGACAAACACGTAATAGCAGCCGCCGACCGCCTCGGATTAGCCACGGTCTTCACCGGCTTCCGCCACCTCAGGCACTCACGCGAAGCGTTCGGGGCCACTGCGTCGCATGCGATGGATGCGAACTCTATAATCCGCGAAAGAACATTGGCTTAGGCGGTTTTGTATCAGGGCACAACACAAAACGGCCTTTGATCGTGCGTAAGTTGTTAAATCTGAATTGCACTGCTTGCGCGGTATGCACACATTGCACAATCCGTTAGCACTTATTAGCACAAATTCCGACACGGAACGGCTGCATCCCGATTTGCCGAAACTTCCGAAAAGCCGACCAACCGACCAGAATGGCAATGTCCTGATGTCCGCCTGCTAAGCTGGGTTTCTGTTTTTGGCGTTTTATTGACTAGAAGAATCCAGTAACCCTGTTTCGCCCAGTAGGAGAATCAGAACTTGCACTGATCCGTCAGAGCGGGTGGATGGAGTTTCCTCCCCGGTTGCCAGAACAGCCGATCTTCTACCCGGTGTTAGACGAGCAGTACGCGGCACAGATTGCACGCGATTGGAATGCCCGCGACGGCGGAAATGGCTACGTCCTGCGGTTTGCTGTAGACGGCGATTATCTGTCCCGTTATGACATTCAGACTGTCGGCTCTCGCTTACGCCGCGAATACTGGATTCCCGCAGAGGAACTCGCAAGTTTCAACGAACACATAATCCCACCGATTGAGATGATCGCTGTGTTCCAACCTAACGACTAATCAGAGCGAACGTGGACGCGCGTCACGAAGATACGGCAGGCGTGGATTCCGCGAAATTATCCTGGATGCGGCGATCTTCTACGAGGATGCAGTAGATGCCCGTCCAGTTCCGCTGCCAATTCCAACCCTTCGCGTGTCCCGGCGCGTTCTTTTCAATGTATGAGGCAGCCTCTTGAGCGGACAGTGGATGCTGACAGCGGGGGCATCGTGGCCAAGATCCCTTCTTGAATCTTCCTCCACATTCGCAACCGAGGATGTACGGCTCCATCGCCGCGCAGATTTCCTGTTGGCCCGGACAATCGGGCAGTCTCGGCATTCTCTTGTCCCACGCAGAGAGGATCGATGTCTTCCCACAAGAATCACAGTAGGCGTACATGCACTCCGCGAACCCGCAATGGCATAACCAGTACTCGAAATGGCACCCGCAGTGTTCGCAAATCCCAACGCTCTCTTCGGCCACGCTATACCTTCGGCCAAATTGTAGCGTGCTGTGGCCGAGTGCCGGCAAACCGGACATTTGGATCGAAGCAGAAAGACAAGGTCCCTCACGCCCTGCGCGCGCAGGGGATTCGGGATGACAGCTCGGCGTGGTGGGTCGGGTGTGTTGGTGAATCACCGGCCATACGGAAATTTCACTTGCCGAATCCTGTTTTTTACTTCAGGAGCAGTTAGGGCAAGCACAAAATTAGCACAAAATATTTCGGGCTCTGGGCTACTTATTGAATCAGAAGATCTTGCGGTTAGGCCCTTGTATCAGGGTACGAGTTCACTCCCGCCCTTTGTGGTCTTGTTTCACAACAAGCGTTGACCCGCGCTCTAACACGCTTTTGTATCAGGGCATGAGTTTACTCGTGCCGAAAAAACTCAAAATGATCCGGGCTTCAGCCCCTGACAAGGGCTGTTTTGAAGGAACGCGGTATCCCACTCAAACCCGGTGTTTTGTTCGGTACCATGACATCCTTTCCAGTGTGTCTCTGGACATGCTTTACACTCCGTGCGCGAGTCAGGAGCCGGCACCGACGGACTGATATCTCCTGAAGAACCACACCCCAAACCCAGCGACAGCCAGGTTCACCCCATAGCAAGAAGCAAACTCCCCTGGCGACACGCACGTCGATGCAAATCGATGCTGCGGCCACGCCGAAGTACCGCATTGAACCCTTTTTGAAAAAGTGCCCTTTGCTTCAAATTCCCCATGCATTCCTTCCGAAACAAAGGTTGAATGAGCCTATTTTCAGAACCCCAGCCAACTTTCTATACTTCCCCCAAAAAAGCGTTTGACCCTGCCCTTGCGTCAGGCTCAAAGATGTTTATCGTGACACCCATGGGCACCTTCCGCATTCAGGAGTTCGCAAAACTTGCCGGCGTTACTGTTCGTGCATTGCATCACTACGACCGCCTCAAGCTGCTGTCGCCCGCGCATCGTTCCGAGCGTGGCTATCGGCTCTACTGCCACGAGGATCTCGACCGCCTGGAGCGGATTCTCGCCCTGCAAAACTTGGGCCTTTCGTTGCGCGAAATTGCGACCGGAAGACGAGGATGTCCTCTGCGCGCTCTGTGCCCTCTGTGGTAAATCGTCTGCGGCGGGTGGCCCATTCAAGCCCCCTTTGGCGTGACTCAGCTAACAGGCCCCTTCCCGCCTCCCGTGGAAAACTTGTCAAGCCCCGCGCCCCAAAACCGAAGTAATGACCCCTCATAACACATCACTTACAACCCACACGACCCAAAGAAAGTTGGCAGTTTCTTAGCCCCAGCTTGGTATTCTGATAATAGGGGGTAAAAAGAAAACTTCCCCGTTCGTCCAACAAATCAGAACCCGCAAAGCCTCGCCACCGCGAGGCTTTTTCATCGCCCGGCCCTTCTGAGCCCTGAGCCCCGAGCCCTGCGCCCTGAGCTCTGAGCCCTGCGCTCTGTTCCAGGGAGACACCATGCCATGCCTCCGCACCGCCCTCGACGAGGGTCAGCCGTGCTCCGCCATCCCCGTTGTCCCCCGCACCCGGCGTCAAAAAGCCCGCGCGAACTGGCTCGTTTTCAACAGCTTGCCACGGCAATAATATACTTGACTGAAGTGCCGTTCTTTGCTATTCTTCAGTCATTATGAAAGAGCCTAAGACTTTACAGCAAGCGATTCAGTACTTTAGCGACGATGAGAACTGCCGGAATTTCATGATTTCCGCCCGGTGGCTGGACGGAATCGTCCGCTGTCCCCGCTGCGGTTCGGAAAAGGTCGCATGGCTCGAAAAGGCCAAGCTCTACTTCTGCTCTGTGAAGCATCCCAAGCAGAAATTCTCCCTCAAGGTGGGCACCGTTCTGGAGGATTCACCCATCGGCCTGGACAAGTGGTTTCCGGCCATGTGGCTCCTGTCGAACTGCAAGAACGGCGTATCCAGCTATGAGCTATCGCGTGATCTGGGTGTGACTCAGAAAACCGCGTGGTTCATGCTGCATCGCATCCGCGCCGCGATGAAAAACAACTCCCTCCGCAAGCTGGGTTCGACTGGC
>JBELAI010000364.1:0-4298 GCA_049508975.1 Occallatibacter sp. | reverse complement strand
CTGCTGCTGAACCCGCGACCGGATGCGGAAGGCCACGATCGAGCCAACATCGGCGATGCGGCTATGCGGAAGATTTTCCTCCTTCTGCTGGCCAACGCTCTTCTATTCAGCGTGCTCGGCGGAGCTCTCCTGACGCGCTATCTGCTGCCCATGTATCCCCTGGTGCTGCTGATCGCGGTCACCACGTTTTATCGCAGAGTCCCCTTTTGGCACGGCCTGGCTCTATTTTCGGCGGCTGCGTTCGTTGTTGGTCTCTTTATCAATCCGCCCTATGGTTTCGCACCGGAAGACAACCTGGCCTACGCCCACGTCATCCGCCTTCATCTTTCGGGAATTACCCAGTTGAACAAGAAATATCCCGGTGCAACCGTGCTGTCCGCGTGGCCCATGACGGACGAGCTGACCCGTCCCGAGCTTGGCTATCTCAAGCAGCCGTTCGACGTTTATCGCGTCGAGGATTTCACCCAGCCGCAGATCGACCATGCCGCTGAGGATCCGGGAAAGTTCTCCGCCGCGCTGGTATTTTCCACCAAATACGATCCTCCGCGCCCACTGCTGAGTCTGGGTCCAAAGAGCGCGCAACTCGACGAGAAGTACTTCGGCCTGCACCACGATCTTCCCCCCGAAGCAATTGCCAGGCAGCTAGGCGGAGACCTTGTCTGGGAGCAGGATGACCACCAGGGCCTGTGGGTAGCGCTGATTCGGTTTCAACGAGTGCTGGATGTGTGCGTTGAAGCCCCGCGCGGTTCGCGGCGAGCACTCAGCGGCGTCTGCAAACAAAAGCGATGATGTAAGGTCGAATCTGAACGCACAAACTGCGCGAACCAAAGGAGGTCCGAATGTCGAAACAAGTAACCGACTATCCCTACGAAACACGCCTGAACATTCTCCACCAGCCCCTCGAAATCATCGACGAGAAGGCGCTCGCCGATGCCTGCGAATTCAAGTGGTTCAACCAGACTCTCTGCAAGGTCAATGAATCCGTAGTCCGCGTCGCCATCATCGAAGGCGAATACCACTGGCACAAGCACGACGAAGACGACGAGTTCTTCTATGTAGTCGAGGGCAAGCTCTTCATCGATCTCGAAGACCGCATCGTTGAGCTGCCGCCGCGGCACGGTTTCGTTGTTCCCAAGGGCGTCGTCCACCGCACACGCGCCCCTCAACGAACCGTAATGCTGATGGTGGAAAACGCCGGCATCATTCCAACCGGCGATTGACTCCATCGACTACTACACTTTTAACGGGAAAAACCGGCGCCGTCAGGCACGAGTCTACCATCGTTTCCCGGTAATTCATTTTACAAGTGAAGCGTCAGGCTTCACCGGAAAACCAGACAGGTGAGATCAAGAGAAAGAGGCGCAATATGCCATCGATTTCCGTTGCCTGCTACCGGCCCAAGCCAGGTTGCGAACAGGCGCTGCTCGACCTGGTTCACGATCATCTTCCGCCCTTGCGCGGCCAGGGTTTAGTCACCGACCGCGCATCCATCGCGATGCGTGCCGCGGATGGCTCCATCATCGAGATTTTCGAATGGGTCTCGTTGGAGGCCATCGCCGGCGCCCATTCCAACCCGGTCGTCCTGGAACTCTGGAAGCGCTTTGAGGCGGTCTGCCAATACGAAGTCCCCTCCAATATCGCCGAGTTTCAGAAGATGTTCGCGCATTTCGAGCCTGTTTAACGGTGGTTGGCTGATCCATCGATCCGCATTCGGCCCATGCGCCCCCAAACACAGTTGGGACGCATCCGCAGCGGCCGCACGCCCCGAACGCCTATAATTTGGCTCTAGTGAATAATTCTTTCTTCTCTCGATTGGGGTGGGCGACACGGATTGCCGCGACCCTTGTTCTTGGCTTTACGCTTGCGGTAACCTTGACCGTAGCCGCGCGCGGACAAGTAGCGCCGTCCGCCGCAGGTCGCGGCCGCATTCTGCTGGTACTGCCGTTCGATAACCGCACCGGACAGCCAAGCCTGGAGTGGATCCGCGAAGCGGCCCCTGAGATTCTCAGCAGCCGTTTCGCTTCGGCAGGGTTTTCGCCGATGAGCCGCGCAGACCGGCTCTATGCCCTCGATCACCTGGGCATGCCGCAGGGGTTTCATCCCTCCCGCGCCACAGCTCTCAAATTAGCGCAGACCCTGGACGCCGATTCCATTGTCGTTGGCAGCTATGTGACCGATGGCACCGGAATCATCGCCGAAGCGCAGGTGGTGGACGTGCCTCATTTACGCATGAGCCAGTCCGTAACCTCCCGTGGCGAAATGAAAGACCTGATCGATGTCTTCGACACCCTTGCCTGGAGGCTCACAAAGCAGCTCGACCCCGGATTCAGCGTGGCGGAAGAGACGTTCGTTGCCGAGGGCAAGGGGATGCGGCTGGATGCCTTCGAGCAGTATATCCGCGGCATTTCGGAACCCGACCACGACGAACGGCTGCGCCATTTGAACCAGGCAGTAGCCCTGAGCCCGGGATTTGCTCAGGCGTGGATGGCCCTTGGCCGCGAGGGTTACAACGCCCAGCAGTACGATCAGGCAGCAGCAGCGTTTGCAAAGGTTGCCCGCGACGATCCCAAGTTGCAAGGCCCCGACGCACTTGAAGCGGGGTTTTATCGCGGACTGTCGCTTGTGTTTTCAGGAGATTATCCCAAAGCCGAGCAATCCTTTGCTGCCGTGGCCCGGGTTTTGCCGCTAGCTGCAGTGGTGAACAACGAGGGGGTCGCGGTAAGCCGCCAGGGGCATGACGGCACCGCGCTGTTCCGCCAGGCGATCGCCGCCGATGCCAACACCGCCGATTACCACTTCAACCTCGCGGTGAGCCTGAAACGGCACGGCAATACAGCGGAAGCCTTGCCGGAACTCGCCACGTGCTTGAAGCTGCACCCTAATGACAGCGAAGCACTCTCTCTTCAGGAAGCGTGGAACCCGTCGGCCGTTCAACCGGCGGTGGGTGCGGTGGCCCGGCCCGATCCGCTGGAGCGGATTGCGCGTACTTTCGATGCGGTTGCCTTCCGCCAGGCCGCGCAGATGCTCGACCAGATGGACGAAGCGCGGCTAACAGCCCTCGAACCGGCTCAGCGTGCGAAGATGCTGGCCGCCCAGGCGAGGGACTATCTTGATCGAGGTCTGCTGCTCCAGGCGGAGCGGCTCTACCTCTCGGCGGTTGCCATCGACGATCGTGTTTCCGAGGTACATGCCGGCCTTGCCGAAGTGCGGGAGCGGACAGGCGACAAGGAGATTGCCCGGAAGGAAGCGCGCACCTCGCTTGAGCTTTTGCCATCGGTACAGGCGTATCTTGTGATGGGGCGTCTGGATATTGCAGCCGGACATCTGGACGAAGCAGACTACGATATGACCGAAGCTCTGAAGATTGAGCCCGGCAACCGTGCCGCGCAGGAGTTGCAGCAGCAAATTGAGGCCAAAAGAGGGCAGAAGAAATAGAGCAGGCGCGGAAGGAGCAAGTTATGTTTGAACGCGCACGCAGTTTAGCAATATTCGTTGTTGGAGTCACAGCCATCCTGGTTGGAATCCTCGGACTTCGATCCGTGGTTTTCGCACAGCCGTCCGGTTCGCAGCAGCCCTTTGTGGACAAGCTGGTCCTTTCCGACACCATTCAGCCCGTCAGTGCCGGCCAGCTGGACCGGGCCATTGCCCAAGCCAATTCCGACGGTGCGCAAGCCCTTCTGGTTGAACTTGATACGCCGGGAGGATTGCTGGATTCGACGCGCGGCATGGTCGGTGCCATCCTCAGCTCAAGAGTTCCGATAATCATGTACGTGTCTCCAGCGGGAGCGAGGGCCGGGTCGGCAGGGTTCTTCCTGTTGGTAGCCGCCGATGTGGCCGCGATGGCGCCGGGCACCAACGCCGGCGCTGCTCACCCTGTCATGGAGTTCGGCGGTCAGCCGGACGCCACCATGACCCAGAAAATCGAGAACGACACCGAAGCATTTCTGCGCTCGTACGTAACCAAGCGTGGCCGCAATGCCGAGGCTGCGGACGCCGCGGTTCACACATCGCACTCCTACACAGCCGAAGAAGCCCTCGACCAGCACCTCATCGATCTGACGGCGGGCAGCGACACCCTGTTGCTCGCAGCCCTCGAAGGCCGCACCATCACGCGTCTCGACGGTTCCAGGCAGGTGCTCCACCTCGCCGGTGCGCGCGTTGACATGGTCAAAGCCTCAATGCGCGAGGAACTGCTTGGCTGGCTGGTGAACCCCAACATCGCGCTACTGATGCTGGTTGGCGGAGCGCTCCTGATTTACCTCGAATTCAATACGCCCGGCACCATCGTTCCCGGCGCG
>JBELAI010000363.1:0-4310 GCA_049508975.1 Occallatibacter sp. | reverse complement strand
TCAAAGGAGCGGAAGCTTGGATCGAGTGGATTGATCGGCATCTGAACGGTATCGAACGCAAATCCGCGATTCAGCATCTCGAGGTGGATGGAGGGATTCTTATGGCCGGTAAAGCCGACGAATCGAACCTTGCCTTGCTGCTTGGCCGCGGCCAGAGCCTCGATCACGCCATCGTGGTCGTATGCTTTTTCCGGATCGTTGTAATAGACGACCTCATGCACTTGCCACACATCGAGATGCTCTGTCTGCAATCGGGTAAGCGATTCCTCCAGCATCCGCATGGCGACATCTTTCTTGCGCCCGTGCGTGCACACTTTCGTCATCACAATTGCCTGGTCCCGCTTGCCCTTGAGCGCGATGCCTATGCGCTCCTCGCTCATCCCTTTGTGGTATTCCCAAGCGTTGTCGAAGAAATTGATCCCATGGTCGAGCGCCTTGGCGATCACGTTATTCACTTCTTCCTGACCGGAAACGGTTCCGATGTGATAGCCGCCTATGCCGAGGATCGAAACCTGTAACCCCGTCTTACCCATGGCACGCTTCGGCACCTGAAAACTCGGCAACGATGAGCCGCCATAGGCGCCATTGAAATTCTTCACGATGGGATTCTGCGCGGAAGACGAATCTTCTGGAGGGGCGGCTGCGCTCCCCCCCGGACTTGCAGCTTGCCCAGCATGCGAAGAGGAGGAAGCAAGACTTGAAGCAGGCACGATGGCCGATCCGCCTGCCAGGGCTACACTCTGCAAAAAGCGGCGACGCGAAAGGTCGCTTCGGGGCGAAGCCTGATTTGCGGAAGTCATCGAATCCTTCTCAATTGGGCGAAAGTCCGAACTCGTGTTCATCCCTCTCACTGTCTCCACACTGCGATGAAAGGCAACGGTAGGCGGCCATCTTTACTCCCCAGGCGAGCTCGTCACCTGCGGATAGGGCCGGCCGGTGTTCTGTGCCTCATAGATCAACTGCTTCACTTCCACTTGCTGCATGTCCAATGGGAAGTCATGGGCCAAACGCGCCTCCGGATTATCGAACTTGATGGAAGTTTTGTAGAGTTCAAAATGGCCATCGCCCGCGTAAGGCTTCGCGCGCGCTCGCAGCGCCTGCATTTCCGATTCACTCAGTGGCGCGAAACCCTGGGCGATTTTCAGATTCTGTTCGAGAATGCCGAGATCTTCCACACCCGAGATCGTCGTGGCCACCGGCAGCGACATCGCATAGCGGAGAAGCTCCTGCGCTGTGAAGACGCCCTTTTGTACGGGCTCTCCATGGCCGCCGATCGGCTTCATCCCGATGGGCGCAATGCCTCGCTTGTTCAGTTCTGGCAATACCTTTTGCTCAAAGCTGTGGAAGTTGGCGTCGAGGGGGTTCAGTGGCATCTGCACGGCGTCAAACGGGAAGCCGGTATTCAGCATCGCCAGATGAACGTCGGGATCTTTATGCCCGGTGAATCCCGCGTACAACACCTTGCCGTCTTTTTTGGCTTTTGCAAGCGCTTCAGCAGCTCCTCCCGAGCGAATGAAAAGCTCGGGATCGTTCGCAAAACCCACGCTGTGAATCTGCCAAAGATCCAGGTGATCGGTCTGCAGGCGGCGCAAGCTTTGCTCGAGCATCTGCATCGCCAAGGCCGCGTCGCGCCCATGCGTGCAGACCTTTGTCATCAGAAAGACCTTCTCGCGGAATCCCTTGATCCCCTTGCCCAGCCAGTCTTCCGATTTCCCGCGGTTATATTCCCAACAGCAGTCAAAGAAAGTGACGCCGCCATCGATGGCGCGATGGACGATCTCGATCGCCGTCCGCTCATCCTTGGCGGCGCCCAGATGATGCCCGCCAAGTCCGAATGCAGAAATCCTTGCGTTGGTTTTACCGAATGGGCGAGTGGGAATCGTGCCGCCGTTGGACATTGAGTCGGTGCCTCGGATACGGGGACCCGGCTACCGTTCATGACTGCGCCTGCGCAATTTGGATGCTGAAGGACTCGAAGGGTTGGCCCAACCAAGGTATCAAAACAGATTGCCGGCGACTTGTTCAGCAGCAGTATAGATGCGCGCCTTGAGGGCATCGCGGGTGAGGATGGGATCGTCTTTCAATGTACTGTTGATGTCAATAGTGAACACCTGGTTGCGCACCCGGCCGATAGCCCGTTCGCCGAGTTCGCCGCGGCGGAGATCGGCGGCACAACAGACCGCCTCGTTCCCGATGGCGTTCAGAGTTGCGGCTCCAGCCCCGCAAGCCCGTGCAATCGAGCTCATGCGCGTATGTGCGTCCGTGGTCAATTCGACAGTAATGGTGAGCGTTCGCGTCATACCGTCGCTCCTTTGCGCGAATGTGCAGACCGCGGGCTGAGCGCCGGAAGGGGCCGTGAACGAGCCAACGGCTTCGGCCCCGATAAGCCCGGATGCCGTGGCTTCCGTTAGCCATGGACAGTCATTTGCCGCGTGGGCCGCGCTGGAGAGACCAACCAAGCAAAGCAGCGCGGCGACGATAAACCGTATCCGTGTCGGGCGCGGCGCATTATTTGCCATTCTGCGCTCCTCCCTCTTCGGTGGCCAGATCGGAGTGCACGTGCCATGGAACGCTTTCGATGGAGATTTCCGGATGCACACGCAAGTAGCTCAGAGAATAAGTAGGCGCACCCGGATCGACCTTCTTGTCAACAAACATTTCCTGCTGCTCAGCGGCTTTCTCTTGCTGGCCCATGCGACGGTAAAGGATGGAAAGGTTGTAGTGCGCGGCCAGATCGTCCGGATCAATCTTCTGTAGCGCCTCGAACTGCTCAAGCGCCGCATGCTCATCCTTCTGCTGGTAATAAGTGATGCCAAGTTCGCGGCGCGCATCGCGGGATTGGGGAAACATTTCTACCACTCTGCTGAAGTCTGCGATCTCCTGCTTTGTATTTCCCGCGCGTCGCTGCAGCAGACCGTCGTAATAAAGGGCGCGGGCGTTGTTCGGATCGATTGAAAGCGCCTTCCGAATGGCCTTCCGGGCCGATTCGTACTTTTCCCATACAATCTCGGTGAGACCAACATTGGTGTACCCATCGACATAATCGTGGCGCAGCTTGATGACTTCAGTGAAGGCAGCGACAGACTCGGCATATTGGAATTGATCGAGCAGCGCGATGCCCAGGTTATTCCAACGCATCCAGTCAGGGTTGTCAGCCGGATCGGGCGCCTCTGGCTTGTTTTCTCCGATCTTGAGGACGCGGGTACGTGAGGCGATTTCCACCACCGGATAGGCTGGATGATCAGGACCAAAGATGTTATTGAGATAGCTCTGGCGCAGATGCCGATAATTCACCTTTGCGGTAACAGAGACGGCACCAGTTACCTCAGCCGGAAGCCGGAATTGATAGCGTACTAATACCGATCTACCCGCTTGCACACTGTTATCGTAGGCCACGGAGTGAATCGTCCAAACCTTGTGGTTATCGACGAACTCCCCTTCATCTGTTACCGGACGATTGGTGAAGCTGTGCGCCCGCGGATCGATCATGCCATCTGGTTTGAGGAAGCCGCTATGGTAGATCTCTTTCCCGCTTGAATCCTTTACCGTGAACTCAACCCATGCTTCGTAGAGGTCGCGAACCTCGGGGATGAGCGAGTGGCCGATGTTCCTATTCTGGATGACAACATAGGCTTCAACTACGTCATTGGGAGCCAGGGTGTACGAAGATCTTCCCAGCGGAGCGATCAACTTATCCTCGCCGGTCTTCTGGAGACCAAAGATATCGACGTTGAGATAGTCCCCGGCCCGTAGAAACTCGATGGTCTTCTTTAGCTGCTCGTCGAAGCCATAGTAAAACGGCACCGCGGTGTTCCCGGCCAGCCAGCGATGCGAGGCGAAGGTCCCATTCTTTGCGCCGTATTCGGGGAGCGTAATGGGATTTCGCTGCATGTGGCAACCCTGGCAGGGCTTAAAGTCAGCCGTATAGAACGTAAGCGGATTGCGCTGCGAAAACTTTGACTGCTGCCACTCGTCGTAAGCCGTGAAGGCACGAATGAACTTATAGTCGTTGAGCGGAGACGGCAAGTTGGCCTTATGACAAGCCGCGCAGAATTCCGGCGTGTGCAGGAAGTCATGCATAACGGCCTTGGAGTGCCGCTCAGGATGTCGAAGAATCTCGGCAAACGAGACCTGCCCGGGTATGCGGTTCCCGTTTTCATCCACGATGACAGACGGAATACCCATTTGAACGCTGCCATTGCCATTGGTTGAGTCGAGACTGACGACGGAGTGGCAGGTCATGCAGGTCAGCCCGTCTGAATCGAATTTGGCTCGATCCACCTTCGAGTCTTCAGTGAGCGCGGCGCCCA
>JBELAI010000362.1:0-4337 GCA_049508975.1 Occallatibacter sp. | reverse complement strand
GTGCCCGTGGGGGTGCTCAGCAGCACGTTCCAACCGGTGAATACATCCATGGAGGCGAGGGTGTTGTTCTGTTTCTTCCAGTCCAAATAATCGAGATAGGAAATATTCACGTGGGGACTCTCCGGATCACTTTCCGTTACGTGGACCAGTCGTTGCGGATCCGCGAAGGGAAGCGGCTTGATCAGAGCCGCGTCCACAAAGGCGAAGATCGCCACACTCGCCCCGATCCCCAGCGCCAGCACAAGAATCGCCGTGGCGGAGAATCCCGGATTCTTCACAAGCACTCGCCCGGCATAGCGTAGATCCTGCCAAAAGCGCTCGAACTGCGCCCATCCCCAGACCTCGTGCGTCTGCTGCCGGATCAGCGTTGTGTTGCCGAACGCCCGCCGCGCCGCGTATCGCGCTTCATCTTCCGACAGGCCTTTCTCACGCTGCTCTTCTTCTTCCAGTTCGAGGTCGGAGCGCAGCTCCCGTTCCAGATTTGCATCTCGTCTCCCGATCTGCCACCATCGCATATCAGCTCTCCCCAGCCACTGGCCACATCACCCGCGCTACGGCCTCGGCCATCTCCCTCCACCGCGATTCTTCGACAACCAGCTGTTTTCGGCCTTTCTCGGTCAGGCGGTAATACTTCTACTCCCGATTTCGGTCCAGGGCCATTTCCCACTTGGAAGCATGTCTAAAGTGCCCTGCAACAGGTTCGCGCGTTGCTGTGTCTCTTTCGCCATAGAAGACATTCGACCCTGCATGAGAAATGATGGTAGACATTCGACCATTCACTGTCAAGGGGATGCCGTAGGCGACGGATTCTCTAATGATGATTTCAGCCCAAAGCGCTTTTCCAGAACTAGCCAGCCTCGAAATGTGAGTTGCCGATAATGCGTCAATTGAGAATCATTTGCGCCGGAAGCGGGCTTCACGTCGGTTCCCGTGACGTCGTTCGCGGACTTAATGAACAGTTGCGTTCAGCGAATAGAGTTCCTCAGTGCCAACATCACGCAAGATCAACGGTTCATTGTCGGGTGTGAGACCTGTCCAGACTGCGTTGCGAAACCCCGTTTGCCTGACGCCGGTCAGGCTCGCTACGATTTCCGTCTTTCCGTCGGATATCCGAATTCTCTCGATCGCCGGCTCGTCACCTCTCTTGAGAACATAGACGGATCTGCTGTCTGCAGACCAGTTGGCGTACCCGAAGCTCTCGCCGCGAGCGAGTTCGTGCCAGGACTGGCTGGAAACGTCGAAAAGAACCAGCGAAAGGGAGTCGGCGGATCTGCCCAGGATGAGGCTCCCATCAGGCGACCATCTTGGCATCCAAAGCCCGTCCGATCCTGGGAGCTTGGCCAGTCGATGGGTCATCAGATTGAACGAGTACATGCCCAGATCTGCCTGCCGATCAAAAACGGGGAAGTGACTGAAGACGAGCGTCTGTCCATCGGGGGACCAGTTGGGATCAATCTCGTTCCACGGCTCATCGACCACTGCCAGGGGCGAGCCGCCGTTTGCAGGCACAAGGAAAAGCTGGAACGGCTTGCCCGAAGAGGCATCGAAAAACGCAATTTGCGTCGAATCCGGAGACCATCGCGGCGCCGTTGGCTGGATCGCAGGGCCGGTCAGTTGGAGACAATGGTCGCCTTGAACGTTGCAGCGCCAGAGCAGATGGTCCGGAAAACTGACATAGGCTATCCACTTCCCGTCGCGCGAGAAGTCAAGAAATTCTGCGGACATGCCATCGAGATACGGAACGAACTGCTTCAGCCTGGCGTCGTACCTGTTCAACTCTCCGCGGAGCTGTTGTCCGATCACGTACAGCTTGCGTCCATCAGGGCTCATCTCCGGCGCGAGAGAATTGATCTGCCCTGCCGTCAGCTGAATGGGTTCCGATGGCTTGAGGTCAACCGGGCCTGCAGACTCGGGTAGCGCCCATATATCTGTCTTGCTATCGCGCGTCGATTGGAAGACGTACCAGCGGCCGTCGGGAGTCCAACGCCCGCAGCACTCGGCTGGAACCGGGTTCCACCCGCGCAGGATTTCGTGAAGAGATGTCCCATCCAGGAGCAGTTCCCAAAGAGAGGACCGCAGGGTCTTGGGGTCCATGACGGTCAATCGCAGCCGCTTTCCATCAGGCGACCAACGAATTGACGATGCGGTTCCGGACAATTGAGCAATCTCCTTTTTGTTGCTGCCGTCGCTGTTGGCCGCGTACAGAGCGTGGTTCCAGCCTATGGCGATCTTCTGCCCGTCTGGAGCGAACGCGGCGGCATCTGCCAGGAGATCGCCGATTCGCCGGACATTTCCGGACGGCAACGAAATGCTCCACAGAGCTGACTCGTTTAGCCCTGCTCTCTCTCCCGTTGAAGCGCCCGGATCGGGTCCGAACGATGCGGCTAGCAATTCGCTTCCGTTCGATGAGATATCCAACAATCGGGGAGACTGGACTGCGGTAACGAGAGTGGAAGCCTCTCCACCGTTGACCGATATCTGAGAGATGCTGCGATGATTCAAGCTCCCGGAGACGAAATAGATGCGAACGCCGTCCGAGAGCAGCGGGCCTTGTTTCGGCAGGCCGTCGTGGGTGATTGCCTGATAATTGGAGACTCGCAGGACTTTCCGGGAATGACCGATGCTCCAGACGACGAGGCCGATGGCCAAGAGGGCTGCTATGCCGGCGAGCAGTTTCCGAGGGATAGTCTTCGAGGTTGTTGCGGGCGCTTGAGGTGGTGCGGCTGGCAGTGTGGGTTCGGCCAGAAATCGGTACCCTCGTTTACTGACGGTCTGCACAAAGCGGGGGCTTGCCGGGTCGTCGTCCAGGACCTGTCGCATCTTTCGGATGGCGGTGTTGATTGCGTTTTCGGTATCAACGTTGATCTCATCGCCCCAAAGCTCCTGGACGATCTCCTCTCTCCTGACCAGTTCGCCGGGCCGGCTGGCGAGCAGAATCAGGAGTTCCATTGGTATCCGCTCGAGTTTCAGCTCCGAGCCCGACCGCCGCAAGCGATGGTTCCGGACGTCGAGTTCGAATTCTCCGAACTGTAGAACTCTGGAATTCAGGTTAACCCCCATCGCCCGGTGTGCCGGCATGTCCTGGACTCGAAAGTACCCCAACCCCCAGCCAAGTACAAATCGGTTCACCGATAAATGCCTTGGCAATATCGCCCGTCCCATGGCAGGGCGATACCGTGGTAGACTTCGCTCGGATTCGTGCGTCAGCTTTGCTTAAGGAAATTCACTCGGGAGGGAAATTATGAGACAACATATGAAACTAGCGTGCGCCATGCTTCTGTCCAGTTGCCTTTTCTCCGGGCATTACTGCTACCTCAACGCTCAGGTTAACCCTGTTGAAACGTCGTCTGAGGATACGAAGGCCATTGAAGCAATTGTTCATTCCAATCCGTCTGACCACGTCACAGAAGATGTCAGCTTTACCAACATCTTCGGCACTGTGAGGTACGGACGAGCAGAATTTGTGAAACGGCACATCGAGATCGCCAATACGATCTTCAAAGGCACCACCCCGAAAAGCTCAATCGCCAAGCTACGGTTCGTACGTCAGGACGTCGCTATCGCCGATGTAAGCGGAGAGATCACAGGCTTTCCGAAAACTCCCCCGGCAGGGGTGCCCGTTGGAGCCGACGGGGTGTTGCGTTTCAAGCTGCTCCTAGTCCTCATCAAAGAGCGAGGCGTCTGGTGGATCACGGAATACCACAACGTCGCCGTCACACCTGAAGCATAGGCGTCGTTTTACTTCTAGTCGATGAGGAGAAGGGCAACGCACCCATCGTAGACCAACTTACTGTTTAAAGAAAAAATACAGGTTTCTACAGATTACCTCCATTGCCATCAAAATCAGGCACATAGGAAGATCTGAGGGCTGGGCGTTGATCGATCTTGCCCAGGCTTCCTCGGGGGTCAATCATGAAAAGGTTGAGGTTGATGTGCCAGGTTGTGCTTCTGCTGGTCGTCATCGTGGGCGGGTTCTGGCTGTTCTCGCACGCTCAATCGCCGCAGCGACGCGCATCGTTCACGCCTTCGGTTCCACGGGTATGGGATGACGAAGCGATAGCGACATTGGAACTGCCGCTCGCAGACCCGGTCGGATCGCCAAAGCACATTTCGTCGGATTACTACTACCGCATTCCCGTTCGCCCTATCTACAAGAGCTACCCGGTCTATGCTCCGGGGTACGAGCCGCCCGGTTACCTTGAGTCGCTCAAGCAAAAGGCTCCCGAAGTGGTGTGGGACGAATCGGATCACAAGCCCAATCTCAGATCTAAGGAAGACTGGATCGCGGCGGGACGAATCGTCTTCAATACGCCGATCTACTACACGACGCACCGGAT
>JBELAI010000361.1:0-4344 GCA_049508975.1 Occallatibacter sp. | reverse complement strand
GTGTGATTTCTGCGTGGACGTCGTGCCATCGTTGCTCCTCTTTTCTGCCATCTTAATGGCTGGCTGAGGAACAATCCTTCCACTCATCCCGCTGTCCGAATTCCCGAAACCGGCTTAGATATAAGGCTTTATGTATGGAGTCTTATCAATGAGATCGAATGTGTCAGATGTTCTGCCCCCCGCCGTCAAGCGGTCGCTGACCAAATTCGGCAGCGACCTCGGAACCGCGCGGCGAAAACGTGGGCTCACAATCCTTGCTGTCGCCGAGCGCATGGGCGTTGCCAAGAATACTTACCTCCGCGCCGAGAAGGGCGACCCCAAAGTCGGCCTTGGCGTGTATGCGATGGCGCTTTTCGTCTTGGGCTTTGGCGAACCTCTTGGCGCTCTTATCGACGTGAGCCGCGACGCTACCGGCCTTCTGCTCGATGAAGAACGTCTGCCCAAGCGCGTGCGCATGAAGAAAGTACGGGTACCGCAGTCATGAACATGACCATCGACGCCCTCATGTCCGTGATTGCTTATTTCCGCATCACGGCTGCGCGGGCCAAGGAGATCTTGAGCGACGTTATGCATGCCGTGAATGGTTGGCGCAAGACTGGACAAAGTATTGGCATGAGTGACGAAGAGCTTGAGCCATTCATAGACGCCTTCGAACATGGCGAACGTGCCGCCGTGAAGAGGCATATCTGAAGATCCAAGCCGATAATTCTCGGCAAATCCCGATGGTTATGACCTCACCAGCTGTACCGGATAAAGGCAGACTTCTGACCGCGTCTTAATCCACATTGAGACAAATCTGCCGACCGGAGGCCTGTTCACTCATCGGATGGCTTACGTTGCTTTGCCCAACTCAGAAACCGTTGAATTGGGCGAGTTAGCGGATAACTGACTCCACTTCTCAGAATCCTATAGGGGATCACGCCATATACCTCTAATCGCGTCATTATTATGGCGCAATACCCTTGCATTTGGCGTGTTAATGTGCTTTAATTGGCGCGATATGTGAATCGCGCTAGTAAAGGGAGCGGATAATGGCCAAACGCCGAGCGAGAGAGGTAGCAGAAGACTTGGCAGCAGTAGTTGACTTCGTGCGACGCAATACCAACGGCGCTCGGAGTGGCGAAATTGCCGCCGCCCTGAAGGATATTCCTCAGCGAACTATTCAGCGTTGGCTAAAAGGCCTCGTGGAAGATGGGCGTCTTGCACAAGAAGGAAAAGGCCCAGCGGCGCGATACCTGCTTCCAGGCGCAAAGAGAGAAACGATTGCACGAGAGGCCGATCCTGGTGCGGAAAAACGGGAGGCAATATTGCCTCTATCCGTCGAAAGCACGAAGATACGCGGCTATCTGCGGCAGCCTTCCGCGGCCAGAAAAGCCATTGGTTACAACCGCCAGTTTCTCGATGGTTATCGACCCAACACGAGTTTCTATCTCTCGCCGAAAGAGCGGGCGCACTTGGCGGAAGTGGGCAAGACGAAGACCGGGGTCGAAGCGGCCGGAACATATGCGAAACAGATACTCAACCGCCTGCTTATCGATCTGTCATGGAACTCAAGCCGGCTTGAGGGCAATACATATTCCTTGCTTGATACCCGCCGCCTGATTGAGTTCGGCGAAGAGGCGCAGGGCGGGAGCAGGCTGGAAGCCCAGATGATTCTCAATCACAAGGACGCTATCGCATTTCTTGTGGGCGCGGCGGATGAGATCGGCTTCAACCGCTATACGATTCTGAACCTCCACGGAATTCTGGCGCAGAACCTCCTGCCGGATGAAGCGGCGGCTGGACGCTTACGGCGCATCGCGGTCGGTATTGAAAGCTCCGCCTTCCATCCACTTGAAGTACCTCAGTTGATTGAGGAGTGCTTCAATCAGGTGCTGGCAACGGCGCAGGCAATCCATGACCCGTTCGAGCAATCGTTTTTCGTCATGGTACAACTGCCGTACCTTCAACCCTTCGACGATGTGAACAAGCGGGTGTCGCGCCTGGCGGCAAACATTCCCTTCATCAAGGCAAACCTGTCTCCGCTGTCGTTCACCAATGTTCCGCGGGCGTCCTACACGGATGCCATTCTGGGCGTCTATGAGTTGAACAAGGTGGACTTGCTCAAGGATGTCTATATCTGGGCCTATGAGCGGTCCTCTGAACGATATGCTGCCGTAAGGCAATCGCTAGGCGAGCCTGATCCTTTTCGCCAGCGGCATCGCGATGCGCTGCGTCAACTCGTGGGGAATATCGTGCGGCGGCGCATGAGCCGGAAAGAAGCAAGCGCACATATCGCGGAGTGGGTAAAGAGCAACGTCGCGACCGTCGAACGGGAAATCTTCAGGGAAATGGCCGAATCCGATTTGCTCGGGCTGCATGAAGGGAACTTCGCGCGTCTACAGGTTCGGCCAAGCGAATTTGCGGCGTGGCAAATCGCGTGGGAGGACAAGAAGCCGATCTTTCCAGCTCAAATCGACAGAAAGAATCCAGAAGTTGATTCAGGTAAGGACGTACGATGAGCGGATCAATCAGGAACGGCTATTGACCCAAGGGATACTGGTTGACGCTCGGACCTCAGAACCGCTGTAGTTGAGAAACACAGAAATCATCTTCGGAACAGATGGAGGCGCGACAGTGCGGCTATGGTTCTCACCAGCGAGTGAAGTCCCGATCTACCGGCAATTGGCCACGCAGGTTATGCTGGCGATTCTGAGCGGAGACCTGAAGCCGGGCGACCGGCTACCGAGTACGCGCGAGTTGGCGAGGCGATTCAGCGTTCATCCCAACACCGTCAGCGCCGGATACCGCGAACTGGCAGATCAAGGCTGGGTGGACTATCGCCACGGCAGCGGCGTCTTTGTGAAATGCGGGACCAAGCCTGCCACCACGCCGGAACTGATTCTGGATCAGCATATCGTCGCTTTCTTTCGCGCTGTGCGTGAGCTGCATTTGCCGGCGGCGACGATCCGCAAGCGAGTAGCTGAGTGGATTGCTTCGCCACCGCCCAGCCGGTTTGTGCTCATCGAACCCAATCCCGATGCGCGCGAGGTGCTGCTGGAAGAGTTGCGGCAACTGACCAACTGGCCGATCACAGCGATCTCGTTCGAGGAGGCGGCCGAACCCGATGCGCTGCGCGCTGCCATTCCGCTTTGCCTGCCAACCGATACCGACACGGTGCGGGCGCTGTTGCCGGCAGGGCTCGAACTCGCTGCATTGAAGATGCGCTCGGCCAATCAGTGGCTGAGCCCGGAGTTGCCCAAACTTAAAGGGCGAATGATCGGCGTGGTTTCGCGCTGGGAAAATTTCCGCAACCTCGGACGGACGATGCTGGAAGCTGCTGGCGTGGACGCCGAACTTCTGGTGGTGCGCGATCCGCGCCGAGCACGGTGGCTGCGCGGGCTGGAACAAACCGCCGCCATCATCTGTGATGCAAAGATCGCGGCGAGCTTTTCTCTGCCCAAAGGCCCGCGCGTCTTTTCATTCTCTGTGCTCTCCGACTTGGTTCGAGAAGAACTGGCACAGTTCACCGATACCTCGCAATTTTTGTGACACTCGAAAAACTGTCTGAGTTGGCCTTTCAGAGGCGCAAAGAGCGCCTACTCTCAAGATGTTCCTGTTGTTTCGACGAGGCGCGTAACCAATGTATACGACCATGAATGAAGGAATAGACGAAAACCTGCCCGCCGCAATGGCGGATGCCGACAACAGAAGCAGCGAACGCGGCTTCTGGGCCTTGATTGCAACGCAGTTTCAGGGGGCATTCAGCGACAACATTCTGCGCAATCTGCTGCTGTCGATGATCGTCGGCATGCAGATGCAGAAGACCGAGCGCGACACACTGGTCTCGGTGGTGCCGTTTCTCTTCTCCCTTCCGTTTCTGCTTTTGAGTATGCCGGGCGGCTGGCTGGCAGATCGATTCAGCAAGCGCCAAGTGACGCTCTGGACAAAGGCGATGGAGTTCGGGTCGATGCTGCTGGCCACGGCCGGACTGGCATCGCACACGCTGTGGCTGACCCTTGCGGCACTGACCCTGGTCTTCGGTCAGGCCGCGCTCTTCGGCCCCTCCAAGTACGGATTGCTGCCGGAACTGCTACCCGAACGGCGGCTCTCCTGGGGCAACGGTGTCATCGAACTGGGAACCTTCCTCGCCATCATTCTGGGCACCATCGGTGGCGCGTGGATGGGCGAGCATTTCAGCGGCCAGGAAGTCTATGCCGGCTATCTGCTGATGGGCTTGTCGGTCGTGGGTTTTCTCACTGGTCTGGGCATCGACCGCGTCCCGGCCGCCTCGCCGGAGAAGCCCTTCCGCGCCAATGTGCTGGGCGACTTGTGGACGCAGATCGGCATCATGCGCAAAGACAC
>JBELAI010000360.1:0-4354 GCA_049508975.1 Occallatibacter sp. | reverse complement strand
GAAGGCTTTGTGATGTTCGCGCTTAATCAAGGCGAGGTTTGTACCTGCCCCAGCCGCGCGCTCATTCAGGAGAGCATCTACGACCGCTTCATGGAGCGGGCGCTCGAACGGGTTGCCGCAATCAAACAGGCTAGCCCGCTGGAGAGCGATACAATGATCGGCGCGCAGGCGTCGAGCGAGCAGTTGGAAAAGATTCTCAGCTACATCGACATTGGCCACAAGGAAGGCGCTGAACTGCTTTGCGGAGGCGGGCGCGCGCACCTGGGCGGCGATCTGGAAGAAGGCTTTTATGTTCAGCCGACGGTGTTCAAAGGCCACAACCGGATGCGCATCTTCCAGGAAGAGATCTTCGGGCCTGTCGTCTCGGTGACCACATTCAAGAACGAGGAGGATGCGCTCGCAATTGCGAACGACACGCTCTACGGACTTGGCGCAGGTTTGTGGACACGCGATATCAATCGCTGCCATCGGCTGGGACGCGGGATTCAGGCTGGACGCGTGTGGATCAACTGCTACCATGCCTATCCAGCGCACGCAGCGTTTGGCGGATACAAGCAATCTGGCATTGGCCGCGAAACGCACAGCATGATGCTGGATCATTATCAGCAGACCAAAAACCTGTTGGTGAGTTACAGCCCGAAGAAGCTGGGCTTCTTCTAGTCACCTGACAGATTCCGAGCCCTCGGGTCTGCTTCGCCCCGATTGAATTGAAGTGAGCGACTACAGATCCGAGCGGCTTAGATCCGGATAGATTGCCGAGATGGAATTCTTTAAGTATTTCTTGCGAGCCTTGCCCGTCGTTGGTCTGATCTCACTCGGCTTAAGTTGGTGGAAAATCATCGGGACGAGGTCCGAACCAAGATTCAAAGCGGCGCTGGCCGCGGCCTGTGTCACCTTAAGTGACATATGGTTTCTTGTTGTATTCCTTCGCCCGGGATCATTGCCGCCCGACGATAGCCGCTTTTTCTGGCCGGTCGTCGCAGGAAATGCGGTCGCAATGGGACTGGTTGCTTCAGTCGCGATCTTTCGAAAGGGCCCCGGAAAGGCGCTCCTTGCGATTGCATCCGTCCTTTCAATGTTCCTTTGGGCCTCGATTGGCGCATTCACTCTGCTCCTCGTGGTCTAGAGAGAACGCACTGTCAGATATCTCCGATTTCGAGAAAACCATGTCCCAACTACCACCGCAAGTCGTTGCTACCGATTTGGCTATTCATTTGATACGCGTGCTGCGCCAGAAACATGGTCCGCTTATGTTCCACCAATCGGGAGGCTGCTGCGATGGCAGTTCGCCGATGTGCTATCCGCGTGGCGAGTTTATGATCGGCGATTCGGACGTGCAGCTCGGCGAGGTGGATGGCGAACCGTTCTATATGAGCAAGAGCCAGTTTGAATACTGGAGTCACACGCAACTTACACTCGATGTAGTTCCGGGGCGTGGCGGCATGTTCTCGCTCGACAATGCTGAGGGCGTCCGGTTCCTGATTCGGTCGCGCATATTCGACGAAGCGGAGATTCGCGACTTGCGCGCCGCTGGCCGCATCTAAATCACTCGATGCTCATTTCACTTTAGAAGAAAGTCTATTCATGAGAGAAGCTGTGATTGTTTCGGCGGCACGAACGCCGGTAGGGAAGTTTCAGGGCTCGCTGCAGACATTTTCCGCACCGCAACTGGGCGCTCTGGCGGTGCGGGAGGCGGTGCGGCGAGCTGGATTGGACGCCGCGCAGATTGATGAATGCATTATGGGATGCGTTTTGCAGGCTGGGTTGGGGCAAAACCCGGCGCGGCAGGCGGCCATTCATGGGGGACTATCGCCGGAGTCGGGCGCATTCACCGTTAACCAGGTGTGCGGGTCGGGGCTGAAGGCAGTGGCGCTGGCGGCGCAGGCCATTCAGACCGGGAACGCGGAGATGGTGGTGGCGGGCGGCATGGAGTCGATGACCAACGCACCTTATCTATTGCCGCAGGCTCGGGCCGGATACCGGATGGGGAACGGAACGCTCGTGGACGCCATGATCCAGGATGGCCTTTGGGAGGCTTACAGGGGTTTCCACATGGGCGTGGGCGCGGAGATGATTGCCGCCAAGTACGGATTTACGCGGGAAGAGCAGGATGCGTTTGCGGCCGAGTCACACCGGCGGGCGGCTGTGGCTACCGATGCCGGGCTTTTCCGCGACGAGATTCTGCCGGTGGAGATTGCGGCGGCAAAAAAGGGTGCGACGCCGCGGGTTTTCGATGCGGACGAGACGATTCGGCCGGAAACGACCGTGGAGATTCTTGCGCGTCTCAAGCCGGCTTTCAAAGATGGCGGGACGGTGACGGCCGGGAATTCGCCTGGGGTGAGCGATGGGGCAGCTGCGTTGGTAGTTACAAGCGAGGAGCGGGCGCGGGAGCTTGGGTTGAGGCCGTTGGCAGTGATTCGTGGTCAATCCACCAGCGGTAAGGAGCCCGAGTGGTTTGGGTTGGCTCCGATTGAGGCGGTGCGTCGGGCCGCGGCGCGGGCTGGATGGGCGCTGGACGATGTGGACCTTTTTGAGCTGAATGAGGCGTTCAGCGTGCAGGCGCTGGCGGTGAATCGGGAGCTGGGAATTGATCCTGAGAAGGTCAATGTGCATGGCGGGTCGGTGGCGATTGGACACCCGATTGGAGCCAGTGGGGCGCGGGTGCTGACAACGCTGCTGTATGCGATGGAGCATCGGGGAAAACGGAAAGGCATCGCGGCGCTTTGCCTGGGTGGGGGTAATGCGGTGGGGCTGGCGGTGGAGCGGGTTTGAGGTCTGATCCATTGAAGGATCCATTGGGATTTGAGGATTCCCAACCATTGGCCGGGAGTACAAGAAGCAGGTTCTTCGACTCCGCTGCGCTTCGCTCCCTATGAACAAGGCTGGTTGAGATCTGAGGTTTCCCGCCCTTGCGATAGAAAAAAATCGCAAGAACGGGGCACGGGGCTTGTGTAGCGAATCGTACAGGGGGTTCATTGCAGACGTAACTCGAGTCGCGAGTCAGGTTGCTCCTGATAAACGGGCCGGTCGAGAGTTGAGGTTTCCCGCCCTTGCGACAAAAAGAAATCGCAAGAACGGGGCACGGAGCCTTTGTGGCGCGGCGTTTATTTCCATCGCCGTAACTTGCTGACGCGAGTCAGGCTGCTCAGAATGACAGGTTTTGTTTTGATCCGAACTTCAAGCGAGGGCACTCCCCGAACTGTCCGATATCGAACACCGGGGAAACGGAAGCGGTCAGTGAAACTGTGATAAGGGCTTTCCGATTTTGCTTGAAGTGCTTTCTTTTCAGTGATCAGGCTTGGGGTCTCCTTTGGCATGGCAAGTGCTATATCCAGATGTGATGGATATCGCTCGCCCAGACCTGAGAAAGAAGAAGATACGCCAGTATGTTATTTATGCTTGCGTCGCGGCGGTGCTGTTGACCGTTGCTGTAGTCGCCGTCTCGCGGCTCAAACCGGCCGCGCCGACCGTGGACCGTTCAACGATTTGGCCGGACACCGTCAAACGCGGAGACCTGACCATTCAAGTCCGCGGATCGACGGGCAGCCTGGTGCCCCGCGAAGACTCGATTGCCCTGATTCCGGCACAGACCGATGCGACTGTGGTGCGCATTCTCGCGCTGCCAGGCGCTAAAGTTACGCCAGACACCGTGGTGATGGACCTGGACGACCCCCAACTTGAGCAGCAACTGCTTAGCGCGCAATCCGCTCTGAAGGGAGCGCAGGCCGACTACAAGAGCCTTCAGGCCACGCTGCAAAGCACGCTGATGGACAAGAAGATTGCAGCGGCGCAGGTGAATGCCTCCTATACCACGGACCTTCGGCAGGCGCAGACGGACGAGCAGCTCTACAAGATAGGCGTGGTCTCAGGTGTGGTTGCGGGCGCCTCGAAGAATACGGCTGACCAGTTGACTGCGCAGAAAAAGCTATCGGAAGAGCAACTCGATGTGAACGCGAAAGCGATCGAGGTCCAGTTGGCTTCCGCGGGTACCAAGGTTGAGCAGGCCAAGGCCCAGCTGGACCTTTATGAAAAGCAATCGGCTGCGCTTCACGTGAAGGCTGGAATCTCCGGCGTGCTTGCACAGCTTCCGGTTCCCTTGCAGGTGGGCCAGCACGTGACCGCGGGAACTTCAGTTGCCAAGGTGATTCAGCTGGATAAACTGAAGGCCGCCCTGCAGATTGCCGAAACTCAGGCGCGCGACATCCAGATTGGTCAACCAGCCTCCATTGATACCCATAACGGAATTATTCCGGGACACGTTTCGAGAATCGATCCCTCAGTATTGAACGGAACGGTCACCGTTGACGTAGCACTGGATGGACCATTACCTCCGGGGGCACGGCCTGACCTGAGC
>JBELAI010000036.1:0-35162 GCA_049508975.1 Occallatibacter sp. | reverse complement strand
CGATTACACGAGTAGATTCATAAAAACGAGCGAAAGTTGGTTTTATTGCTCAATCTATCGACAATCATAGTGGTTCGATTCAGCCGAGCTAGAGTTTTTTATGCGTTTTGGCTCTGAAGGGCTTTTGAAAGTGCGCGTCAGCGCGGTACCTGTTGCGTCCCCACAACCGTGAATTCCATCGAACGAACAGTTTCGGCCGCGTCTCCGCCTGGCTGCGACCCCCCTACAGAAACCCGGTAGCGCCCTGAAGTAATTGCCCTGACACCCTTGTCGTCCACCTGCGACAACGCCCTCGGGTCCAGGTGAAAGATCACGTGCTTCGTCTCGCTCGGATTCAGGTGCACGCGCTCAAATCCAGCCAGGGCCAGGGCTGGAGAAACTGGCGTCTGTGGCGGCGCAAGATAGAGTTCCGCAACTTCGTCGCCTTCACGGGAGCCGACATTCTTGACATCCGCTTCCACGGTCAGCGTGTCGCCGGCATGAACGCTCTTGGCTGAAACGCGCAGATGCGAATAGGCGAAAGAGGTATAACTCAACCCATCGCCAAAACTATAGAGCGGTTTCCCTTTGAAATAACGATAAGTGCGGCTTGCCATGGAGTAATCTTCGAATGGCGGTAACTGGTCTATCCCGGTGTAGAAGGTAACCGGCAGGCGTCCGGCAGGATTGTTTTTGCCGCTCAGTGTCTCGGCAATGGCCTGCCCGCCGGACTGCCCTGGATACCACGCCTCTACGATGGCTTTGGCGTTTTGTTGCGCCCAGTTCACCGCGAGCGCGCTGCCGTTGAGTAGCACGACCACCATCGGCTTGCCAGTCTTGGCGATTGTCTCGATAAGTTCCTCTTGAACGTCTGGGAGAACAATGTCGGTGCGGTCGCCACCTGAGAAGCCCTTGGCGTTGACCATCATCTCTTCGCCTTCCAAGCGCGCGGTCAGGCCGACAAATGCCAGAACGACATCCGCCTTCTTTGCCTTTGTGACCGCCTCGTTTTGCAGAAGCTCATGGCGCGGGCTCCATTCGAAAACGACTCCTCCGCCGGCAATTCGTCCGCTCTGAATATATTCAATGCGAATGGAGTGCGGGTTGGTGTCAGCGAATGCAATCGGGTAGCGCTGAATGCCCCCGAAATTTCTGCCGCTGGGCGGTAATCCCGGAGTATTCGGTGCAGGCGGTGGAGTCCGGAGCGGTTCCAGAAGCTTGTCATCGAGATATACCGAGAAATTGAGCTTTCCTCCGCACGGGTAACAGAACGGCACACGGAACTGGAAGTTATCGTTCTCCGCCACAGGCGCGGCGATGGTGCCCGTCCACCGAACAGCAAAGCTGTCAGCCGTGGTGTTTGCAGATAGGCTGGGAACCGGGTTGGCATAGGCCCAATCGAAGTCGAGTTCCTTGTCCACACGCGTCATTTCCGGCTTTCCGCCAAAGCCTGGGCTAGCGAAATACTCGCCGGTGAGGCCCTCAACCGTGGCATCGGCCGCGGTTCGAAACAGAGTGCGCGGGACAGTGACCGCCCCGCCCATGACATACGGCGATCCTTCCGCATAAAGAACATGACTACTGCCAAATTCGGCGGCAATGCCGTCAATCGGCAGAATTGGTTTCATTGGAATAGCGTTGTAGTTGCCCTCAAGCGCGAGGCGCGAGGCCGCCAGAGGGCCGATGACAGCAATGGTTTGATTTCCGCCAGTTTTCAGGGGGAGAAATTTACCGTCGTTCTTGAGTAGAACCATGGACTCGCGGGCAGCCTGCAGCGCGAGAGCCTGATTCTCTGCCGAGTTGACTACAGAGAACGGGATCGAAGCATAAGGCAAATTGGCCGGCGGATCGAACATGCCCAATCGCATCCGGGCCGTGAACAGGCGCTTGAGCGAGACGTCGAGTTGAGCCTCCGTGATCAGATTGTGGTGAACAGAATCGGTGAGTGCGCGATAGGCTGTGCCGCAATCTGTATCGGTCCCCGCAAGAATGCCGGCCGCAGAACCCGTCTCTTGATCGCCGGAATAGTGATGGCCGTTTTTCTGCGAGAAGTCATCAATCGCGTCGCAGTCGGAAGTGACAAACCCCTGGAATCCCCAATCCTTGCGAAGAATGTCTTCGAGCAGCATCTTGCTGGCGCAGGCGGGCACGTTGTCGACTGCGTTGTATGCGCACATGATCGAGTCGGCTTTTCCTTCGGTAATTGTGGCGCGGAATGCCGGCAAATATGTATCCCAAAGGTCATGGTTGCTGGGATCGATGTCTACTTTATGTCGTGTTGATTCCGGCCCGCTGTGAACCGCATAATGTTTGGGCGTGGCGATGGCGCGGAAATAGTTTGGATCGTCGCCTTGAATGCCTTTTACAAAGGCAACACCCAATCGGCTGGTAAGAAATGGGTCTTCGCCGTATGTCTCCTGGCCGCGTCCCCAGCGAGGATCGCGAAAAATATTAATATTTGGCGACCAGATAGTCAGTCCGAAATAGCGGTCATGATTATCGTGGAGGAGGGCATCGTTGAACTTCGCGCGCGCCTCGGTGGAGATCACCGTTCCAATGCGATTCAGAAGAGGTGCGTCCCAGGTCGCGGCATTTCCAATCGCTTGCGGAAACAGGGTCGCGTACCCGGAGCGGGCAATCCCGTGCAGCCCCTCATTCCACCAGTTATAAGCGGGTATATCGAGCCGCGGAATAGGCGCGGCCCGGTCGATCAATTGTGAGACTTTCTCTTCCAGCGTCATGCGTGAAACGAGGTTGTCAACCCGCTGCTGCATGGGCAGCTCGGCGTTGCGGAATGGCATGGAAGCGGCTGCTTCGATCTGTTCCTGCGTTGGAGGCGGCAAAGTGTTTTGGACCGGCGCTTGCGCGGAACAGGGAAGGAGTGAAAGAACGAAAACCAGGATGGTGGGGGCTGATTGGATGCGCAAAGTGATTGACTCCGAGAAAGCCATATTAAGGCCTGAATGTGTGAATGGCAACAGTTTCAGGTCCGAGCTGTCAAAGTCAATTGCTTGCAGAAAAATCGGTTTTCCAGCGGCCGTGAGCATCGCCGGCTTTTCCGGCCGCTCCTAAGCAGGTCCGAATTCTAATCATCGCCGGGGGCTCGACGAAGACATGCCCGATAGTGTGGAATGGTTGCGACGGACTAGCGGCTCAAATCCCGTCAGACCGCACTTCAGGTTAAGAAAGGTCGGTTCCGTGGCTGTCCGCTTTTGTCTCTGCTTCCTTGCTGTTGGTGCTTCTTTGCAAATGGCGTGTTCAGTATCCGCACAGGCTCCCGCGGCTTTGTCCGCGCAAACTCCTGCCGCCGCGCCCACCCAGCCACCGCCCATTTACTGGCAACCACCCCAGCCCCACGAGAACGCTCCTTTAGGCGAGATTCCAAGCATGCCCGGCGACGGCCAGGGGGCATACAAGACCCATCTGTATCGCGACCTTTTCGCCGAGCAGGGCCACACACCAGCGGAGAGCAAGGCGAAAATCGACAGAGCCTTCCAACAGTTATTTCATGGCGATGGCCAGGAGGAGCGGCTGTACTTTGAAACCGGCGCCAACGAGAACGGCCCGCTGGCGTACATTACCGATTGGGCCAATAACGACGCGCGCACCGAGGGCATGAGTTACGGCATGATGATCGCCGTCGAGTTGAACAAGAAGCGCGAATTCGACGCTCTCTGGAACTGGTCCAAAACATACATGCTTATTACCGATCCAAAGAATCCATCAGTAGGTTACTTTGCGTGGTCCATGGGCACAGACGGAACCCCGCGATCGACGGGCGCCGCGCCCGATGGTGAGGAGTACTACACCATGGCGCTTTACTTTGCCGCGCATCGCTGGGGCAATGGAAAGGGTATATATGACTACCAGGCCGAGGCAGACAAGATACTTCGCGGCATTCGTCACCACCCGGTACTAACTGCAGCCGGCCCGTTTCGCGTTCACCTGGACGACACGCCTTTTACTTATCCCGATCACCCTTGGCCAAGCCCGAATAACACCGCGCGCGAGAGAGAAACTGCCGCAAATGGCAGTGCGGCCCGTCCACCGATGCTCCGCTTTCCCCGTGGACCGCAGACCGAATCGATCGGCCCCATGGTGGACGAGGCACACTTCATGATTCGCTTTGTGCCGGATGTCGCAGGCGGAAATACCGATGCATCCTACCATCTCCCCGCGTTCTACGAGTTATGGTCGCGTTGGGGTCCTGTTGAGGATCGCGCATTCTGGGCCAAGGCTGCCGATGTCAGCCGCGATCTGTTCACCAAAGTGACAGGGCCTGATACGGGACTTACACCGGATCGCAATAACTTCGACGAGACGCAAATCCTCTTCCGGGACGGCACACCCACGCCATTCAGCTATGATTCCTGGAGAAGCGTGAGCAACTGGTCGGTGGACTATGACTGGTGGCAAAAAGATCCTCGCGAAATTGTTCTAAGCGATCGCATTCAGAAGTTTCTCTTCGTTCAGGGCATCGATAAGTTCGTCGATCGTTACGCGCTGGATGGTAAGCCGCTATCAACACGGCACTCAGTAGGCATGTTAGCAACCACCGCCGTTGGAAGCTTTGCCGCAACACCAGGGCCCACGTCGAAGGCCTTTGTCGAAGCGCTCTGGGACACTCCGGTTCCGTCCGGTGAGCAGCGCTACTATGATGGCATGCTCTACCTGATGAGCCTGTTGCATTGCAGCGGGAATTTTCGCATCATCGAGCCGTAGGAAACGAAAGGAAGCTCGCACGGCAATTAGCGGCTGCCTGTGCTCATCGGGCCATGGACAAAGGGGCAATGGTGCTGTGCGTTCCCCTGTTCTCGCGCTCATTCTTTCGCGCATTAATCCACTCAAGCCAATTGCGATAGATGCAGGCTGCTGCGCTTCGCCATGTAATGTTGATATGCGTATCCGCCATCGCCGCAGCCACGCGAGCCAATAATGCCGAACTCCGGCACGCAACAACCTTGTCACGCAAAGCAGTCAAGGCCTCCTCGGCCACGCCATCGAAATACCCGCGAGGTAGCAATGGATAGATGCTCGTCTCGCCATGGATGTACCTTCCCACGTCCCGGCGATATTCCTTCATCAATGTGTCGGTTTCATACTCAAAGTGGCCTTGAAAGAAAACAAACAGGCTTTTTTCCTGCTTGATGAATGTATCGACTCCGTCGCCGGCTATGAGCGAGAGAACGCTGTATCCGTGGTCTGTCAAGTCGTCTTGCGTAACGCCATTCCAGCGAGAATGAGGTACATGGAAGCGAGAAGGCAGGCCGTTTGTAAGCGGATGATCGGACACGTGCGCGCATTCAAAAACGCCGAAGTTCTTTTCGTCGCTCTTGCGGCGGTCAATGCCATCCATGTGCAGGATGGCGGCGTGTGCAGCCAGGCAGGACCAGATCGTCGAGTACGTACTATCCCGCGCCCACTCCAAAACCTGCGTAAAACTTTCCCAGTAAGGTTCGTCGCGCAGGCTTGCCATCTTAGGCTCTCTGCCTGTGACGATGAGCCCATCCAGGTGCGTTTCCAACAGCGCATCCACGCTCGAATAGTGACTGGCAAAATGGTGACCACCGGACTCGGCCTGCGATAATCCGGGCAATGTATAAAACAAAACATGAATGGGAATTCCATCGGACGCTGAATCGAGAAGAGAGACAAACTGCCGTTCGGTGGCCTTGAATGCGGCACCGGCCATGTTATTGAGGAGCCCGATCCTCAAAGGTCGACTCGCCCGCTCGGGAAGGCGGTCTGCAAACGTACGTCGTACTGCTCGCGCATTGCCCGACGGGCGGCCATTGTTGTAATGATTTGGGTCAATATTGTTAACGACCATTAGGTCCCTCTTTCCTAGAACATTTCTATTACGATTTATAGTTGGCGTTCGCTTTCGTCGTCGCTGCAAGAGCTTGATCGAGATCTTCGATAATGTCGTCGATGTGTTCGATTCCGATGCTGAGGCGGATCATCTCCGGCAGCACGCCTGCATTGCGTTGCTCATCTGCCGACATCTGCCGATGCGTTGTCGATGCTGGGTGGCAAGCCAATGACTTTGCATCGCCCAGGTTCACAAGACGAGTTACCAGTTTCAGCGCGTCGTGGAACTTCACCGCTGCTGCGTAACCACCTTTGATACCAACGGACATGAGTGAGCAGGCTTTCCCATGTAGATATTTCTGCGCAAGCGCGTGATAGGGGCTTTCGGCAAATCCCGCATACTTCACCCATTCAACCCGTGAATCGTTGCGCAAAGACTCGGCGACCCTCCTACCGTTCTCCACATGCCGTTCCAGGCGGAGCGCAACTGTCTCTATCCCTTGCAACAGCAAAAAGGCGTTGAGCGGCGAAAGCACCGCTCCGCCCGTGCGGAGATAAACGCTGCGGCAGCGCGCAATATAAGCAGTTCTTCCAAAGTGTTCAGTGTAAACAAGACCATGATACGATTGGTCCGGTTCACTGAAAGCAGGGAATCGCGATGCGTTCCGCTTCCAGTCAAAGTTTCCGCTATCTATGATTGCGCCGCCGAGAGTAGTCCCATGTCCGCCCAGGAACTTTGTAAGCGAATGCACGACAATGTCAGCGCCGTGTTCAATGGGTCGCAGCAGGACCGGCGAGGCAACTGTGTTATCCACGATAAGCGGAACGCCACGATCGTGGGCGACACGCGCCAATCCCTCGATATCACAAATGTTCCCCGCGGGATTGCCGACGCTCTCGCAAAACACCGCGCGGGTCTTGTCGTTAATCAGCTTTCCAATATGCTCGGGCCGGTCGCTCTCAGCAAACGATACAGTAACTCCCTGTCCCGGTAGGATGTGTGCGAAGAGAGTGTGCGTGGTGCCATATAGCTGCGGAACCGAAACGATATTGCATCCCAACGCTGTCACATTCAGCACGGCATAATTCACCGCTGCCTGCCCGCTGCTGACGCACATGGCTTCCAAACCGCCTTCCAGTGCAGCCACGCGCCGCTCCAACACAGCAGTGGTCGGATTCTGGATGCGCGTATAGCGGAACCCCTCAGCCTCGAGATTGAAGAGCGCGGCCGCATGATCGGCGCTGTCGAAGGCGTATGCGACCGTCTGATAGATCGGCACAGCCACGGCCTTCGTAGTCGGATCGACTTCGTAGCCGCCATGGATCGCGATCGTTTCCAATTTCATTGGCCCAACCGTCCTTCAAGTGCTCTGTTCATGCTGTTTTTCTCTGTTGAAAATTCAATACCAGACTGTTCATCTGAGCGACTACCCACTCAATATCTATCTCGGTTGTCTTGAAGCTTGTGATGCATGCACGCAGGACAGGCTGACCACCAATCAGAGCGTCCGACATCCACGCAATCTGTCGCTCGCGCATTTCTGCGATAAAGTCGGAAGTAGATAATCCACCGCGCGTAAAGCAGATGACCGGCAGCGGCGTTGAATTCACGATGCGCCAGCCCGTAGCTTCGAGCGACTCGCGGAGCACATTGCCCATGCGAGCCTGGTGATCCAGCATCTGCGCATATCCGGCCTCACCAAATTCCGCGAGAGCCATGAAAAGCTTCAGTCCGATAAATCGTCGCGACCACTGGGCCGAATGCGTGAGCGGGTTGAACGTGGCCGAAGCATCTTCGCTCGCCGGCTTAGCGGGCATATACGTAACGTCAGAGCGGAACGCCTGCGCAACGCTTTCGCGATGGCGGCAGAAAAACATCCCGCACCCCATCGGCACTGAAAGCCACTTGTGCGCATCGCATGTGATCGAGTCCGCGGACTCGATTCCGGCGAGCCAAGGCTTCAGGTTGGTGGAAACAACGGCAGAGCCGCCGTAGGCTGCGTCCGCGTGAAACCACAGATTCTGCGCCTTACAAAATCGTGCAATCTCCGGCAGCGGATCGATGATGCCGGCGGCGGTGCTGCCCGCGGTGCCAATCACCATGAAAGGCAGCATGCCATTTTTGCGATCCTCTTCGACGCGTTTTTGCAAATCGACGACATTCATTTTCAACTTGGAGTCAGTTGCAACCATGCGCAAGTTACGCCTGCCGAGCCCCGCCATGTGCGCAATCTTGTTAAATCCGTGATGTGTCTCGTCGGTCAGATAAATGACCGGATCGCCAGCCAAATGCCGAAGGCCATGTTCGCCGTATTCAGGGAATGCCCAAGTCAATGCGACTACGACCGCGGAAAGATTTGCTTCCGATCCACCGCTTGTGAAGGTCGCGATGGAATCCGCAGACAAGCCGAATTTGCTTGCGAGCCATGCAAGCGTATGACGCTCCATCTCGTTCGCCGCAGGAGAAGTTCGCCAGTTCGCCAGCTGCGAGTTATACATTGCCACCAGAGTATCCGCCACTACAGACGCCAGAGTTACGCTCGGGTTGTAAAGACCAAAGTAGCGGGGGTGAGTTACCTGCACTTGCCACTTCCGCAGCATCTGCTCCACATCGGCAATAACTTCATCCAGCGGCATTGCTTGCCTGAAGTCAAATCTTGAACCGAGGTAGGCGCGGATCTCCCCCGCCGTGACATCCGGAACGATGGGGCCGTCTGCGATCACGGTTTCCAGTGTTTCGAATTCATCTCGGATTTGATCGATTTGCATCTTGATTCTTCCTTCGTATACAGAAAAACAGCACTTACATCTAGAGTGGTCGAGCGTATCCTACAATCGAAATTCCCCACTTTGAATGCGTTTGTACAAATCCTTGTCGAGCGGCACGAACTCCTCCGAACTATCAAAGTAGAGTCGATCCGCACAATCGTCCGGATCATATCCCTCACGCAGTAGCGCGGTCTTGGAATATTTGAAGGTCCCTGTCAGGTCAACATGGCTGCGAATGCGCAGAAACACAGGCTTGGCATAGTGCGGAAGACAACCGGCCAAGTGCGCGCGAAATTCAGCCAGATCCAGTTTTCGATCTGTAACCAGAGTCGCCATGCCAACGCGGCCCTCTACGCCAGGGATTGCGACCCCATAAACAAGGGCGTGCCGAATTCCTGGAAATTCACAGATGACCTCCGCTACTTCGGAAGTAGCGACATTTTCGCCCTTTCTCCGAAATGTGTCGCCGATTCGATCGACAAAGTAGTAGTAGCCCTTGTCGTCTTTCCGCATCAGGTCGCCGGTGCGGAACCACGCGTCATCATGTGCGAAGACGTTGCGCAGGATCTTCTTCTGTGACGCTTCCTTTGACGTGTAGCCGTCGAAACGGCTGCCGATGTTCGATGGATCGTTTGCGACTTTGCCGAGCGCCTCGCCAACCTGGCTCGCTACACAGCGGATGCAGAACCCTTCCTCATTGCGGATTGGCTCCCCGGTTTCGAGATCGATCGCAACCAGTGCCGGCGCAAATCGATGCGTGAGGTAACCCGGAATGTATCCGATTGCGCCACGCTTGCCTTGAATGTTGAACAATGAAACGCTGCTCTCGGTGGCTGCGTAAAACTCGAGAATCTGCGGAATGTGGAAGCGATCCTTGAACGCGTCCCACACCTCGGCAGCTAAACCATTTCCGCAAGCCAGCCTGATCCGATGTTCGGACTCGCCAGGGGATGCTTCGGTATGAAGCAGATACCGGCAGAGCTCGCCAATGTACTCCAACAGCGTGCAATCCCAGCGCACGATGTCGTCCCAGAATTGACTTGCTGAAAACCGTTCGCGGACCACGACGGAACCGCCGCTTACCAGCATCGCGCCAGGTACCTGGACGCCGCCAACACTGTGATACATCGGCAGGCAGTTATACATGCGGTCGATGGGCTGCACATCCATCATGCCGGCGAACCAGTGGCTCCATTGCATCGTGCGGCCGTGGCTTACCTTGGCGGCTTTCGGTAGCCCGGTGGTTCCGGATGTGTAGATGTAAAGCGCCAGGTCGTCGATCGTTGTCGTGCGTCGTTCGTCGGGAATCAGCGTGTCGCCGGAATAATGCGTAATTTGACTGTCGACACGCGGGTAGGGTCGGTCCTCATGACCGTGAATCCAGATCGAAGGAGGCGACTCAAGCAGAGGCAAGACCGCGGTCAGTGCGTTGATGAACTCAGTGGACACGATGACTTGTTTGGGCGAGACGATGCGGATGCAATGAGCAAGAGAGGAACCGACCAGGTTGATGTTGAGCAATGAAACGACAACGCCTACACTCGTGATACCCAACCAGCAGGCGAAGTACTCGGGTCGATTGGTCATCAGCAGGCAGACCACATCGCCCTTGGCAAGGCCCTGCTCAAGCGCCCATCGCGCGTATTGATTTGCTCTTTGCACAAGCGCGTTGTAGGTAAGACTTTCCCTGTCTGACAGCAAGGCCGGAGCTTCGCCCTTCCGAGCGGCAACATCCTCGATCACCGTGAGAAGAATGCGGTGAGGATTGCGCACGATGGGTGCAGTCATTTCAAGGGCGCGCAGCCATGCCTTCGCCGGCGAAACACCTGGTGAAATCGCGTCCTTGTTCTCAATTGTCATCATGCAGTGTTCCCCGCGTCGACGGTAATCACTGTGCCGGTAATGTTTCTCGATCCCTCGCCCATCAGGAAGTCAACCGCATTCGCCACGTCCTCAACATCCACCATTCGCTTGAGTGCGCTGCGCCTTGCAATCTGTTGTCGATTCTCTTCCGTGAGACTCTGCGTCATATCGGTCGCGACAAACCCCGGAGCCACTGCGTTGACATTGACGCCTGTGCGGCCAACCTCTCTCGCCAGCGAACGCGTAAAGCCAATCAGAGAGGCCTTGGTTGCTGCATAAACTGAAAGTCCGCTATATCCGGTAAAAGCAATGATCGACGAGATGTTGACAATGCGTCCGCCTCCATCGGCCATCATGAAGCGAACCACGTATTTGGTCAGCACCATGGGCGAAGTGGTGTTCAAGCGCACGACTTGTTCGATTTGATGCGTCGACGTGAGGGCAAGAACGCCATCCGCACTCATCCCAGCGTTGTTGACCAGGCCGTAAATGGGGCCGAATTCCTTGCGCAGCTTCTTCACCAAGTCTGGGATACTTTCAAGCTGTGCGAGATCGAAGGCCACGAAGTGCAATGAGCCTGGATGAGTTTTCTCGAGTTCATTCGATGCCGCTTTGTACTCGTCGCTTTCCTTGCGCGCAATGACGATCGCGCAGAACCCTGACGCAACCAGTTTGCGGGCGATACCCAGGCCCAGGCCGCGGCTTCCGCCAGTAACAATGACGTTACGCATTGCGGCGCACCAGCTTTCCCGATTCTCCGATTGTCAGCATGGGAACAATATTGATGGCGGTCGGAACTTTGTGTGCATCGAGCTCCCCGCGGCAGAACTGCAGAATGTCTCGCTCGATGGCGATGTTGCTAGCGCCGTTTCCGTTGCCCAGGGATAATTTCAAGACTACATCTGCGATCACCAGCGCACCTGTGATGGGACTCTTCTTCGCCTTCACCATGGACATCGCGACGCTAGGATGGCGATTGATTGTTGCCTCTACTTCTTCTGGATGAACCTTGAAACCTCCGACATTGATGATCCCATCACGCCGTCCCGTAAAGTAATAGCGGCCACTCCGCAATTCGACTGTGTCGCCTGTATCAACGAAGCCTTCGGCATCCTTCGGGA
Source organism: Occallatibacter sp. (assembly GCA_049508975.1). Classification (GTDB taxonomy): domain Bacteria; phylum Acidobacteriota; class Terriglobia; order Terriglobales; family Acidobacteriaceae; genus Telmatobacter. The sequence goes on along the minus strand of JBELAI010000036.1, from coordinate 23,619 downwards.
ACTTATTCTCTGTGCCAAGGTATCTGGAAGCAACTCGTGTGGAGCGAATTTTCAGCGTGCCGTCCTCGACCTTCATATCGACCTTCGGATTACTGCGGAGCAACTCCGGGGGAAAGCCCATCAGCCCGTCGTTCACATAGAAGCCCACGCCTGCCTCCGTTGAAGCGAAGGTATGCGCGACACTTGCTTGCGGGTATTGCGTTTGCACCTGGTTCAGAATGGCCTGGTCGACAATCTCTCCGGACAGGCGGATGTATTCAGGCGCAATGCGGTCTGCAAATGGACTCATCAGTGCCCGACGCCAATGGGAGGGTGTTCCCGAGATATGCGTAACGCCATGTGTGCCGGCGCGTGAAAGAAAATCCGCTGTCGGCTCTTGCGCGCTCGACAAGACCATTGCAGTGCCGGTAAGTGCGGCGTGTAGAAAAATGTGCAACCCTCCATAACGACGCATGTCGTAAAACGTACTCCATACCGTGGACGCAGACGAAGGGTCCGTATGCCAGGCTGAGTCTGCCAGGCTTCCAAGCGTATGCACGGCCAGCTTCGGATGTCCTGTTGTTCCGGAGGTGAGCAGAATCCACTCGGTCTCAATTTGCGAATCGCGCTCAAGTTTTGCAGGAGAAATGCTCTTTCCGCATTGGATTACCCGGCCAATCCTGTGATCGATGGATACGATCTCAGGCCGGTCGGTCACCAGCACATCTGCTTCAGCAGTTTTTGCGACATAGGGGAGATGTTCCTGCGATAACTCTGGAGGATAAAGCACAATGCGGCGTGCGATGCCATCCAACTCAACGAGAGCGGCCGAAGCACGAAACTGATCGGTGGTTGCGAGCAGCACGGATTGACCGCGCAGGCCGCTGGAGCGATCTGCGAGGATCGACCCTTGAAGCAACTCGCCCCAACTCGCTTTTGTGTCAAGGCCCACAAGGATGCACGACAAATTGCCGGCAGCGGTGATTGCGGACCATAGGGAAGCCGGATTATTTTGCGGCATTTTCATAGAATCGAATGAAGTCGCCGAACGTTACAGGGAAGCGTGCGTCTTCGTCATCGCTGAAAGGGTCGACTCCAAGCGAACTCTCAAGCCTTGCAACGACGATCGCGAAGCAGAGCGAGTCCAGGCCCGAGTCGAGCAGGGCGAGGTTGTCTGTAAGGGGTGCGAGCTGCTTATCGTGCTCCTGTGCGACCTGTTTAAACTGCGCGATGATTTCCGATTTCGTATCCATATTACCTGCTTTCCAGAGCACAACGTCTGTCGGCCGGCGCCATCTGTGAATTTCTCGAACCGCTCTGGCCTTCGTTCGCGCGCAAGGAAGCAGTCCCCTTGGCGGCCAGATTGAAATCGGTCAGAGGAAAATGGGAAACCAGCCAGGCGGCGATGTGGCTCTGAACTGCCGCTCGTCCTTCGCGATTGGCAAACGAATGATCGGCGCTCTCGACAAACTCGACCGAGACCCGGCTCTTGCGGCCTGCCAGTTTCATCACATGATCGATATAGTCGAATTCGCCGACTCTTGGCTTCGATCCTTGCGCTTTGATTCCGGGTGCCTGGAGGAGCAAAATGGGCAGTCCAGCTGTAGCAGCCTGCTTCCAGCAAGCGAGAAGTTGAGTGTTCGCGTTTCCCGGTAGCGCTCTTCCCCGCAATTGCAGGCGAAGATTGCGGGCTCTGTCATAGCCGTTGCTCAGGAATCTGCCGATTCTGCTGCGGCGGGCCCATTCGCTCAATTCCTGTCGCACCCTGGGCCGTGTGGCCTGAGGCAGATGGAAGTAAGTATCGAGAAGAATCAGACCCTTGCATTCGGGGCTTGCCACGCTCGCATAAAGAGCGGAAACGGAGCCTGCGCAATGGCCAAAAACCACCATTCCGGTGAGGCCAAATCTGCCAACCAAGTGCCGCACCGCAGCGGCCGTGACAGCCGCCAAGCCGCCCGAGTTAACAATGTCCAGCAGATCGGTGGATGCTTCTCCGGCAGAGTCTCCCAGACCAGGGAGATCGATACGAAACGCGGGGTAACCAAGTTCCGCGATGGAATCAGCCCAATGTACCGCGGAATCGCCGCTCGCAGCCCGAGGCAACGAGAGCGAATTCACAAACAGAACCCCAAGCCGCCCCCTGCCTCCCTGGTTCGCCGGCAATTCGGAAGAACTGTCGGCAGCGGGATGATACGTCCCATTCAGAGGGCCCCCGAGGCCATCCAAAACAAAGAGTTCGCGCTTTCCAATGGTCTCAAGCATGGGCAATTTCCTTGCTGGATTTGGACGCAATCTCGACGATCCATTCCCGGTTGGGGTTGAACAACCAGCTGAAATCTTTCAGGTCGTCGAAACCTACGATTCCACCTTTGGTCAACGGTGCAGCATCTCTTGTGAGCTTCACAATTCTGACCGGCCGCTTGTATTCCTGAACAGCGCTCTCCTGGCTGACCAGCGCTGCGGGCAGCGTGAAATGGAAAGAATCCCGCCAGAGCTTGACGGACCAGAGATAGCCATCCACCTCCAGCGGAGAGCCTTGCTCCAACTCACGAATATAGTCCGACGCAGATTTGCGATCGTCGCCGAACTTAAAGATTTGCTCCAAACCCACCCAGCGCATCAGCGTGGCTCGCAGCGCCTGGTTTGCGTGGGCGGGTGGAGACCAAAGCAGCAACCCCTCGCCAACGCCCTCGTCAAAAGCCCGTCCGGCGAGAACTGCGCCAAGTCCCAGCCCATGGAGCACCAGCGGCACATGCGGCGAGCGGCTTTGGAACCAGTTGGCGAGGAGCAGAACATCCTGGCTCCACTCCTCGAATGTCGTCTGCTCAAAGACTCCGGTGCTTTCACCGATTCCGCGATAATCGAAGCGCAGAACCTCGATATTCTTCGCGGCCAGATCGCGCGCCCAGCGAACCCAAGGCAGATAGGAGTTATGGCGTTCCGAGGCGAATGGCCCAACAAGCAGCACCCGCGCCAGAGGATCTATTACCTCGTGAAGCACAGTGTAGAGGTGTGCGCCGGATACGGGGAAGTATCCGGCGCGCTCCTCAAGCTGCCCGTTCGACTCGAATTTATTTTGCACAGCAACGCCTTAATTCGGACCTGCGCTGAATTCGGACTGGACTTGAATTCAAACAGGCCCTGCCGGTTATGCCGCAACGATTGACGTGGGACCCTGAACGATCGCGATAATCAGAGTACGAAGAAGATTCACGCCCTCAAACAGATCCGTCTCCGGACTGATCGGGTTGGCGGCAATTTCCAAACTCAACGCGCGGAACAACTCGGCAGTGTGCGTGATGTCGCATACGCCGTGGACATCCGTGTATTCCCGTTCCGATGAGCCCTGCTCTCCGGCCAGGTCTGCAAGAAAGCCCATGAACCGCTGAATCCAACCCTCAAAGAAGGCCATCGTCAGAACCGACTGCGCGCCCTGAAGTTTACCCAGGAAGAGGCGCATGTTGGTCAGTTCCCGATTAATCGACAGCGCATCGTTGGCGGTTGGGAAAGCGTGGGCAGCCACCGCGAACTTGCGCATCATGACGGGATGGGCGTCACGAACTTCTTCGAAGAGATTCTCCGCCAGGATTGGGCGCACTTCATCGCTCTTGACGGCGATATACGTTGCGGTCATCCAATAGATGAAGTTGCCTTCGAGAACCGAAGTATAACGAGCGATAATGCCGCAGCGCTGCTCATTCGTGAGGCTCTTGGGGTTGGGGAGTTGGGCGATGAGATCGTCGATCATCGTCGAGATCTGCTGCTGAATCACGGCTGCGAGCGATTCGCCGTGCGTCTGCGGAGCGAGAATGATTGTGCTCATTTTTCACCTTCAAGACAACGGAATGAGGAATGCCGGACAAGAGCATCCCGACAAAAGCAAAAGGCTGTTCGTACTCGCCCAAAGATTGTGAAGCACTTGCGGCCACACAATGGCAAAAATCCAATTGCCGGCCGCAAACCCAAATCAGACGCAGACCTACGCCGAGCCCAGGGAGCGATCATCTAGCCGTTCCGCGAACCTTTGGAATCGCCCTAGCACTTAAGTTTTAGACGTGCTGCGATTCCCGTTCAGCGAAATCCCCACTTTACGAAGTGGTTGCCTCGATGTGGATACAGCATACAGGATTTCCCGAAAAGTTCGGCAGCAATACGTTCATCTTGACGCCCCAAAGATGGGATGCCAATGCCTCTTTTCCGTTATGAGGATGGGCCGTTAGTACTTCGAAAGAGTAGTTACTGGTAATGAAATGCTGCGGTTACGGGCGGGGAAGCGCGACTGCGCATTGCAGTCTCCCCGCGCGAGGCATCTGTCGATTGATTTCCAGGCGGAATGGGCTTCAGCACACCCGGTGGTATCCAACTCCGATCAGGGCTGCCACCTTTTCGAGCATGGCTGACCCATGTCCCACGCCTACGGCGCAGTGGTGCGCGGGCGCCTGGGCATTCCACGCATTTACAAACCCGCGAGCGCCCAGCGGAAAGCGAAACCGGCTGTTGGTGTTGCCGATCTCAAGAATCTCCCCGACTACGCATTCTCCCTCCGCGGTGAGCAGCTTGAAACGGGATTGCGGATCCTCAACCACTGAAAGCAGTGTGACCGGTCCGTGCTTCACGCTCATCTCGACGGACAGACCCCGTCCCACCTTGCCGTGGTAGACGTTCAGCGGCCGCACCTTGGCTCGTCCTTCGGCGATGGCCGGGTGTCCGGGCCCGTCGTGACCCATCAGGACCACATCCTCGTTGAAATCCATCGCGTAAAACTCAGTGAACGATCCGCCCATGCCCAGAACATCCAGGATTTTCATCGCCAGCAGGTTCTTCACCTCGTATTCGCCGGCCACTGGAATGTGCCGCGCTGTGAGCATAGATGTGCCAAGAATGATGGAACTCATTGTGTCTTCATTCGCCGCATTGCCTGAGCCCTTGTAGTAGTAGGCCAAAGCGCCCAGATCGTGATGCGCGGCAAAGACATCGAGAGATACCGATGTTCGCGCGGCGCGGCGTAGTTCGTCGGCCGGGCAGTCGGTCTGCACGTCGAATATAGTGTGGAACTCGCCGATTCGCTGCGCTATATCCGCTTCGTTGACTTCCGCGGCAAGGACGCTAAGTGCATCTACTTCGACAATCTCAACATGCGTGCCAAAGACGATCGAAACTAGAGTCACGTCGGTCATAATGTCGAGCATGCCGCCGTAATAATGGCCCATCAGGCCCAGGCGTCCAGCCGCCAGAGTTGAACGTACACGGGCCGCCGACAGCCACTGTTCAATTTCCGCCCAGGTCCGTTCTTCATCCAGAACTCCCGTTACCTGGTGGAAGGGTATCCCTGCACGCGTCATTACATTCGCGATCTCCGGAACCGGGCATGCCGAACAGAAAGCGAGCCATTCTCCTGTCATTGCGGTGCGATCCCGCAACTGGTTGAATGCCCGATAATCGATGGCCGCCTCCGGTTGCAGGCTGAGCACGATGACCGGTACGCTTGCGCGCTGCACAAGCGGCAGTACCGTGTTCGAGAGCGCGTAAGTCGTGACATAGAGAAACAGAACGTCAATATCTTCGCGCCTGCATTGGTGTCCGGCTTCGCGGGAGCGTTCGGGCGTATCGATGAGCCCCAGGTTGACGACTGTGGCGCCGGGGCGTGCCAGGCGGTCAGCGACGCGAGCCACATAACCCTCAAGCCGCTCCTTGAGGCCTGCAAACTGCGGCCAATAGGCATCGAGGCCGATCCCACATAGACCTACACGCAGAACAGGCTCACCAGTTGAACTCACCAGCTCACCACCATCACCGCAAACGGTTCAAGCTCGATTGTCTCGCCTGAAGGTCTTACGCTGCGTGCCGGGCCTTCTCCTGTTTCCAGATCTACGGTCAGCGCGCTCGCCTTGTCGGCATTGGGCAGAGTAACTTCAACGGCGTGGTTCCGCTTGTTTGCCAGCAGGAGCTTGTGGCCGCCGGCCGTTACGAATGCCTGTGCAGTTACGCTTTCCGATCCATCGCCAGAAAGTTTCGTTTCCACCAGCGAGTCTCCGGAGTGGAAGGAATCTTTGATGAGCTTGAGCACCCAGTAGCGCGCGTTGGGCTTGTTGTTCTCCCAATTCATCATGCTAACGCTGGGAAACTGTGTGGGATAGCCAACCAGCTGTGATTCCCCGATAACGTCGACTTGCAGGTGCGACAACTCGATATAGAGATAGGCATAAAGCGAGCCGGCCAGGTTCCAATACGCAGGCGGCGGTGGAACCTTGTCCTCAGGCGTGTTATCGGTCGGCAGGATCACTCCAAGCTCGTCTGTGTCGGTGCGCGTCTCAGGTGAAAGCCGCTTCCGAATGTCCTCGATATAGCGGACTGAATTTAGAAAGCCGTCGGCCTGGTCGAAAAATGTGTATTGCCAGTGATCGATGGTCTGCCCTCTGCTGGCTGTCGCGTAGAAATGATATGAAATTAAGTCCAGTGGAATGCCGGGCCGGTGCTTGCTGTGGTCCAGAAAATATTCGAAGTACTTCGGATTGAGGCTTGGCATGGCCAGCGCAAGTCCAACGAACTTCGTATCCGGTGACACCGCATGAATCGCACTCACGATCGCGTCGTAGCGCTCGGTATATTGCTCCGGTGTCATGTTGTGCTCAAAATCAATCTCGTTGAGCACCTCCCAATACGGCACTTTGTAGTGGTAGCCGGAATCGTGCCGAACACCGTTTTCATCGGTGAATCCGCCATTCGCATACCAGCTCACCAGCCGTGCATAGTAGTCACCCAGATCTTTGCCGCTGGGGTCGCGCAGCTCTGTGCCTTGCGTGTAGTCCCAGTAGACCTTATTCGGATCGTCTGGATAAGTGGCCGGCTTTTCCGTCTTGAAGAGCCACGTAGGAATTGTGCTGAAATTTAGAATTGCGGGATGCCCTTCGGTGGCGGCCAGAAAATCCTTCGTCATGGGGTCGATGAGGCTGAAGTCCCACGACGTTTTCTGTGGGGTAGGGGGCTCAAGCTCCGCCACGGCCAGCCGCGGATAAGGTAGCCAGGGAACATAGCGCACATAGTCCGCGCCCAGTTCCTTGACTGCTTTGTACGAGACTGCGCTCAGCGGCTCACCATGCCGCAATGGCGGATTGACCACCACCTGGAGCGTGGGCGTCGATTTGGAAACCACCGTCGTCCTGTCCCAATCGATAGCGAGCTTCGCAGCCTGCTGCGCGCAAAGCGTGGCAGCCAATCCAAGCATGCCCAGGGCCACAACAAAGCAGCGGTTGATCGAACGGACGAACGAATCTTGAACCGAGTTCATCGCAGGCTCCTCCGCGTATCGCCAACTAACCCTCCCAGCTTTACACAGGTTCAACAAAGGGGGGCAAACGACCGCCGCCAAGGTATATCACTCCGGCAGTCTCTTCTGCAATATTTCCCGTATTGATATCGCCGAAGTATCACACTGCAAAATTCGAGTGCTTCATCCATTCTCTTGTGCCGTGAAATCGGCAAGATTCCGCTGCGATCTTCGCTGCCTCACCCAATGCTTCGACAAACCCATGTCCTGTCGAAAAGTAAAAACAAAAAGCCCCGTGAAAGATATCCCCAGCGCCCATTGTGTCCACTGGCTCGATAGGTGGCACTGGCACGATTCCACACACCGAGCCAGAGACATAACGTATTGGCTCCGCACCTCGCGTGATAGCGACATGCGCTACACCGCAATCGTTCAAGTACTGCAACACGTCATCCTCGCCTAAACAGCCTGGCGGGATGAAATCCGCTGAGCAGACAGCCACATTGACACTTTTCAGCAAATCATCAGCCCCGTCTTTCCAACTTCCTCCGTCCAGCACAACAGGAATTCCATGCGCTTTTGCAGCCATAGACCATGCCTGGGATGCCTGCATGTAATGACCATCGACAAGCACAATGGAACACCGCTCCAGCAGCTCATCATCGACCTGGGGCGTCGGCACGTTGACTCGGGTTGCATTTGCCGAGATAACGCTGCGTTCTCCGTTTGGAAGCACGGCGACGGAGGAAATGACCGGCGCCCGATCGAAATGAGTATTCAGATCGATGAGCTGAATCGAATAACGCCGAATTTCATCAAGGATTACGCTGCCCACCGCATGAGTCCCAACTGCCGTAACCAGCGTTGTCTCTCCCCCAAGGTGACGGAACGCGATGGCAGCATTCGTGGCCGGTCCGCCGGCGAATACATCCTGGCTGCGGGCGACGATCTTGGAGTTGGTCGACGGAAACTCATCGATGCGGTAGACCACATCGACAGTTGACAGCCCTATGAAGATTCCTTTCGCCATTGTGCCTCTGTGCTCAAGCGCTGCTCGCAACTATTCCAGGACCTGGCTTCCGTATCCACATCGGCTTAGAGATTCGATGTCGGCGACGGCGCATGTCCCGTGGACTCGCGAATCACCAACTTGGGATAAACAGTAATCGCCGCTGGGTGGGGGTGCGGAATCTCATCTCGGATAAGTCCCAGCAGCGTAGTCGCCGCGGCCTGTCCCATGGCGCGCAAAGGCTGATGGACGGTGGTGAGTGGTGGGTTGTTCATCGCCGCAACCAGAATATCGTCAAAACCAAGGACAGAGACATCGTGAGGGACCCGCAGGCCTGCTTCGCGCAGCGCCAGAACCGCACCGATCGCAGTTACATCGTTGTATGCAAATATCGCAGTAAATGGATGCTTGGTCTTCAGTAACTCACGAGTAGTTTCGAGCCCAGGTCCAGACCCAGGGTCCGGCCCTTCAAGCTGAACGACGAGCTGCGGGTGCACTGCGATGTTCAGCTGTTTCGCGGCGTCCACAATCGCTTGCCAGCGGTGGCCGGTGTCAGAGCTGAAGGCCTGCCCTTTTATGAAGGCGATTTGCGTGTGCCCCAGGCTCTGGAGATGTTCAAGCGCCAAGTGGGCGGCCTGCTCGTGGTGAAGCTCGATATTGATCACGCCTTGCCGCCGGCTATGGCCTGAGACTGAAACCAGTGGAATTGGAAGCTCCTGCTCCAGGGGCGTATCGACAGCGATAATTCCCTCCACTGCGCGGGCCAGCATCATGCGTAAATATCCCGCAAGCAGATCTTCACGATGGCGATGACTCACCACAAAATAGAAGTATCCAACTTTGACAAGCTCATCCTCAATCCCGCTGAGAACTCCGGTCGAGTAGCCTTCACTGATCTCCGGAACAATGACTCCGATGGTGTAGGTTCGCTTCTGCCGTAAGCTCTTCGCAACGGTGTTAGCGGAATAGCTATACAGCGCAGCGGCGTGGAGAACGCGCTCCTGAGTCTTCTTGGCAATGCGATGCTCCGCCGCAGCGCCGTTGACGATGCGTGACACCGTGGACTGAGAAAGTTCGAGAGACGCTGCGAGTTCCTTCAGAGTTATCGGTTTGAGAGGAGTCTTGCTCACTAGGGTTATCCAATCATACGCTCAATAGCACTACGGAACCCGATGTCTCTAACAGCGTCTTACTCCAGCAGTGAACGGCAAGATCGGAAGGTTACACTGCGAGCCCTTTTCCATGAAATCCGGCCCGCTCCATTGCGATCGAACTCTCCCGGTTGCGCATGAATGTGTTCCAAACGAGCCCGGAACGAAGATTCTCTGCCATCAATACCGAAATACCCTGATCGATTCCGAGCACGTCCGGGTCAAACCAGTTGGCAGCGGGATGGAAGGCGTCCAGGAACCCATACCGGCCCCAAATCTGCCTGCCCCATTTGGAGCGCATAGCCTTGAGCACGGAGATGCACTCAGCCGGAAGAAAGGGAAGAGATCCCGCAGCGGCCGAAGGAGCCACAGTTCCATCCAGCGGTCCAATCGCCGGCGGCCCTCCCCACGCTGTGTATCCGCCCACATAATCCGACGAAGTCACTCCCCAATAGTCGTCGTTGTACCAGTTAGGGTGGGCGAGGCAAAAAGCCTTGTGCGCACGGGTTGCAATGACTGAGTTTGCAAAGTAGTCCGCGTAGGCGTCGCGTTTGTCGCGAAAGTCAAACCAGGCCTGCGAATATTGGTGTGTGAAGAGTGGGTCGTCTCCGCTGATGTAATCGTACCCTGCATAGTGAAGCGTCGAACGCGTAAAGTTGTTCCAATACTCTGGTGGAATGGGACGAGTGGGGGAGCCAATGGCCAGAAGGTCAATCATCATCAGTTCGCAGTAGTGATCCCAGCGGTATTGCAGGAATCCTGTTTCCGGCTGCCAGCCCATTGAGAAGGCCTTGCCGCCGTTCAGCATCCATGGCCAATCCACACGCTCATAAATCTGCTGCGCCAGCGATTGAATCTGCCGATCCTCAAAGTACGCTCGAGCCGTGAGCATTCCGCAAAGCAGAATCGCCGTATCTATCGAGGAAAGCTCTGAGCCGTGGAATCGCTGCCCAGTCTCAATATCGGTGAAGTGGTAGAAAAAACCATGCACCTCCGGCGCGCTGTTCAGATGCCAATACAAGGTATCTCGCACGCGTTCCACGATCTGTGCGTGGGGCATGTAGCCGCGATGATCTGCGATGCACAGGGCGGTCAGACCAAAGCCAGTAGACGCGATGCTGGCCATCCGGCGCGGATCGCGTCCGCCAGTAAGGTTGTTACGAGCCCGGTCAAGAATCTGTCCCGTCTTTGGACTGCCTTGCTCCCAGAAAAACAGGCACCCATGCCGCTCCAGATCGTCGAGGAATGCCTCGTCCTCTTGCGTCAGCTGCCAATCCCCGTTTGCGAATGCCACGCCACCAGGCACCAGCGCGCATCCAGCCGCGGCCGCGATCCCCTTCAGAACCTGTCTGCGATTGACCCTTGAATAATTGTTCCGCTGCGCCATACCAACTCCCCAGTGTATTTATCGGTGGCGGCTTACTGATTTATTAATCTGGTGCATTGCAGATTGCGTCTCATGGCCATCTGCAAGCTCATTTGTTAACTGTCCGTAGCACGCCGCCCCAGATTCGTGCTACGGCTGATCTTTGTCGATCTTTCCTCCAAAGTCGTGCGGTTGATTGGGTCCCCCAGCCCGATCACGAGAGACTCTGCCAATCCAGAATAACCTTTCCGGAGTTTCCTGAACGCATTGCGGCAAATCCTTCTTCATATTGGTTCCAGGCAAGCCTGTGGGTAATCACTTTGCTGATATCCAGCCCCGATTGCAGCATCACCGTCATCTTGTACCAGGTCTCATACATCTCGCGTCCATAAATGCCGCGAATCGTGTATTGGTTGAAAATCACCTTCGCCCAGTCAATCGACATTTCCGAGGGAGACGGGATGCCAAGCATCGCGACCTTTGCTCCGTGGCTCAAGTTGGCCAGCATGTCGCGGAATGCATTTGCATTTCCTGACATCTCGAAGCCAATATCGAACCCTTCCTGCATGCCAAGGTCCTTCTGCACCTGTTCCAATGTTTTCTCGCGTGGATTCACCGCTTCCGTCACGCCGGCAGCCGTTCTTGCAAGCTCAAGCCTATAGGGATTCAGGTCCGTGATCACGACGTGGCGCGCGGCAGCGTGCCTGGCAATCGCCGCCGCCATAATTCCAATAGGTCCGGCGCCTGTGATAAGCACGTCCTCACCCAATACCGGAAAGGCAAGTGCCGTATGCACAGCATTGCCCAGCGGGTCGAAGATGGCCGCAACTTCAAGAGGAACACCTGCGGCGTGCCGCCAGATATTCGTCATCGGCAGAACGATAAACTCGGCGAATGCTCCGGAGCGATTCACGCCAATCCCCGCCGTGTGTGCGCAGAGATGACGCCTGCCCGCGAGGCAGTTGCGGCAGCGCCCGCACACCACGTGACCCTCTCCACTTACTCGATCGCCAATCTGGAAGTCCGTAACGTTCGAGCCGGTCTCAACAATTTCGCCCACGAACTCATGCCCAATCACCAGCGGCACCGGAATCGTCTTCTGCGCCCAGGCGTCCCAATCGTAGATGTGCAGGTCCGTTCCGCAGATTCCAGTCGCCAGAACGCGAATTTTGACGTCGTTGATACCTACCGGAGGTTCCGGCACATCTTCAATCCAGAGACCGCGTTCGGCATGTGCTTTGACCAGGGCCTTCATTTTGTGTCCCTTTCCATTGCAAAGTAATTATTATAGGTCCCGGTCCGCTGCGCGGAAAACTGACCGGCGCACAGCCAATCAACAACACAGAATCCCTCAATCGGGTACCTCGCGTTTACACAAGACCGATTTGCATTAAGGGGCCGGCGGTGTTACTCAATCCTGAAGGGTGCATCTCTTTTTGCAGGCTCAAGTTATGAAGCGCCTTCCACAGAAGTTCGTGCAGACTACACCGGCGCCGCGATTTGCAAGGAGCCCGATACGCTGGCTCTTCGATCCCCAGGCTGGACCGCGTAGCGGGATTGTGGCCCGCTGGGTGTTTCTGCGTGCCCTTGCAGCCATCTATTTCTCCGCATTCTATTCATTGCTGTTTCAGATCGAAGGATTGAACGGGCCATTGGGCATTCTGCCAGCGAACCGCTTCCTGTTTGCAGTGCAGAGCGAAGTGGGATCGCTACGATATTGGTATGCACCGACCCTCTTCTGGCTTTCGTCCGCGTCGCACATGATGATGGCGATAACCTGGTTGGGACTGATCGCATCGGTCGCGGCATTCTTGAATCTATGGCCGCGCCTCAGCTTTTTCGTCTGCTTCATCTGCTTCGTATCCTTTGTTACCGCGGCTCAGGAATTCTCAAGCTATCAGTCCGACAGCATGTTACTCGAGGCAGGGTTTCTGGCGTTGTTCTTTGCGCCCCGCGGACTGCGGCCTGGCTGGGGAATTGCAACCCCGCCCTCGCGCGCCAGCCTCTTTCTTCTGCAATGGGAGTGGTTTCGCATCTACTTTGAATCCGGCCTGGTAAAACTGTTCAGTGGCGATCTGGAATGGCGCGATTTCACGGCCATGGACGAGTATTACCAGAACGGCCCGCTGCCCACCTGGATTGGGTGGTACGTCGAGCATCTGCCGCACTGGTTTCACACGGCCACGGTTGCCGCCACGTTGGGGATGGAACTCGCAGTGGTCTGGATGCTTTTCTTCCCCAGGCGCGTGCGGTTCATCTGCTTCTGCATCGTTACGCCTTGGGAGATCGGCGTCATTCTCACAGCCAATTACACGTTTCTGAATTACCTGGTGCTGGCGCTGGGCTTCCTGTTGCTGGATGATCGCGATATAAGGGCGCACCTGCCATCGTGGGTTCGCGCCAAATTGCCGGAAATCCAACTTGAAACTGTTGCGCTGCCAAAGATCGATCCGGTGGCCATTCTTCAGGAATCGAGCGCGAGCAGGGAAGAGGACTGTTCGAGCATTCGCGGAGCGGTCGGCCTTTTCAACGCAGCAAGTCTATGCGTCGCGACAGTCATGCTGAGTTGGATCGCGTATGCATCCACTGTGGAGTCGATTCACATTCCATGGCCAGGGATTTCGCTCCCATCCACACCTGTGCTGGCTCTTGAGCCATTCCGCATTGCCAACCAGTACGGTCTTTTTGCCGTAATGACGCGCGGAAGATACGAGATTGAATTTCAGGGTTCGAACGACGGAACCCACTGGACTCCCTATCCCTTCCGTTACAAGCCGCAGGCGCTCGACAAGGCGCCCGGCATCTATGCTCCCTACCAGCCACGATTCGAATGGAACCTGTGGTTTGCTTCGCTCGGCGATTGGAAGGAAAACAATCTTGTACCCCTTACAGAAAAGCGCCTCCTTGAGAACGATCCCGATGTGCTCGCTTTATTCGAGTCGAATCCCTTTGGGCCCACGCCGCCACGCTATGTGCGAGCGGTTTTGTGGCAGTATTGGTTTACGTCGATGGAGGAAAAGCACCGCTCCGGAAATTGGTGGAGGCGCGACCTGATGGGTCTCTATGCGCCTGAACTGACAAGACAGCAGGACGGGGAATTTACCGTGCTCGAATGGCCCGAGGAGCTTCCGCCTCACGACTAAGCCTAGCGCAAATGAATAGCCGGGCGGCCTTTGCCTGCGTCATTCCGTCGTGTAATGTAATCCAATAGGACCATTCCAATGTCTTCCCCAACGCTCAGCTATTCCGATGCAGACGGTCAGCACACGATTCCTCTTGATCGTCCTTCCACTTCGATTGGCCGGTCACCCGGTCAGGATGTGGTGCTGCGCGACCCTGCGACTTCGCGCCAGCACGCTGTGATTCTGCGCGATCGAGATACCTGCACCGTTGTGGATCAGAACAGCACCCACGGCACTTTTCTGAATGGTGTACGCGTGCAGCGCGCAGTTCTTGTTCCCGAAGATGTGCTGCAATTGGGATCGCTGAAAGGTCTGGGCTTGCGGTTTCATCTCCGGCAGGCGGAAGAGGCGGCAAAAACCAAGCTCCATCTTCCAGGCAACGACTTACTTGCGTCTCTTCGGGAATTCCAGATTCCAGCCGGAGAGATTCGCACCGCTGCGCGCGAGATGGAGCAGCTGAACTGGCTGCTCCGCGCGGCCCGCCAGTTAAACGAGGGCAGCGCGATTGAAGATATCCTCGGCGTGCTGCTCAAACTCACTCTGCAACTCACAGGCGTTGAGCGCGGTTTCGTCTTTCTGTCAAAAGACGGCGAAATGCGGTTTGCCCAGGGGCTCGGAACCCATGGAAAAATCGTCGAAGAGGATTCGACAATCTCGCGCCGCGCGATGCAGAAGGCGATCGACAGCGAGTTGAAGTTTTCGGTCAGCGACACCTTGACGGATGACCGGGCATCGCAATGGGCCAGCGTGGTGGCGAACAATATTCGCAGCATCTACTGCATCCCGCTCCGCAAGCGAGGCTCGGCAAATGAAGCAGCCCGTTTGTTGGGCCTGCTTTATCTCGACAGCCAGATAGGACCGGGCTTCCTGACTCAAGTAGATCATCAACTGCTCGACACGATTGCGACCGAGGCGGCGGCCCTTTTGCATAATGCGCTGCTGGCTGAGTCGGAACAAAAGGCTCGCCTGGTGCGCGAAGAGCTTGCCCTCGCGGCCAGGATTCACAAAGGTCTGATGTCGAACACGCTGCCACAGGTTCCATACGCATTGCTGCAGGCAAGGAGTCTTCCCTGCCTCGCCATCGGCGGCGACTTTTACGATGCTGTGGCGCTCGACGACAGTGTGTGCGTCACTCTCGTCGATGTATCCGGCAAGGGCGTGCCCGCGGCAATCGTAGCGGCAACCCTCCAAGGCATCATTCATGCTCAACTGCTGGCCGGGCAAAGCCTTCCGCAGATTGCCGCGATGGTCAATCGATTTCTGTGCACGCGCAACATAGGTAAGTACGCAACCATGGTGATGGGGCGGCTTTATCCGGACGGCTGGTTTGAGTATATGAATTGCGGCCACATCCAGCCGCTTGCGATCTTCGGAGGCGAAATGCGGCGTCTCGAAGAGAGCAACCTCATCGTCGGCCTTATTTCCGGTGCTAGCTATACGTCTGCCTTTGAGACACTCCGTCCAGGGGAGCGTATTTTGCTCGCGACAGACGGCATAACCGAAGCGGAAAGCTGTGCAGGCGAGCTATTTGGCGATTCAGGATTAAGCGAAGTTGCGCACTACGAAGATATCGATGCGTTCCTTGACCGTGTGGCGAAGTTTCAAGCGCCCAATCCGGCACAGGACGACATAACTCTGATCGATGTTCGATACGCCAGCATGGCGTCCTAGCCGCTCGGTCAGTGCTTCTCCGGCAGCGGTTCGGAGAGCTTCTTAATAAAGTATTCCAGAAAATCATCGCCCGCAGGGACGTGGTACTGCTCGCGGAGTTGTTGCATCCTCCTGAAGCGTTCCTTCGGTTCGAGCAATTCGATTGAGTTCGTATTCTTGTTGACTAGATATCCACCAACCACCTCGCCCAATTCGGCCAGCAATTTACTGTCGTCCGCCGTGCCGGAGCCCAGAAACACCCTGAAAATGCGCACTTCTCCGTCTCCATCGGAACCTGTCAGCACCTCTCGTCCGTCCGAGCTGAAGACTGCGAAACCGATGTCCTTATCTTCGGTTATTGGTTCGCCGATCGGCTTGCCGCTGGTGGCCTCCCACACCTGCACAGCGTCCTCTGAACCGGTTGATGAGGGAGACTCTGAAACAGTCAATACCGTTTGATTGTCAGGGCTAAAGCTCAGAGTCTTGATCCATCCCCTGGGGCGAAGAATGTCGCCCAGCCGTTCTCCGGATCTTGCATCCCAAATCTGCGCGGTCCTATCCATCTGAGTGAGGATGCGCAATCCGTCCGGACTGAACTTTGCCGACTTCACCTTCTCGCGATGCTCCAGAGGTTTCCCGGAGGTCTTGCCGGTCGCGATCTCCCACACTTGGGCAGTGTCTTTGCAAGCGGTTACCAAGCGCTTTCCGTTTGGGCTGAGTTCAGCGTCGGCCACCCCGCCATCGCACTGGATGGGCTTGCCTATAGGGGCTCCTGTGTCAAGTTCGAATACCTGGGCGCCGGTGGGAAGATCGGCGACAAAACGGCGCGAGTCCTGGCTGATGTGGAGCTTGACCACATCTTTAATCGTGTACGACTTCAGGCCGTTCCCCGTTTTCGCATCGAAGACCTGGAATTGCCCTTGGTGGTCCTGGTCGTTCTGGATAAGCACTCTGAGACCGTGGGGGCTGATGAATAATTGAGCGCCATCCAAAAAAGGCATAGCCTTCCCAACTGGCTTTCCGCTGTTTTCCCAAAACTGAAACGTTTGATTAACGTTGTCCAGGGTGATTACGCGCTCTCCGTCGGGAAGGACATAGGCATTCATGCTGTCGGCGTAAATCCCAACCGCAATCGGATTACCTACAGGCTTGCCCATCTCGTCGATTACCCGAACGCTCCCATCCGCCGATACGAACGCAATGCGCGCCCCGGAATGCGTGAACCTGACGTCGGCCAAGCTGCCCTTGAAAGCTACTGCCTGACCGGCTTCCTCGATCCGGTGCTCAAGCTTCCATACCTGGGCGGCGTTGTCTGAGGAGGTCATGAGTCGATTGCCGCTGGGAGCAATTCTGTAGTTCACCAGATCGCGTCCGTGTTGGAGGGAATTGCCGGTCATTTCCCCGGTTGACACATCCCAAACGCTCGCGCTGTTGTCCCTGGAAAGGGTAACTAATAGGTTGTCTCCTTCGCTGAACTCCGCCTGAAAGGGAGTGTTTTCATGATTCAGAATCCGCTGTAAGCGGCCGGTCGATGTGTCCCAGATTTTTCCGGTTTCGTCAAAGGAGGCGGTTGCAATCGACTTTCCATCGTGGCTGAAGCGCGCATCGGTCACCCAGTCGTCATGGAGAAAGTGCAGTAGATCGCGACCGGTGGCCACATCCCAGAGCACAGCTTCGGCTGCCTTGTTCGTGTTGGCGATTGTGAGCACTTTGGTCCCGTCGGGGTTGATCCTTACGCGAGCGCTGTCGGTCTTGATTGGAGTCCCGACGGGCTGGGTCGTTGCGGCATCCCACACTTGTGCCTTATCGGCGAATGCCGTCACCACGCGCCGCCCGTCTCCACTCAACTCAGCGGAGTATATCTCGGGGTCCGGCTGGTTCGGTTCCGCGTCCTGGCGCCGGATCGGATTCCCGATCAACGAACAGGTTTCCGCGTCCCACACACGGGCGCTATTGTCTCTCGCGGTGGTGACCAGTCTCTTGCCGTCGGTGTTGAACCTCTCCTCGAAGATGTCCCCAGAGTGTCCCGACACCGTACACACGAGTTTCTGAGTCTCCATATCCCACATCTGTCCACTCGGTCCAGACACGATGAAGACATGCCGCCCATCGGGACTGCGCTCTGCATCCGTGATGGGACCATTGATTGAGAAGGGCTGCCCCTGGCGCACGCCGGTCTCCGCGTCCCAAATCTGAACCATTCCCTCTTTGGTCATGGTCACCACGCGCCGCCCGTCCGCGCTCATCTCCGCCATCCGCACCGGGGGTTCCTCGAGCACGATGGTTGGCAGCCACCACGATTTACGCGTCAACAGGTCGGTAGCCCAGGCCCGCGCGCCTACTGAATGCGGATCGATGCGCAACGCCCTCGATAGATAGGCCAGCGCCACGCCGGAATTGCCATGGTTATCGACGGTCTGCAGGACATTTGAAATTGAAGCCTGCACGACCGCGGAACGCGCCTCGTCGCGCTCCCTCCTGGCAAAGATTCCACCAACAATAGCGGCCAGGGCCAGCGCGATCACGGTGCAGAAGACGGCAATCTGGAATTGCTTGCTTCGATTCTTGTCTACCGAGGCCGTGAGAAACTCGTCCTCCGTGGCTGTCAAGGGGCGGTTCTTGACGGCCCAGACGCGCGCTCTCTTCAGGCTGCCGGCGAGAAGGAGCAGACCTTCCGGTTTGCCTTGTTCCGCCCAGAGAGAGGCCGTCTTTTGCAACTCGCTCAGGTGAAGGCCGAACCAGCTTTTGTTGCTTTCCTGCACGGGCTTGATGAGACGGTCATGCGAAAGCTCGTACCAGGTGGCGCCAGCGCGCTGTTCACCGCGTACCAGATGAGCTTCGATCAAGCCCTGGATCAGGCTGTTGTCGAGTCCTCCGCTTTTGCCCGCCTCGCGCAGCACCTGACCGCGAATGTTTCCGCGGGTAATCAGCATATTGCCGACCCATGCGCGGATGGCCCGTTCTATGCGTTCGTTGCTGCCGGCTGCCTTAGCAACCTCCGCGTTGTAGTATTCGGCCAGCGCGCCGGTTACGTCGCCAAACGACTCGATGTCTCCGTCTTCGATGACCGTGCGGTCCGGCGCCATGCGCTCCCAGAGATTCCGGCAGACCACCTGAAGATGGAGCGGCTCGATGTAAGGGCCTGGCTCGGTCGTAAATTCTCCACCCGGTTGCTGCACCTGCATCATCGCCAG
This sequence comes from Occallatibacter sp., assembly GCA_049508975.1. Classification (GTDB taxonomy): domain Bacteria; phylum Acidobacteriota; class Terriglobia; order Terriglobales; family Acidobacteriaceae; genus Telmatobacter. The sequence continues at coordinate 4,821 of JBELAI010000036.1, read as the reverse complement.
GTCTGCCACCAACCTGCCGAGCGCCTGGGGCGCAAAGCTGCGGCCGCCGGCTTCCGCCGTTCTGCATATCGCTTCCTCCGCTGCTTTCCTGCCCAGCAGATCGAGACGGAACCGGCTCTTCAGGTGTGTGGGAAGTTCCTCGGCAAAAGGGTCGAACGGAGCGAGGTAGTCCTCGCGGATGGCGAACAGAGCCCAGATGCGAGGGTTGTCCTGGAGCAGCTTTCCCAATTCAGCGAAGAACTCACGTTTGGCCTCAACACCGAGCGGGTCTACGGTGAGGATCTCCTCGAACTGATCGAAGATGAGGACGATATTCTTTGGCGCAGAAGGCCGTATGGGCCGACCGGCCACGTATGCGGCCAAAGACATGGCGGAAAGGGATTCCTCATCACGTTGCAGCCGCTTCGGAATTCCTGCCTCGAAACCGATATTGCAACTACGAACGAAGCGGTTGACGCGGTCGCCGGATTGCGGAGGCAGGTTCACGCGCACCGGCTTCCACACATCGAACTGCTCCGCGAGGCGTGGAATCAATCCGGCTTGAATCAGAGAGCTCTTGCCTGCGCCGGACGGGGAATGCAGCAGCACGATGCGCTCCGCGAAGAGAAGATCGTAGAGCTCAGTGATCTCCGCGTCGCGCCCAAAAATAGGCTGGCCCCTTTCGATCGGCCGTGGACCCACGAACGGGTTTTTCGGGGTTTCATCCATTGCGTCACGGCCAGTCATCGGGATCCTTCTCTATCGCTTTGGTTCGAGCGCTGCCGGCCGTTGCCTCCATCTGCTGTTGCAACTGGCGCAGGAAATCGGTAGGGCTGCCCCAATAAATTGAAATGCTGGGGGCGTTGCTGCTGTTACCTCCCTGGAAGTATTTCGTCATGTAGCGAATTGCCCGGTGCACATCGGCCACACTCTGCTCGCCGGGGTTCACCTGCACGCCGACATGGCACCTGCCGCTCAACGCCGCCGCGCCCGGCTGGGTCACAATCAGTCGGTAGAGAACGCGAAATCTCCAGTCGTCCAGCCGGAAACCAAGAAAAACAAGCGAACTCTCCATCAGTTTGCTGATCAGCGCAGGCAGAAGCAGGTTGAGCCGTGAAGAAGCGATGAGGTAGTCGAAGAAATCGTCTTCGGTGAGCACCATGGTGTCCGGCTTTCCGAAGACACCGAAGATGTGGTAGACCCACGGGTTGTCCGAGGTAGGGCTCGCGGTTTTTGGTTGCGGCTTCTGCACAACTCCCGCCCCGCGCCATGGACCAAACACAGGCTCTGGAGACCGCCCCTCTGCCTTCAGGACTCTCAGCAGCATCGTCTCGTAGCTGGCGTTCAGGTAAATGGGGACGGGGAATTCCCTGTTGCTCAGAAGCTTGTAGGGGTTGTCATTGTTTGCCCGGCACCCGTCCACGGAGCCCTGCAGTAGAGCCGGAAGTTCTCCAGGATCAACTCCGCCGAGTTGCCTCACAAAGTCGATCGCCAGCGCTTCGCATGCATGTTCGCGGCCCTTGTCCACGCTGATGTACTGCGCCACCTTCGCGAGATTTGAGCGTTCATGGCTGGCCAGCGGGAATTTGTATTTGTCGGCGAGCCGGGCGGCCTGCTCCTGCGTTGAGCCGAACAATTCTTCTCCCAGCTCCGGACCCAGGATAGGAGAAAACCTGCCTTCGCGCACCTTGATGCAGATCGATTCCCAGTTATCGAATTCGTCTTTGCTGTCGCCCCCAAAGCCAGGTTCATACCAGATGCGGCCGTTGCGCAATCGCAGGAAAAGCACCGGCATCCAGAAGTCGTCCGCCTTCCGCACCTCGCCGCGCGCGACAGACATGGCGCGATCGATTTGCCCGTCAATCAACAGCTCGGTGAAGAATCGTTTCATGAAAACCGCAGCCGTGCTCATGAAGATGTTGCCCTGCATCGCGATCACCGCAGGCACACCGGCCTCCGCCAGTCGCGGCCCCAGCCCTGCCAGGCCCACTTCACCTTTGCCCGCGCTTTGGCATGAAGCAAGCACAACCATGCGCGGGCGTTGATCCAATTCGCGAATTCTTTGCACCAGGTCGAGTCCTTGATCAGGCCTGCCCTCGCTCATATATAGATACGGTTCCTGGTTCACCTGCTTGCCGTGGCAGACAAGATAAAGAATGTCGAATCCCTCGCGAAGCTTTGCCGCAACTTCGTTCAACGCGACTGCGCCTCCGGGAGCCATGGCAGTTACGTAGATGCCCGTCATCGCCTGCCGGATCCGCTCCATTTCGCCGGGGACGTCGATGGGTTCGAGTCCGTAGGCGCTCGATGTGCTCGGATTCGCGATCACCACCAGGGCGCGCAATGCGGCCTTGGGTTGTAATCGGACAGGCCGCCAATCTCCACTGGTCAAGAAGCGCGAAACGACAATCTGCTCTCCCGTAAACAAGTGCGCGTCTTTCTGCTCCGGAGGCAGGTAAGGATCGCGCAGCGTCTCCCAGCGAACAGCATGAAGCTCCGGCGCGCTTGCATCGATGGAAAGCCGAACTCTGAGAATGGATGACTTCTGCTGGGTGATTTCGCGAAATCTTCCGAATTCCGCCTTGACTTCATGAGTGAAAAACGCCTCGGTCAATGCGTCGGAATAGGCCTTTGCATCGTCGCCTCTCAACGCGGCGCTGTCCAGAGCAATTACCGGCTCAATCAGCGCGGGATGGTCCGCCTCGTCGTCCGGGCTGCTGTAGCGAAAGCTCAATACGTAGGATCGCTCATTCCGTTTTCTGAAAACGATCTCGAGATCGGCGTAATGGCTCATCGAATCATTTTCCCCAGATGAAACCGCCAGTTACTTTCAGGCTGCCGCCTCGACCGCGGCAACCAATCGCTCCAAAGCCTGCTTCAGCGCCTTTGCCGAGGCCAACGCATGAAGCACAGTGAGCGGATTTGAGACCGCCAGCGATATGGAAGCGAGCGTGCCGCCCACTGCACCAATAGCTCCTACAAAAGCTACACGTAGAGCATAAGTCTTTCCCAGCGAATCGAGATGCGCGCCTGCCAGTTCGGAAGAAGATGTGCTGCTCCACGCAGAAGCGGCCCGACCGGTGTACAGAACCACAGTCCTCGCAGTCATTCCGTTTCGAGAAGTTTCGATCGATGCAACGGGCGCAAGCTTGGCGAGCACCGCTCTAACCGCAGCTACGATCTCTGCCACTGTCTGCTCTGCGCTGGAAATTGGCGAGATGCCGGAGAACAATCCGAGAGAATAGCTTAATCCCGTCCCTGGTTCCGCAGGTGCAATCGAACCCGGATTGCGAGCAGTCCGGTCAATTCCCTCGATCTCCGCGCGCAGCATCCTAATCGCGTCCAGTTGGGAGTCCGTAACGCTCAAAGCGACTTCACCCCTGGCACCAGGCTTGCGATGGCGGATGCTGCTGTTTTAAGCAATTCAACACGATTCGCGAGTGCCTTATCGAATGTATCGGAGTGGATCTTCCACAAAGCGTCATCGACTTTGCCGTCCTGCTCCGGTACGCAGACGACAGTATTCCCATCGAGATTCGCAATGGTCACGGCACGCAATTCGGCGCCGGTCAACACACCGTTTAAATACTGCACATCCTTGAGGCTGTCGCTTACATAGGTGCTGACGTGAACGCTAGTGACCGTCTGGAATGAGTCCGCGAGCCACGCGCCGATCTTCTGTGCGGCGTCCTGCAACGATGCGGCTGCGCCCCGCACGGAATCGATCACGCCGTAGTCGACAAGGGCAGCGTTGACCGGTGGAGCGGTGGGAAGTTGCGAAGCTTGCTGCGAGGAAGCGGGAGTTTCAGGCACGGAAATAACCTCCAGAACAGGCCGATGAACCGGCTCTAAATCGTGAACTAACATCAGGCGGACAGCCGGGTCCCCAACCACGGAATAGCTGCGCGCGTCGTTGTTGGCGGTCCACAGGCCGGAAATCAGGTACGGATCGACCGTCGCGCCAAACTTCACATCCTCCAGCGTAGTCGACAAATCGGATGAAAGCTCCGCATATCGCCCATTGAAATATTCGAGGGCGGAACCCACCGGATGGCCTTCCATGAGCCGCTTGATCGTGCTCTTGAAAACCTCGGTCTGGCTTCCGGCGCGATCCCAATGGAACGAGCATCCCCAGGCGCGTTCCACATGGCCGATCACGGCCAGCGCACCTCCGCGCGGGTGAGCAATCAAGCGCTGCGGCAGCCGGCCGAGGAAGCTTTTCGGTGCGATTGCAGGCGGCACACCGGATACTGAATAGTCGCTCAATTGCGGCGTTCCCGCGCCAAAACAGGCAAAATGCATTGCAATCGTGCCGAAGATTCTTGCGTCGGAGGCAACATCTTCTCCGGAGAAAAAGAAACCGTCTGGTATTGCCTCCTGAAACAACGGGCCCGGCCAATCCTGGCACAGCAGCGCGCCCTGGTTTGCCTGTTGCCGGATATCGTCCTTGTCGTAACACATGCCGTGACTGGCCGTGAAAAGAAATGCCGGCGCCTCGTCGCCTAGCAGTGAAGCGAGACGAGCCTTCGTCGCATCGCCGTTCACATACTTGTCCACCGTCCAGCCGGTCTGGGTCGCGGCCCACTCCGCCAGAGGCTGCGCCAGTTCATCGTGACTCAACCTTGTCGCTGCGTCCCCGTTGTTAGACACGCCAAAAATAGCCGCGCGCTTTGCCAGCGCCAGTGTTCCCGTCTCGGCCGCCACCACGGATTGAGCGTAAGCGGCATAGTCGGCAATCGAATCGAAATGGATTCGGCCCACCGCATACTGCACATCCAGCTGGTACTGGAAGCGGAAAGGAATCGTGTCCGGATCGCCGACAATGAGCAGGTAATACGGCAC
>JBELAI010000359.1:0-4681 GCA_049508975.1 Occallatibacter sp. | reverse complement strand
GCCACGATTACGGTGAAACAGAAAATGCGGCCCACATCAGAACGGAATCCCGGCCCACATCACACCGGAATCAGTGGCCCACATCCAATGGAATCACCGGCCCACATCGACCGGAATACGCAACAGATGGAGACGTGGTGGCCGGCAACGCATCACATCGGCAAGACGCCATTCGAAGCCATTTTCATTGAACCGCAGGTTGGGGGACGGTGGTACGAGCGGGATGTCGAAGGCAAGTTGTGCGACTGGGGCAAAGTGCTCGCCTGGGACCCGCCCCATCGCGTCACCCTCTCCTGGCATGTGGGTCCCGGGCACGGACCCCGCCAAGGCCAGCGAGGTCGAGATTCGATTCACTGCGGAGGGGCCCGCAATCACGCTGGTCGAGCTTGAACACAGCAAACTGGAACGTCACGGCGAAGGCTATCGGCAACTGCGCGACATCTTCGACGGCTCGGGCGCATGGAGCGGCATTCTGGCGCTGTATGCCAAAAAAGTGGAAGGACGCGCGGAATGAACAAGCCCGTTTTGTTCCTTCGCATCGCATCCGGGCTGACCTTCATTCATGCGGTCTTGCACACCATCGGGGGAGTATTCGGCAAAATTGGGCCGGGCCCCGCGGCGGTTGCTGCAGAGGCCATGAAGGCGAATCAGTTCCTGGTCATGGGAAACATGCGCAGCTTTTGGGATTTCTATCGCGGCCTCGGCCTCGGCGCCACGATATCCATGACCGCTGAGTCGATTCTGATGCTTCAGATGGCCTCCCTGGCGAAGAGCGGAGCGCGCAGCCTGCGTCCCATGATGGCCACTCTTCTCGTAGCGTATGCCGTGATCTCGATCAACTCGTATATGTATTTCTTCGCCGCGCCGGTGATCACGGAGTTGCTCATCGCCTTGTGCCTGGGGTTGGCAATCGCAACCGCCGGGAGGGAGGTCGCGTCGTTATAGCCACCGGGCTTCTTCATCGAAGCCGGCGGCCTCAATGCCTGAATTTCCGTGAGGAGCGCCGTGCAGGGTAGCACGACGGAGAAGACGTTCTGCTCGCGTATCCGCCGCGCAATCAGCTGCGTATACTGCGAACCAAAATCGAGAATTACGATTGTCTGGGTGTCCACTTTCTATTGTGGCAGGGGCACGGCGGGATGTAAAGAACCCAAGCGACTTTCGATTGCAAGAGTCCCCTCCGCAAAGGAGTCCCATTCGGGCATCGTCTTGATCGATCGAGGATTCACGTGAATCCCTGTACCCTGCGAACTCAATCAGCCGATCCTCCCCTTAATTTTTCAAGCATCTCTTCGAATATTGCGAAGAGTTCCGTAAGGGAATTCCGGACCATATCGCCGTCGCTCCATGCGCCTTTGCCTCGATGCGACAAATTGCACCTGACCTGGTAGTAGAACAAAGCCGCATTGTTCGCCCCAGCCCTGTTGAGACTCTTGCGCTTACCTGGGTCGCGGCTATCAGAGACGATCCGATCTGACACGGGCGCAATCCGTTCGAGTGCGTTTAGGAATAGGGGGTCATTCCCGAGTCGTCTCACCTTCTCCATCGGAGCAAGCCGAGGGCCGTAGGCGAAGGAAGCAAACCTTTCAATCGCAGACCAAAGAAGCAAATAGGCCATTTGCATTTTGAAGAATCTGGACCAATTGAATCCATCCTCGCCTCGAGAGATGGCGTCTTCGTACTCCTTCTGCAAGGAATCTTGGGTCTCTTTGACCGTGCCAAGTCCATAATCAAAGACTGGGTCCTTGCGAAATGACCACTCGCTTTCTTCAAGGCGACACGGATTCCCTTTTTTCATCTGCTTCCCAATGAGAATATTAGCTAGCTTCTTCGTGTCCTTCAGTCGGGCCGGTGTATCCTGCCAGTAATAAATTGCCTTTGGTTCAAAATCACAGATAGTCTCGTATGCTTGCTTGCACGCTTCTGGGCGGAATGTGAGGATAAATCCTTTTGTCGATGCGCTGTTAAAACCCTCCTTCTGTGCTTCAAAGAGCGGCAAACCGTCTCTCACAGAGAGCTGACCGTTCGCATATGCGGCTTCTGGCTTGTGCGTAAGGTCCAAAAAGTCCTTGACCTGCGAGAACGCGAGTTCGTTGGGCTTGAACGCGCCATATGCGAAGAATGGAAGTTTAAAATCTAGGTCGTCCGGCAACGCGAGAGGCGAAGAATCTTCTTCGTCCGCTTGGGCAGCAATTGTCGATTGATTCATGACGACTGAGCCTACACCTGCTTAGCTACAATCGCAAAGCGAATTCGAGGGCGCCAAAATGAATTCTATGCACTCCCGATTAGCTCCGCATTAGTAGTGATACCGCGCCTGGTGAAACTCGATGCGGTCGCCGCTCACTCGATAAACCAGCCGATGCTCCTGCGTTACGCGCCGGCTCCAGCAACCAGCCAACTCAAATCTGAGAGGTTCAGGCTTTCCGATCCCGCCGAATGGATCGGCGAGGATGGATGCCATCAAGTCAAGAACGCGGAGCGCGGTTTTGCGATCCGTCTCGATCCAGTACCGTAAGTCGTCACGAAACTTACTTGAAATCACGGCAATGCGATCGTTTGGCCTGCTCATGGGGTTCGATCAGCTTGCCTTATTCAAATCGACCGAGCGACGAAGTTCATCCAGGCTCACGATTTCTCCGCCACCCTGCTCCAACTCGCGGAAAGACTCAAGCAACCGCTCCGCATTTTTGGGGGAACGCAGCAGATGTGCCGTCTCCGTCAGGCTGGAAAGCTCATCCGCACGGACGAATGCCACGTCGCGTCCTCCGCGCCGCCGCACGATCACCACTTCGTTGTCGTCCGTTACCCGATCCAGAAAGCCTGCAAGCTTCTCGCGCAGGGCCGTATAGGTCGTTTCCACTGGCATGGCATGGAACCTCTAGGTCTAAACGTACAGGTTTTCTGTACATCCGTCAAGCAGCCCTTAATCCCTTGCTCCTGTGCCTTTGTAAACCACGCCAGCCTTCATCACGAACTTCACGTTCTGCAAGACTTTCACGTCATCAAGGGGATTTTTGTCGACAGCGATGATGTCCGCCCACTTGCCTGCTTCCAGGCTGCCGGTCTTGGCGGTTAGACCCATCAGGTCGGCGGCGTTTAAGGTGGCCGATTGCAAGGCGGCGAGCGGCGCCATGCCCAATTGATTCACATAGACATCCAGCTCATGCGCGTTCAATCCATGCGGATAAACGGCCGCGTCCGTGCCCAGCGCAATCTTCACTCCGGCCTGCATGGCGTGCTTGATGTTGCTCTTGGCCACGGCGCTTACATCGATCATCTTCTGGTGATAGAACGCGGGCAGATTGCCTTTCTCCAGCATCCAGTCTTCGAGATAGAGAGTGGGCACGAGATAAGTACCGCGCTTCTTCATCTCGGCAATGGCTTCGTCGTTGATGTAGCTGCCGTGCTCGATCGAATCCACTCCCGCCTCGGTGGCCCACAGAATTCCCTGCGCTCCGTGCGCATGCGCCGCCACCCTGCGGCCCAGCCGGTGTGCGTCGGCAACGATGGCCTGCATCTCCTCCAACGTATATTGCGACGCCTGCGGATCGTCGCCCTTCGACAGCACGCCGCCCGTAGCGCAGATCTTGATCAGGTCGGCTCCATACTTGATGTTCTCGCGGACCTTGTGCTGCACCTCGGCAATGCCGTCGGCCACGCCGTCGCCCACCACGTGATATTGGATGGGCAGCAGATTCTCGTCGCAGTGGCCGCCGGTAATGCCCAGCAGCGGCCCGCTCACCAGCATGTGCGGCCCCGGAACCTGGCCGGCATTGATGGCGTCACGCAGATCCACATCCACAAAGCCGTATGCGCCAACATTGCGCACCGAAGTAAATCCGGCCAACAGCGTGGTGCGCGCATTGACCACCCCGTTGATGGCCTCCTTGGCGCTGGTCGAGGTCAGCTCGCGGTATGGATCGAAGTCCGGATTCATCGTCAGGTGCGTGTGTACATCGATGAGGCCGGGCAGCACCGTCATGCCGCTCAGGTCGACCACAGTATCGCCGGCCTGCGCCTGCACATTAGCCGTCGGCGAAATCGATTGAATCGTCTCACCCACTACCACTACTGTCCTTCCATCCATCAGCTTGCCGGTCTTCACGTCGAGCAGGTGGCCGGCGCGCACCAGTGTGCGTTTGGCCGCTGGCTGCGACGCCGGTTGAGCTAGCACTGCAATCGCGCCCGCTGCCACGAACATTGAAAGTGCAAAACTTGCTCGCTTGAGCATTCGCTTGTCTCCTCTGGAAACCGTCCCCGGAGTGTAGCAAACGCGCAGGGCCGAAGTCGACCTCGTTCTTCAACACCGATTCCCGGCCCTCTTCATTCGCGCGCGTCCCGCGTGATAGGCTTTTCTGCAATGCAGCCCGCACGAGAATTGACTGCCTGAGTTTCGATCACGGCTCTTCGAGTGCTCTCCACGAGTCGATCGATCCGGCCAGTCGACCCTGCTTCCAAAAAGGACTCCCGATGAATCGCCTTCGCCTTGCTTCCATCCTGACTCTCGCCGCCGCAACCTGGCTGGCGCAGGTCCCCGCGTCCGCGCAGGCCGATGCCGCCAAACCCACGGCCCCGCAAGGCATCAAGAGCTTCGATCTCTCGGCGATCGACAAGACCGCCGATCCATGCACCGACTTCTATCAATATGCCTGCGGCAATTGGATCAAGAACAACCCAA
>JBELAI010000358.1:0-4388 GCA_049508975.1 Occallatibacter sp. | reverse complement strand
CTGAAACGGCGGTTGGGCGATGCAACCAGAAGTGAGTTCGGCAAACTGACCTCCGTGCAATTGTTCGAGCGTCTTCTTTCAGACGGAGCCTTCGAATCGCCGAAAATGCCCGAGGCCGCTGTCAGGATTGACACGAGTACGTGCACGCCGATGGAGGCAGCAGATCAGATCATGCTGGCGTTGGGCTTGGCCTGCTGAAGCGCTAGACTTCTTCTGAAAGCTCCGCTGGCGGCAGCACGTCATCCTTGCGCGCCATCCAAACGTAGAGCGTGGGCAGCAGGAAAAGGCTGATGGCGAGGTTGGTAATGAGGCCGCCCACGATGACAATCGCGAATGGGCGCTGAGAGTCGGAGCCGATGGCGTGCGAAAGCGCGGCCGGCAAAAGTCCCAGCGTGGCCACAAGCATGGTCATCATGATGGCGCGCAGGCGTAGAACAGCTCCATCGACGGCGGCGTCGATGATGGTATTGCCGCGGGCGCGCAATTGGTTAATGTATTCAAGCATGATGACGCCGATTTCAACTGAGACCCCGAATAGCGCGAGGAAACCGACCGCCGATGAGACCGAAAAGTTGGTGTGAGTAATGAAAAGAGCGAGCGGGCCGCCAACTGAAGCCATGATGACGCTCACCAGGATGAGCAGCGCCCACTTTGACGAGCGGAACATGGTATAGAGGATGAGGAAGATGGCCAGCATGGTGATAGGCACCACTACTGCCATGCGTCGGTTGGCGCGTTGCTGGCTGGCAAATTCCCCGGCCCACTCCAGGTGATAACCGGTGGGCAGCTTGACGTTCCGGGTCACCTTGCCAATGGCCTCTTCGACGGTGGAGCCGAGGTCGCGGCCACGGACCGAGTACTTGATGGCGATGTAGCGCTGACCGCCTTCGCGGTAAATCTCTTCGGCCCCGTCGTCCGCGGAGGCTTTTGTTAGTTGAGCGAGGGAAACGCGCTCGCCTGAGGGCGCAAGCAGGCGAACATTCTCGATTGCTTCGCGCGTATCCCTGTATTGCTGCTGGTAACGGAGGGTCACGTCGTAGCGGGCCTCACCCTCCTGCAACTGGGTTAGCGCGGATGAACCGACAGCGGTTTGAATTGCATCCTGAATGTCTGAGACGTTGATACCCCAGCGAGCCGCGGCATCGCGGTCCACGGTGTAATTCAGGTTGGGTTGGCCGATAATGCGAAAGATGCCCAGATCTTCAATACCGCGCACCGATTGCATCTGCGACTGGATAAGCTCGGCAGTGTGTTCGAGTTCGCGAAGATCGTCTCCGTAGAGCTTTACCGCGAGCTCGCCCTTCACGCCAGAGACGGCTTCCTCCATGTTGTCTGAAATGGGCTGCGAGTAGTTCCAGATGACGCCGGGAAACTTCTCAAGCTGCTTATCCATTGCCCCGATGAGAAGTTCCTTGTCTTGATGAAAAATGGGGCGCCACTCTTTCATCGGCTTAAGCTCGACGAAGTACTCGGTGTCGAAGAAGCCGGTAGTGTCGGTTCCATCATCAGGACGGCCTGTCTGGCTGACAACCTTCGTCACCTCAGGGAACGACGCCATCACCACACGGGCCTTGTTGGTAAAGTCGATGCTGGTTGTGGGACCAGTGCTGGGCGGCAGAGTTCCGCGCACCCAGATTGAGCCTTCATCGAGGTGTGGCAGAAACTCCGAGCCGATGGGGCCGCCGACAGTTAGATAGATCGCGAAGGCGAACAGAACTGTAGAGACGCCGAGCGTCCAGTTGCGATGCATGATGGCAACACGAACAGCCTCGCGGTAGCGGACTGTGAGCCACTCCATGAAGGGGTTGCGCCACTCTTTGGCGCCATTTCGAAACATCACAAGTCCCATGACCGGCGCCACAAGGATGGCGAAGATCAGCGCTCCGAAGAGTGCGAAACAAACCGTCCAGGCCATAGGCTTGAAGAGCCTGCCCTCAACCGCTTGCAAAGTGAAAATAGGCAGATACGACGTAATGATGATGCCGCGAGCGAAGAAGACCGGGCGTTGAACTTCGTGCGCAGCTTCTTGAATGCGCTGGGCCGGAGTAAGGCCGGTGCGCGCACGCATTAAATGGCGGACAATGTTCTCGATCATCACCACTGAGCCATCCACCAGCATGCCGAAGTCGAGCGCTCCGAGCGAAAGCAGGTTTGCCGGCACATGAATCATGTTGAGGCAGATCGCGGCGAATAATAACGAGAACGGAATAGTCAGGGCGACGATCACGGCGCCGCGCACATTGCCAAGAAAGAAGAACAAGACGATTGAAACAAGAATCATGCCCGCAGTCAGGTTGTATTCAACCGTGTTCACGGTGAAGCGGACGAGATCGGAACGATCGAGGAAGGGAACTACCTTGACGCCGGGCGGCAGAATCCCATTATTGAGCTTGTGGACTTCCTCGTGAATGCCCTGCAGAACGGGATCGGAGTCATCCCCCTTCTGAAGCAATACGATTCCTTCCACCGTATCGGGATTGTCGATGATTTCGCCGTTAGACAGATGCGTCGAGCGGCCAATCTGGCCCAGGCGAATTCTGGGCGCCTGGACGACGGTGGCAATGTCCTTCACGCGAATAGAAGCGCCGGTCGAGGTCTTGATCACAGTGTTCTCGATGTCCTGAACTGTCTTGTAAAGACCGAGCGACTGAACATTGATCTGCTGCTCGCCTTGTTCGATAAAACTTCCGCCGCCGTTGGAGTTATTGTTGGCTATTTGCTGCTCGACCTGAGAAATGGAGAGTCCGTATGCGACGACCTTTTCCGGATCGAGCCGGATCTGATATTCCTTCGTAGGGCCGCCGAAACTTGAGACATCTACAACGCCCGGGATACTCTTGAAATCCTTCTCGAGTGTCCAATCCTCAAGAGACTTTTTCTCCATTACATCGTATTCGGGATTGGTGCTTTCGAGGGTGTACCAGAAGATTTGCCCGACTGGACTCCAGTCGCTGCCCATCTGTGGCACTAGATTGGCGGGTAGATTGACCATGCTTAGGCGTTCGAGAACATGCTCGCGATTGACATCGCTTGTTGAGTCGTCATCGAAAACGAGCATGAGACTGGACAGGCCGGCAAGCGTGGTGGATCGCAGATGGGTAAGGTGGGGAATGCCGGCCATCTGGATCTCAACGGGCACAGTAACCTGGCGCTCAATCTCTTCAGCACTGCGTCCCGGCCATTGTGTGATGATCTGAACGTAATTGTTGGCGACGTCGGGATACGCTTCGACCGGCAAGCTGCGGAATGCAAGTACGCCCCAGGCAGTGAGCACAATGACTCCGCCCAGCACCATCCAACGATTCTTGAGCGCGAAGTCGACGAGAGCGCGAATCATTTATTGGTTCCCCTGGGCGTCAATCAAAAGTGCGTTAGTCACAACCTGCTGGCCTGGCTGAATGGGTGCAAGAAAGACAACTTGCTGTCTATGGCCGGGCAACATGGCGCTGGCGTGAACTTCAGTGCGCCTGAAGCGATTGCCGCCCGCCGGCACATACACCCAGTCCCGATCATGCAGGTGCAACACGGCATCGGCGGGAACCACGGAGACGGTTTGCTTTTTACTGCCGGTGAATGTTGCCGTGGCAAACATTCCGAGCTTGATAAATCCTGGATTTTCAACTTCCACACGGACCTTGGCCGTACGCAGAACGGGATCGAGGACCGGACTGATGTCGCCGACGCGGCCAGTGATCGGGCGATCGGGATACGCATTCAAAATGATGCGGGCCTGCTGGCCAAGCTGCAGTTTGGGAATGTCGTTTTCGTAAACGTCGCAAAGAATCCAGACATGAGTGAGATCTGCGATGGTGAAGGCCGTCGAAGAGCCGCTGAGAGTAACGCCTGCTGCCCCGGAGTTGGTAATGTTCTGGCCGATGATGACTCCGGATACGGGTGCGTAAACGTTCATCACATCGGTGGGATGATCCTTATCGACGCCCAACATCTTGAGCTGTAGTTCGGCGCCATTCAGGTCGGCTTTGGCGTCGTTTTCGGAATCTTCGGCCTGGTCCGCGATGGCTTGCGAGACGGCCCCGTGATCAAGCAAGTCTTTTTCGCGAATCCAATTCTTGCGCGCGAGCTGCTCATCGTTCACAGTCTTGAGATAAGCATCGTAGGCGTTGGTTACGTCGGAGCTCTGCACCTTGAAGAGCAATTGCCCCTTCTTCACGTTGTCGTCGAGTCGTACCAGGACGTCGACAACTCGGCCATTGGCTAGCGAGATGACCGGCACTTCGCGCGAGATGTCGGGGAACACAGAGCCTGTGGCGTTCAGCTCTGATGTGGCCTGCATCTGATCGACCGTGACAAGAGGAAACTTGGAGAGGTCGTTCTGGTCAATGGTGATCAGGTTCATGTCGGGCACTTCGATAACCTGAGCGGGTGGA
>JBELAI010000357.1:0-4830 GCA_049508975.1 Occallatibacter sp. | reverse complement strand
GTGCCCACCGCGAATCGCGGAAACTCAAAGACGCCGGCTGGGCCATTCCCGACGATGGTCTTGGCGGTGGCGACGACGGACTCAATGGCCGCGATGGACTTAGGCCCGATATCCAGCCCTTGCCAATCGGCGGGGAAGTTGACGGAGGTGTCCCAGGGCTGGGTCTTGGCGTCGGGCGAGAAGCTGTCGGCAAGAATATTGTCGACGGGCAACAGCAGGTTGACGCCCTTGGCCTTCGCTTTATCGAGCGCGGCCTTGGCCATGTCGATCTTGTCTTCCTCGACGAGGCTCTTGCCGGTGGTTACGCCGAGCGCGCGCTGAAAGGTGTAAGCCATGCCGCCCACGATCACCAGCGTATCCACCTTGTCGAGCAGGTTATCGATCACGTCGATCTTGCCGGAGATTTTTGACCCGCCAATGATAGCGACGAATGGCTTCTCGGGACTTTCAAGAGCTTTGCCCAGATAGGTGATTTCCTTTTCCATGAGCAGGCCGGCAACGGCGGGCTTGAGGAAGTGCGTGATGCCTTCTGTCGATGCGTGCGCGCGATGAGCAGAGCCGAACGCGTCGTTGACATAGAGGTCGGCAAGCGACGCCAGGGCTTTGGAGAACGCCGGATCATTGGCTTCTTCCTCCGCGTGGAAGCGCAGGTTTTCAAGCAAGAGGACCTGGCAACATTCAAGTTTGGTCGCCATTTCCGTGGCGATTTCGCCGACGCAGTCCGGGGAGAATGCCACATTTTCAAAAGAGCCGATTTCCTTGTCGAGCAGCTCGCGCAGGCGGTCGACCACCGGGCGCAGCGAGTATTTCGGATTCGGTTTTCCCTTGGGACGGCCCAGGTGCGAGGCCAGAATGACTTTGGCGTTGTGCTTGATGGCGTAAACGATGGTGGGCAGAGTGGCTACGATGCGTGTGTCGTCGGTGATCGTAGAGCCGTCTTCGGAGAGCGGTACGTTGAAGTCGACGCGGATGAAAACGCGCTTATTGTTCAGATCGATATCGCGAATGGAGAGCTTGGGCATGGTGTCTTCCTTGAGTTATCAGTGATCGGTTGTCAGTGATCAGAGGATCACCAATCCGTGGTTGCTTCTGGGGTTTATGGCTCCGGGATCACAGCGTCCATCTCGATTTCAATGCGCCAGGCGGGGTTGAGCAATGCTGCAACCACTACCATCGTGGCAGCGGGACGAACTTCGGAGAAGAACTGGCCATGAACGCGACCCACGGCTTCCCAATCTTCGACATGGGTCAGATACATGCGTGTGCGAACCACATGTTCCAATTTCGCACCGGCCTTCGCGAGCGCTTCAGCCGCGATAGCAAAGATGCGCCGCGTTTGTCCGGCTACATCCTCGTTCTCCGCGCCGACAGGCCCGGTTCCGGCAAGATGAACGGAGTTCCCCACGCGCACGGCACGGGAGAAGCCGATGATGGGCTCGTACGGAGAACCGCCAGTGATGTTTTGGCGCATAGGAATGATCAAAGACCAGAAATATGGATCAGAGGTCACGGATCGGGGAAACTAATCCCTAATCCCTAACCCCTGATCCCTGCCTCTTACAACCCCTTCGATTCCAGGAAGCCGATCAGGTCGACGACGCGGTTGGAGTAGCCCCACTCGTTGTCGTACCAGCTCAGCACCTTGACGCTCTGGCCGACTACCTTGGTCAACGGCGCGTCCACAATCGAACTGCGCTTGTCGCCCTTGAAGTCGGAACTGACCAGCAGGTTGGAGTCAACGCCCAGAATGCCCTTCAACTCGCCCTTGGATGCGGCAACGAAGGCGGCGTTAAGCGCTTCCACTGTGGTCGGCTTCTCGGCGATGTAAGTCAAATCGACGATGGACACGTTCGGTGTTGGGACGCGGATCGCGAAGCCGTCCAGCTTGCCGGCGGTCTCAGGAATCACCAGCTTCAGGGCCTTGGCGGCGCCTGTCGAGCTGGGAATCATGTTGAGGGCGGCGGCACGGGCGCGGCGCAGGTCCTTGTGCGGAAAATCGAGAATGACCTGGTCGTTGGTGTAGCTGTGGATCGTGGTCATGATGCCGCTGACGAGGCCTGTGGTCTCGAGGATGACCTTCACAACCGGCGCAAGGCAATTGGTCGTGCAGCTGGCGTTCGAGATGATGTTGTGCTTGGCAGGATCGTACTTGCCCTGGTTAACGCCCAGTACAATGGTGATGTCCTCGTTCGTCGCAGGGGCGGAGATGATGACCTTCTTGACGGTCGAGCCCAGGTGCGCCTTGGCCTTGGCTCCATCGGTAAAGAAGCCGGTCGACTCGACCACGATCTGCGCGCCGACGGAAGCCCAATCCAGCTTGGCGGGGTCGCGCTCGGATGTGACTTTGATCTTCTTGCCATCGACGGTAATGAAGTCTTCGCCGGAGCCGATCTCGTTCTTCAGGTTGCCGAGGATCGAGTCGTACTTGAGCAAATGCGCCAGGGTGGCCGGGCTGGTCAAGTCGTTGACGGCAACAAAATCAATCTCAGGATTTCCAAGTGCGGCGCGCAAAACGTTGCGGCCAATGCGGCCGAAGCCGTTGATTCCAACCTTTACTGCCATGTGCTTATTCTCCTTCGTAATCGGTGAAGCTGTGTGTTGTGAGCGTGCGTCGTTGAGCTTTCAAACGAGTCCAGAACCGGCGTTTGGAATGAGTCCAGAAAACGATTCCACCAAACCCATGATGGTAACACTCCGGCCGCAGGAGGACTGATGAAAACTCATCGAATCCGGTCCTGAAAGCTGATAGTTCCTCATGAATATTGTGCCCTTCCGGATACGGGACAGGCTGTGACGCACTGCACACTATTTGCAGCGTCAACGGCAAGTATGGTATTCGGGTAGACATACAGAAGGTGTCCAAGGCTCGATGAGAAGACGTTCAAGACGCGCACCCAACACTTCGGAATCCACAGGCAAAATTGGCCAGGAACTCCCTTCGAATCAGCTGGCTCCGCTGATTCCCTCCTACGCAGACGACGAACCGGCGGCAAAGCCCGCGCAGCAGCACCAGGCACAGCGACCTCAGCAGCCGCCGGCGCCTCGCCCAGCGCCGCCACCCGCTCCGCAGGAACGCGCTCAACCCCCGGTTCGCCACGCCCGCCACGACCCACCCGCCAGGCAGGAATGGAATGCGCAGGCCGATTCTGGCCGGTTCGAGCTTGAAACCCAGCCGGAGACTCCCACGGCGCCCGCGAAGGAGCCTGAAGCCGCTGAGCGCTCGCCCCAGGCTCCCAGGGGCTATGTTGTGCTGGCCATCGGGCTGCCCGGTTCGGGGAAGACCACCTGGTTTCGGCGTCGCGGAGTCACGCCGCTTTCCAGCGACCTGTTGCGCAATATTCTCTTCGACGACGTTGAAGAACAGCGCTACCAGGGCCTGGTCTTTTCCACCCTGCGTTCGCTGCTGCGTGCCCGCTTGATTGCACGCATGCCGTGGAACTACGTCGACGCGACCAACCTGTCGATTCACGAGCGCCGCCAGTGGATCAAGATGTCCAAGAGCTTCGGCTACGAGGTGCAAGCCGTATTCTTCGATGTGCCGCTGGAAGTCTGCCTGGAGCGCAACTCGAAGCGCGACCGGTCAGTGAGCGAAGATGTAATGCGCAAGATGGCCGAGAAGCTGAAACCGCCGGTGTTCGAGGAGGGATTCGAGAAAATCACTGTTGTCAGGGTGAAGAGCGCAGGGTAATGCATGTAGCTGAAATCCGCAACAGAAAAAGGACCTGTCATCCTGAGCGATCGGGGCCCCAAACGCTTTTCAGTTTGGGGGTGGTGAGTCGAAGGATCTGCTTTTGTTCTTTGGCCGGCCGAACAATGAACCAAGGATCCAGGGGACTAGAAACTGAAGCATAAGGCGGAAGTCCGCGTGATGAAAGCTACTGGGAAAACCGCGAATTTTCTACCCACCCCCGATCAGATCGGGTCGCTGAGCGGTATAGCGCTCATGTTCTATGCTTTAGTTTTGCAGCATTACAGCCGTTTGGATTTTCGAGCCTGTTTCCTTATCGCAGCAGTCCCAATCTGGGTCGCACAGGGCTTCCTGTTCAAGACGCCCCCCAAAAGATGGGCGATTCAAGTAGGGATAACACTGATCATTTTCTACTTCGGATGGGAGCTTCTCTTTCGTCTGTGGAATTAGGCCTTCGCGGCCTTAACCTCGACCCAACCCAGTACTAAATTTCCAGCTAGAGGATTTTCTCATGAGCACTTCCCCTGTCTCCACCCCTTACGTAGAACCCTGGCTCCGCGGAACCCATGCCGAAGTGTCCTGCACGCCCTCGATCTGGCCCTCGACGACATCGCTAAATGGACCGAAGGCCTCACCGACGCCGAGGTTCACTCCCATCCGCTCGAACTGCCTTCGGTCGCATTCCATCTGCGCCACATCGCCCGTTCCATCGACCGCATCCTCACCTACGCCGAAGGCAATCAGCTCTCCGTCGAGCAGTTAACCGCCCTCAAGGGCGAGCAGAGCGGGGAAGAATCCTTATCCGTCCTGCTGTCCGAAGTCGAAGTCTCCTTCAGCAATGCGGCGGACCGCGTGCGCGTGCTGGCCACAGCCAACTTCGACACCTTTCGGGGAGTCGGTCGCAAGCAGTTGCCCACCAGCATTGGCGGCGCACTGGTTCACGTAGCCGACCACACGCAGCGGCATGTGGGCCAGGTGGTGACCACCGCAAAGGTCATCAAGACGCTGCGAGGGTAGTGTGGAGAATCTGAAGTTCATTGAAGAACAAATGCGGGTCCTTCGACTCACCACCCCCAAACTGAAAAACGTTTGGGGCCCCGTTCGCTCAGGATGACAGGTCTATTTTTGATATGAACTTTGGA
>JBELAI010000356.1:0-4408 GCA_049508975.1 Occallatibacter sp. | reverse complement strand
AATGACTTGTCTCGATTCGAGTCTCTGGTGTTTAGTAGGGGGCCCAGATGGGAGACGGACACTTTCTCACGGAGGAAGTTCAGTGAAATTGAATATCTTAGCGGTGATCACTCTCGTGGTATTGGGCTGCAGCTTCGCTTCGGCGCAGACCGGTACCTTCAGTTTCTTTACCGCCACCGGATATGGACCATTTTGCAACTACATCGTCATCACCTATAGCAGTGGCGGCGTGGTTGCAGGGTATGACGACCTCACAACGGTCTGCGAACTCGAATACAACTCCCCGATCGTTGGTTTCGTCGCCACCACCGGTAACGACGGCCAGCCGGCTTACGGCAAGGGCATTGTCGTGGGCGACGGCATCTTCGACGCCGAATACGATGCCTACATCGGCGACCAGTGGACGTTGTGGCTGTCTGGTAAGGCCAGCAAGATGAAGCATGGGGTCTTCACCGGCCCGTATGCCTGGATGGGCGTTGCTGGAACCTACACGGGCGTCTACTTCGGGGACAACTATGGCTACCTGGTCGCGGGCCCTCCGGATAAGGACGAAGTTGCTGGCCATGGGACCACTGCTGGCGACCTGCCGAACAAGCTGAGAAAGTAACCAGTTTTACAAGGTGATGTCGATGTGACTAAAAAATAACTTGTCTCGATTTGAGTTTTTGATGTTTAGTATGGCTCCGATAGTAGGAGAGTCACCATGAAAAAGTTGAGATACTTCACGGCTCTGTTGTTCCCGATGCTTTTCGTGGCGGCGGCGCTCTGTGCCGCGAGCCCGAAGCCCAGGGTCGAGCACCAGTTCAGGTGCGGTTTGATGACTTGCAAAGACGGCGCGGGACCCGTGGCCTTGATCCAGGCCTCCGACGGCAACTTCTACGGCGTAACCACGACGAGCGTGGATGGAGAGGGCAAGACGCTGGAGGGCGGCACCATTTTTTCGCTCACGCCGGCCAGGAAGCTGGCCTTGCTCCACACCTTCACCGGCGGCAATCCCAGTCCCGAGGGGAGCCGTCCCAATTTTTTGATGGAAGGTGCGGACGGAAACCTTTACGGTACGACGTCATCGGGCGGGGGGAATTTTGTCGGCGTCTTATTCCGCATCGCCAAGGACGGCAGCGGATTTACGGTGCTCCACGCCTTCTGCCAATCGTCCGGTTGCCCCGATGGCGCGCTGCCGATGGGCCTGGCCGACGGGCCGGACGGTAATGTTTATGGCGTCACATTCCAGGGTGGTTCCAATGATTATGATTGCAGCTTTGTTAAAGGCTGCGGCGTGTTCTTCAGCATCACCGTCTCCACCGGAGCATTCCAGGTACTCACTGTGCTCGATGGCAGCAACGGATTCGCCGGTCCGCTCGGACTCACTTTGGCGTCGGACGGAAATTTCTACGGAGCCTTCGGAATTTTCGACCAAGAGCCGATCTTTAAGGTCGACACCACGGGCGTGTTCACCCTTGTTGCTAACTTCCCGGGTCTGGATTTTCCCTTTGGGGTAGTACAAGGTGCAAACGGCAATCTTTACGGAACCTTGGAGAACGTCGAGGATAGCGACAAGAACGCACTCTTCGAGGTTGGACTGGATGGCAGCAATTTGCAGGTTTTTTCCGAGTTAGCGTATGGCTACCGATTGTCCGCGCCCATCGCGGCGTCGAACGGCAATCTTTGGTCAACTTACAGTGACATGACCGCAGGCACGTCGGGCATTATGGAACTTTCGGCTGAAGATGGCTCGTTGTTGAAGACAGTGCCATTCACCGGAAATTTCGGCAATCCCACATCTCTGCTTCAGGCCTCGGACGGCACATTTTGGGGGGACGCCGAAGGTACGGCAGAATTCTATCCTGGGCTGATATTCAGCTTGAATGAGGGCTTGCCGTCACGGTAGCGGGCAATTGACGCTTATGAGGTGAAAAGGCGTGGCTCGTAGCTGCGCCTTTTTACTTGCTCCAGATATTGCGCTACGGCCGTTGTTTTGGGATGGGTCGCTCCAATCTGCAAGGGCCGGCGGTAGCCGGATCATAGGCTTCTTACTGCAAGCTGACGAATCTTCGTGTCAGGGTGGAACATCCCACCGTAAAATTAGCAAAGAGCGCGATTTTAGGATGCGCCCGGCATTTCGGGCGAACTGCAGATCCTTCGCTCTGCTCGCGATGACAATTCCAGGGATTGATGAGCGATGACACACTCTGACATCACGATTCGAGAGGCGGCGGCGAGTGAATTGGCGATCATTCTTCATCATCGGCGGTCGATGTTTCGCGATATGGGGGAAGGTACAGCGGAGGAACTCGATCGGATGGTGGAAGTGGCAGGGACGTTCCTGGCGCGGGCTCTGGCCGATGGGTCGTATCACCACTGGCTAGCGCTGGATGGATCGGGCCGCGTCTGTGGTGGCGGAGGCGTGCTGCTCGGTCCTTGGCCGGCGAATCCCAAAGACCCATGCACAGAGCGGGCGGTGATTCTGAATGTGTACACGGAACAGGAGTTTCGGAAGCGTGGGATTGCGCGGCAAATCATGCTGGCGATTTTGGCTTGGGTCCAGGAGCGGGGGTTTCGGGCCGTCAATTTGCACGCCAGCACGGAGGGTCGGGTTTTGTATGAGAAGCTGGGGTTTGAGGCTACGAATGAGATGCGGCTCAAGTTTTGACCTGCCAACTTGAGTGGGCCGCGCGGCGCTTGAAATAGGAAGTCAAAGTCCCCACCCTAACGTCGCAAAGAGCGCGACGTTAAGGATGGGGCACCCGCTGTCCCTACACAGACACACACTGTCAAGCAAACCAAGGGCCAACTCCTGATAATCTGCTAACGTTCCGGCTTCTATCCCGTCTATTTCCGTGCAAGGCAAGAAAAAGGGCTTGATCACTTGCAGGGGATAGAGACAGACAATGCCGGCCGATTCTTATGCTGTGGCAATTCCGGTTGGCGACAATTACCGTCCTGGTTACGGACCGAGACGGGCGGTACAAGACAGCGGGAACCAGAACCCCACGTTGTACGAAAATATGAGGGGCTCTTTGGCGGCGCAGAGTAACCGCATCGACGACACCAGTCTGATCCGCGAGGCGCAGCAGGGCAACCGTGCGGCCTTCGAGGTGCTCGTGCGCCACTACGATCAGTCGGTGCTGCGGCTGGCGCTGCACTTGACCGGATCGGAATCCGACGCCCAGGACGTTTATCAGGAGGCCTTCCTCAAGGCCTACAAGAATCTGGGCAGCTTCCGGTTCGAGTGTTCCTTCTACACCTGGATCTACCGGATTGTCACTAATCTCTGCCTCGATCATTTGCGGAAACGCAATGTGCGCAAAGAAGAGGCTCCGGTTGCGGTCGACTCCTCCGGTGAAGAGTACAGCCGGCTGGAGCAGTTCGCGGACACGCGCGCGGGCGCGAATCCGGAACACGATCTAATGCGGCGGGAACTGGGGCGAAAGATCGGGACGGCGCTGTCGGCCCTGACGCCGCGTGAGCGCATGGTGTTTGAGTTGAAGCATTATCACGGGCTGAAGTTACGCACAGTAGGCGAGATGTTGAATACGACGGAAGAGACGGCGAAGAATACGTTGTTTCGCGCGACGCAAAAACTGCGCGCCGCGCTGGCGGAGATGCGATGAGGGACAGCTGCGAGCTTCGATCCACTCGGTTTGCTCGAAGCCCGAAGCTCGTAGCTCGCAGCCACAACGGCGGAGGCAAGGCATCCGACGCTTGCGCTTCTCAGCGAAGGGGGTACGAACATGAAATGTGAATGGGTGCGGCAAAACATTCTGTTTTACGTCTACAACGAGCTTGAGGACGACGCTCGCTACGAGGTAGAGCAGCATTTGGGGCGGTGTCCGGAGTGTGCGACCGAGTTGAAGGCGACGCGCAAGTTGCACGCGATGCTTTCGGAAATGCCGGTGGCGGAGCCGACTCCGAACCTACTGGCGGCCTCGCGGATGCGCCTGCAGGAAGCGCTCGAAACGACGCAACCGGGGGGATTGTGGCGTCGTCTGATTCTTGAGCCCGCACTGTGGCTGCGGCAGATTCGCATGGCACCGGCGCTGGCGGCGGCGATTTTCATCGTGGGATTTGGCGGAGGCATTGGCGCGACCTATAACTTCCTCGCCGGGCGCGGCAGCAATATTGCGGGAACGTACTCGACCGTACCGGGCAGCGGCAGTCAGCCTCAACCGCTGGAATCCTCTGCGATTGCGGGTATCCGGTCCGTGACCCAGGAACCGGGAACGAATCAGGTGAGCATCAAGTACGACACGGTTTCGACGCAGGAAGCGCAAGGCGCCCTGAACGACCAGCGCATCCAGCAGTTGCTGTTGTTTGCGGCGCGCAACAATTACAACTCGGGAGTGCGGATGGACTCGGTGGACGTGCTGACGCAGGCGTCCAACGATTCGCGGGTGCGGGAAGCCCTGAT
>JBELAI010000355.1:0-4414 GCA_049508975.1 Occallatibacter sp. | reverse complement strand
TCGAACAGAAGATGGCGTGGGCCAAGGAACATGCGCTGTGGTCCACCAGCGAAAAGCTGTTTCCAGAGGAACGACGCCTGAATCAGCTTGTGCAGGATTGCGAATTGATGCTCGAAGAGATGTGTCTCATTGAGCTAACCCGGGATGACTCTCTTCAGAATGTTCAGATAGCATTCAGCACACCAGGCACGGCATGATCAAGGGCGATCGCAAGCGAGTAACGCCAGTCTGGCTTGCCTCGGCATGGGAGAGCAAGAAGAGAGAAACGCTCAACTGTGTAGAGGCTGCAATAGGCAGCCTGCGCGACGCAAACCGCCCCGTGACCTTGTCGTCGATTCGTGGCGAAGTGCGCCTTCTCTTCGGACGGTCCTTATCGACGAACACAATTATCCGGAACGAGCGTACTTATCAGTTGTACCTCGCCAACCGGCCTTCGCCACGGACACCTCAGATCAAGAGCCGCTTGATTCTCGAATTGTATGCACGGACGGAACCAGCAAAGAGGGCGGCAATACAAGCACGGGTTGCGCGGCTGCGACGACAGGCAAAGGACGACCTTATCGTGCGTCTCATGGGCATCGAGGAGTCGCTGATAGAGCAGATGAATGTGGCAAATAGGCTGCGAGAGAAGATCGTCCTGGCAGACGCTGCGCAGCATCGAAACCAGCTTTGAATAACAAAGGAGACATCATGCAGGTTGAACCGATGGAAAGAGAATTTACCTACAACGGTGTACGGCTGCCTGATCCAGGTTCTGGGCTTTCCGTGGATCAGGTTCGTGATACCTATGCTGCGGCGTACCCGGAAATCGCAACTGCTTCTCTTGAAGGGCCTGAGGCAGTGGGCAACAAACTCGTGTATCGATTTTCCCGAGCGATCGGATCGAAGGGTTGAGTTCTGGTCGATTCGACACCAACACGGCCGAAATTGAAGCATCCCACCGGATGGTTTGCTGCCGGGAGGGAAGTTGCTTCTGCGATGACGTTGCTTTCGGATGGAGCATTCAAGCTTTATGTATTTCTGTGCCTGCGGGCGGACCGAAGTAGTGCCCGCCTGGAGATCGATCAGACGAGCGTTGCGAAGTCTCTCGCGAAAAGCCGCCGATCCGTTATCGTCTATTTCGAAGAGCTAAAGCAACGAGGCGTGTGCGAGGTGAGATTCGCGGCCAACCAGCATACTCGCGGCGTGGTGCAGATCTGCGATGCATTCTGGCCTTATGTGATACCGGCTCCCGCGGAAAACACCGAGAGCGCTGACTATTACATGAAACGCATTCGGACGCTCTTGGGAACCCGAAGGTGCGTTCGCCTCACGTTTGCGCCGGCAGACGAAAAGCTGGCCCAGGCTCTCTTTTCCGATCATGTTCTGATTGAAGATATTGAGCATGCATTTCTGCTTGGATGCACGAGAAAGTATGTCTCATGGCTCAACGGGCAGATCAGTGGCCCGATTGCCAGTCTCGGATACTTCCGATCCATCGTCGACGAAGTCGCACAGATGGATACGTCTCAGGACTATTGGCGATACATCAGCGAGAGCCTTGATAAGTATGAGCGTGCATGGCTTGCACAGAGTACCGATGGTGGAAAGCGCGTTCCATAGGGAGAATCAGGGGATGCCTCAGACATAGTGAACGAAAGTAAGATACAGAGACGGCCGTGATGTCATCCACCGATTGACGCACGTTCTGCGGGTACGAAGTGTCCCCCTATTCGTTCCGCAGCGCCTGTATTGGATCTACCCGCGTTGCCCGGAACGCCGGCAGAAACATGGCCAACAACGACACCACAAGCAGAATGAGCGCCGAGATGCCGTACACTGACGGGTCGAAAGTATCGATGCGCAACCAGCCGTTTTTCATGATGCGCATGAAAGCCCAGGCGGCCGGCATTGCCAGCGCCAGCCCGAACAAAAGGCCCAGAGCGATCTGGCGAATGCCCTTCGTCATCACCGATCGGAAGATGGACTGGCGGGTCGCTCCCAGCATCATTTGAATGCCGAACTCCCGCGTGCGTTGGCTGATCGCGAAGGTCAGTACTCCGTAGACGCCGGTGATGGCGAGCACGACCGCGATGCCGGCCATGAATAGAATGATCTTGGCCAGGGAGCGTATCGATGTCGCATTGGTTTCAAGGAAATCCCAAATGGTGGACGGTGTGCCCTCCTGGCTCTTATCCAGGCTGTTGATAATCTCTTCAATCGACGCGGATACTGGCGCCGCACTGCCGCTGAAGCGGACGAAGAGCTGGCCATCGCGAGCTTGAGGATTCTGCAGCGTATAGAGCTTCGGCCCGTCCAGAATACTGAAGCGCTCCGAGCGCGTATCCCGTGCTACTCCGATCACGACCAGCCGTCTATCGTCCGGTGTGACCACCACCTTGCCGACAGCATCGTTATTGCCCCAGAACGTCATGGCAAATGCCTGGGAGACGATCGCGACCTCCGCGCTACCGGTGGCGGAAACGTCCGCTCCCCGGAATGAGCGGCCGTGCATCAAAGAGATTCCGAATGTAGCAAAGAAATCCGCCGTTACGTTGTCGATGGATGCCGGACGGCCCTGCCCTTTCGTCTGATTGTCGAGTCGAACCTCGCTGATTGGCGCAACATTGAATGGCGCCACGCTCTCCCACGCCAGCGACCGCACGCCCGGGATCTCAAGAATGCGCGCCTCCAGCGAGCTGATAAAAACCCGCGCCGAATTCTCCGTGTACTGAGGGGCTTCGAGGTCAAACGGAACGGTCATCACCTGACGCGTTTCAAAGCCAGGATCGAGTCTGGTGATCATGAAAGGCAGTCGTGCGAAAAGAACGGCGGCAGCCAGAAGCACGAAGCTCATCGCCAGTTGTACCACGATCAACACGCTTGTGGTGCGCGACCGCATAGTCGCCGCGCCCTCGCGCCCTTTGAGCGCCGTAATTAGGTCGAACCTGAATGACTCGCGCATGGGCGCAAGAGCAGACGCGGCGGTCGCAATCAGCACCAGAACCGCCAGAAACCCAAAAACCCTCCAATCAGGCCGGATGGATGCCGCATCGTTGGCGTGGGACGGATCGGCAAATCCGAACAGCAGCGATGGAAAGCGCGCGGCCAAATAGATGCTGACAACTCCGGCGGCCGCAGCCGTAATGAAGCTTTCGAATGCCAGCATCCGCATCAGCCGCCGGCGCCCGGCGCCGAGCGCAAGGCGGATTGCAATTTCTCCGCGGCGCACCACCGAGCGTGACAGAAAAAGCATGGTCACATTTGTGCATGCCAGCAGCAGCACCAGGGCCAGCGGTCCCATAATTAGGGCCATAAGAATCATCGCAACCGATTGCAACGCAGGATTGTGAATGAACGATCCATCGGTGAGCACCAGGTAGGTTCTGCGATCCAGCGTGAATATCCTCTGCTCAAGGTAGAAGCGGTCGCGCTGGCGGATGATTGTTTCGAGCTCCGCCCTTGCATCGGCTCGCGAGTATCCTTGGCGCATGCGTCCGGTTAGCGTAAGCCAGGCCCAGTTGGGACTCTGGAACGCATTGTTGCCATGACTGAATGCGGGTTGCAGTGCGTAGGGAATCCAAATGTCACCAGCCAGCAGGTTCGCCGAACTATCGGAAGCAATGCCGATCACCGTCAGCGCCTGGCGGCTGATGTGGATTACCGTTCCAACGATGTGCGGGTCGGAAGAGTAGTTGTCCCTCCAGAAATGTTCGCTGAGTACAACAATCCTCACCGGCGTTCCCGGCGTGCATTCGTCAGCATTGAAGAACCTGCCCATCAACGGGCGATCGATTCCAAACACACGAAAATAGTTGCAGGTAACCAGCGTCGAATCGCCTGGCCGGTGGACGTCGTCGAGCGTGGTTCCGATTCTCTGCCATGCCGCAACATCGGCGAGTGAATGCGACTGTTTGCGGATCGCGTCGTAGTCTTCAGCGTTAAAGGACGAATCCTGCGGCCGTCCAATATACCAGCCCTGATAGCGCGGATAGATCTGTACAAAACTAGCGGGATCTTTCTTTGTTGGTGCATCGAGGAACATGGAGTTCAGAATTGTGAATACACCCGCGTTCAATCCGATTCCGACGGAGAGAGCAAGCACCACAACACACGTCAGAAGCGGTGTGCGGCGCGCGGAGCGGATGGCGTAGAAAACGTCTTGCCGGTCAATAAGCATCATCGTAACTCATCAAAGCTTCGAGAGCCAATCTTCGCAAAAGCGCGTGCAGTTGACAAGATTCCTGTGACTATTTGGGCGGCCCGTGTTTGAGCTCCCGGCGGAACCGCATATACTGAACCGCCTGCCAAAGAAGACTAGTTGATTAACTTTTCCCTACACCGGCGGTGTGGACGATACTTGCTTGCCCTCAGATCTCCGGTGGGCAGGGTTCATTGTATTCAGCGAACTACAGCCAATCGCGATAGGCTTGGC
>JBELAI010000354.1:0-4440 GCA_049508975.1 Occallatibacter sp. | reverse complement strand
CGTTCTATCCGAGGATCGCGTAACTCAGCGAAATACTTCAGGGGATTGTCCATCTCCCCTTCTTACCTATTTCCCGCTCCATGCATATAGCAAGCTATGGACATTTATATGCGTCGGCCCTGGTCTTATAACTTCTTCCAAAGCCCCTGGGCCCGTTATCAAGTATGCTGTTGAGAAAGCCGAGATTCCCTGATCCGAGTCTCAAAATGCCCCGCAATCATCTTATGGAGGTCCAGCGCATGACGATCGAGCCCATTTGGACCAGACGATGGGCGGCTTGTTTGCTCGTGGCCTGCGCCGTCGCTGCTACGATTGCGTTCACAATCGCAGCGCCTCCGGTTAAGCCCGTTCTTGCCGCCGACTCTTCCGTTACGACATGGGACCGCCAGGCTGCCGAACGCTACCTCGACAGCCGCGAAGCCTGGTGGCAGACGTGGGACCGCACGCAAAAGGATCATGGGACATTCTGCATCTCCTGCCACACACAGGCGCCTTATGGATTGGCGCGGCCAAGCCTGCGTCAGAACCTCCACGAGCGTGCACCGGCGGGAGCGGAATTGGCGATGCTTGAGAGCATCCAAAAGCGCGTGAAGATGTGGAAGGATGTCGAGCCGTTTTACCTCGATGAAAAATACGGCGCGGGCAAGGAAATCGAATCGCGCAATGCCGAGTCGGTGTTAAACGCGGTGATTTTGACCAGCTACGACGCGGCGGCGGGCCACTTGAGCGATACCACGCGCATGGCTTTTGACAATGCCTGGGCTCTGCAGTCGAAGGCCGGTCCGACGACCGGAGCGTGGGTGTGGCAGAACTTTCATTACACGCCGTGGGAGTCGCCTGAGTCCGAGTATCACGGCGCGGCGATGTTGGCCGTAGCCGTGGGCAAAGCGCCCGATCGCTATCGCGACGACCCAAAGATTACAGCGAATCTGAATGCATTAACCGGCTATCTGAACAGCCATTACGAAGCGCAGCCGCTTCTCAATAAGGTCGTTGCGCTGTGGGCATCGAACTGGTTTCCCAATCTACTCACGGCGACCCAGCGCGGCAAGCTTCTCGACGATCTTTACGATCGCCAACGCGCCGAGGGCGGATGGTGCCTGACCGACCTGGGGACATGGGAGCGCATGGATAACTCGCCGGCTGAAACGCGCGCGGATGGTTACGCGACGGGCTTGGCGGTACTGGTTCTCGAAGAAACAACCGCGGCGAATCCGCAGACGAAGGCACGCGCCAGCGGACCCATCGCGCAAGGTCTTGCGTGGCTCGAAGCCAACCAGGACAAGACGACCGGCGCATGGCCGGCATGGTCTTTGAACAAGGCTCGCGACCCTAAGTCGAATGTAGGCCAGTTTATGAGCGACGCCGCCACGAGTTATGCCGTGCTCGCACTTGAAAAAGCCGGGCGGTAGGCTATCGGACCACGTCGATAACTCCCTTCCGTTTCGCTGTAACTCCAAAGTGGAATGGACACGAAAAGTCGAAGCTGGGATCATGATTCCATCAAACAATCGCTTTGACCTGCAGCGAGGAGCGGAGTTGTGCGCCGCGCGGGAGATCGGGATGAACGGATGCTTGAACACATATTGCCAGATGCTGCGTGGGCAACTTACGCCTACATTCTGGTTGTGTACCACCTCGTACTCGCATTCAAGGTGTTTACATCCGATAAAAAGGCCGGACTGTCAATGCCCATCGGGCAGGCGATCCTGACTCACCTGGCCTGCGTTGGGCTGCTTATCAGCATTGCGGTACTCCGGCATCAGATTCCGTTGTTCGGACTTATCCGGCTTTTTCTCCCCGGCCTGGCACCGTTTGAAGCGCGGTGGCTGTTCTCCGGTGAGAAGGCGAAGATTGAACGCCTCAATAACGATGAGGCCATTCAAGCCGCTACTGTCCATGTCGAACCAGCCGCGGATGGAGCAGTGGCGCCGGCGACAGCGGTTGCACCCGCGACCAATGGATTCGCGTCGGTCACAGGGCTGTTCTCTAACAAGGCGCCAACGGGCGCCTCCTCTGCATCTGCCGCTCCATCGCTTTACGACACCAGCACGGGCGACGATTACAACGAATTCCTCACGCTGATGCAGCAGGGCAAGCGCCCCTTTAGAAAGCCTGGGATTTCGATTCGGGAAGAGTACGAGTTATGGCTAACACATCGCGCCAAAGCCAGTGCTAGAGCCGCCGCAAAAGGCGTTCAGGTCAAGGCCTAAGCGGCATCCGGCAGGTTGGCGGGGATTTCGATGGACACCAGCGTTCCCCGGCCGGGGTTGCTGACCACCTCAAAACGCGCGAGATTGCCGTAAAGCACCTCCAGCCGCTCCTGCACGTTTTTCATCCCGATGCCTGCCCCAGTGCGCGCCAAAGCCGATATGGGCCGGTTGCCCATGCCCACGCCATCGTCTGCCACTTCGATGAACACGCGATCGCCCTCAATGCGGCTGCGTAGCGTTACTGTGCCGCCGTTCAAGCGCGGCTCAAGGCCATGCTTGATGCTGTTCTCAATCAGCGGCTGCAGCAGGATGCTGGGCACAAGCACGTCCAGTGTTCGCGGATCGATTTCCTTGTTCACGCGCAGTTTGTCCGCGCCAAAGCGAACCACTTCAATGTCGAGATAATCGTCGGTGAAGCTTAGCTCATCGCGCAACGGAACGTAGGTGTCGTGGTCTTTCAGCAGCGCGCGGAGAATGTTGGCCAGCTTCACGGTCATTTCGCGCGCCATCTCCGGCTTCACGCGCACCAGCGACGCAATGGAGTTGAGTGTATTGAACAGGAAGTGCGGGTTGATCTGGCGCTGCAGCGCGTCGAGCCTTGCCTCGAGCAGCAGCCGCTTCTGCTCTTCCAGCTTCAATTCGATGCGCAGGGCATTCCACACCTTCAGAGCAATGCCCACATTGATGGGCGCGGCGAGCCACACAAAAACCTGTACCCAGATCTGCGAGGCGAGCAGCGCAAATAGCCGGGGCGGATGCGCATACTCGTGGGCCACCCAGTCGCGCAACATCTCCATGACAGCGATTAAAACGAGAAGCAATATCTGGCGATCGACACGCGGCTGGCGCAGATTGCGGCGCACCCAGCGGTAGAGGCTCAGATCGATGAAAGGCGTAAACGACCAGATCTCCTCCACCTCGACAAAACGGCCCAGGATGCCCGCCGCCAGCCCCAGCGCCACGTCGAAAGGCAGGGCAAGGTATTCATGGTGATAGACGGCGGGCCCGGAAAGCACCACGCCGCCCAGCATGGCCCAGCGAGGGCCGAGCAACAGACCTAGCAGGACTACCGCTTCAAAAGATATGTCCGCTGCCAGAAAGTTGGGCACCCAGAAACGAACCCATACGCCAAGCGTGAGCGGCACCAGGAAAAATGCGAGCAGCGCCAGCGTCTGCCTGTGGGTGCGCCGATCGGCAAAAAAGAGCCGCCGGAACGTGACGACGCGCGCCAGGATGCTGGCCACCGACGCAACCACGCCGAGCTTGACCAGCAGCGTTATCCAGATGAGCCTGTCTGTCACGAGTCTCCGTCCCACTTCACTGTACCGCAGGAGACAGTGAACAGTGGACAGTGTGGGGTCGAGGCAATTTGTGGGATTGCAGCAAACCGAAGGCGGTCCACTGCTCCCTCGGCCACTGTAAACTGTACTCATGGCATTTGTAAGCGTGAAGAAGGTCGCTGAGGCGGATTTTCCTACCCGCTGGGGCGCCTTCCGCATATTTGGATTTGAGGGATTGCTGGCTGAGCCGCGGCCCGATTGCGAACCCGCGCCGGAGAGTGGCAACGCGGTCGAAGGCCTGGTGGCCCTGGTCATGGGCGACGTTCACTCCGCAGCGCCGCTGGTGCGCATCCATTCGCAATGCCTCACCGGCGACGTGTTTGGCTCGCTGCGCTGCGACTGCCGTTTGCAACTGGAACTGGCGCTGGGCAAGATCGCCGAAGAGGGCGCGGGCATTCTGCTTTACGAGCAGCAGGAGGGCCGCGGCATCGGCCTGATGGCCAAGCTGAAGGCCTACGAACTGCAGGACCATGGCATGGATACCGTCGAGGCCAACGTCGAACTGGGCTTTGCCGCGGACTGCCGTGCGTATGAACTGCCGGCCGAAGTTCTCAAGCTACTTGGAGTCACTTCAGTCCGGCTGATGACCAACAACCCGGATAAAGTGGCAGGGCTTGAAGCGGGCGGCATTACGGTGGTCGAGCGCGTGTCGGCTGAAGTTGCGCCGCAGGATACCTTTGCCGGCTACCTCAAGACCAAGCACGAGAAGATGGGGCACATCCAGGATTCGCTGGTGACCGAGGAGCAGGCAACCTAGCGTCTGTCTCCAAAGTTCATATCAAAAATAGACCTGTCATCCTGAGCGAACGGGGCCCCAAACGTTTTTCAGTTTGGGGGTGGTGAGTCGAAGGACCCGCATTTGTTCTTCAATGAACTTCAGATTCTCC
>JBELAI010000353.1:0-4450 GCA_049508975.1 Occallatibacter sp. | reverse complement strand
AACGGGGCGTCCGGAGATGCTGCTCTAGTGTTGAGCGCCGATAAGGGGAGCGTATTGCGTGTCGACGGGTTCAGCAAACTTCTGCTCGGTACGCAGTTCCTCTTTCTTAGCTGCTGCCGCAGCGCGGACAGCAACTTGATCATGCGTGCGGTGGAACAGTTTGTGCCAGCCGTACTGGGTTTTCGCTGGAGCGTAGACGATGTCGGAGCTGAGCAATTCGCACGGGCCTTCTACACGGAACTTTTCAACCGCTCGAATTCGCGCTACAAGTATCTGGAGTTCGCATTTCGGGATGCAAGAAAGCACCTTTACGACAACGACAAAAATGACCCAACGTGGGCCTCGCCCATGTTGGTTCTACAACTGAAGCAAGTAGAGACAGCCTGATCACACTTATGGCGCAGTGCTAAGTCAAATCCGGAAGACCGAGGATATATTTCTCGGATATACCCAGGAGCTTTTTCCTGATGGCATCATGAATTCCGTCCAGTACGTCGGTGTTGATCGTGATTTTGCCTGAGTACTGGCGAAGCGTAGCTGAACTCTGTTTCGCCTTGAAGAATAATACCTGGGTTATCATCGACGTGGCCTCCAAACCGAAAGCCATCATCGTCACGCCGAATGGACCCGGTTCATTGGCGTTGACGAGACTGACCTGAAATTTAGCAGATTTGGCATTTTGGCTCTCACGAGCGAATAAAGTAATCCATGGACTAGTAGTGTCCATACTGCGCAAGGCATCTAGTGTGGATTTCACCAGAGCAAGCGACGCTGGCGCCCCTGCTAGTAGTGTTTCTGCTACCGCGAGAATGGCTTGATGGGCAGAGAAGTTCTCGCTTGTTTGCTGATGAACCGCGAATCCACGCTCTTGCACCGCCCAGCCTAGATTGCCTAGTGCATCAAAATAGGCATCGTACCACTCATAGATGCGGGACGAGTCCGGTACGCGTTTTTTC
Source organism: Occallatibacter sp. (assembly GCA_049508975.1). Taxonomy (GTDB): domain Bacteria; phylum Acidobacteriota; class Terriglobia; order Terriglobales; family Acidobacteriaceae; genus Telmatobacter. The sequence continues at coordinate 3,494 of JBELAI010000353.1, read as the reverse complement.
GCAACGAGTTGTGCGAGGAGGGACGAATTTACCAGCGCCTGACGGCGTTCGGAAGAGACAGCATTCACAAACGAAATAATATCGCATCCTACAACGACCGCCCGCTGGGCTGAAGATTCATGACCGACGCCAAGTCCCGCTGGGAGATTGAAAAGTTCCGATCTATCGACCTTTTGTGGAGGAAGTTCGCTCTGCTCGATGAACTGAAGAGCGCTTCGTACAGATACGAAATTCATAATTATGACCTCAGATTCCTTGTAGTAGTCAGTCAAGCAGCGAATTGATGTTTGATCCTCCTTTGTTTTTCAACCTTGCATGATAATGCCATTTATCTGTCAGCTCTATTTGCCGACAGTTGTTTGCTTCCTGCTTGTCCAGAGTGTTTGACGCGAACGCGTCGCGGCTCTCTTCCGTATGCGCCGCGCGCTCAGTCGCGCCTATATCTAGACCTGACGGGCTCACATTACGATGGACATTTTGAAATGATTGGCAATCACATCGATCGGCGAAGCAGACGAGTGGGGCACCTGGATTTTGTGAGTGCTCCCGCCCCCGGCAGGATGCCAACAGGCTGCAGTCCGTCCTAGTGACCACCAATGACCCCGGGGGTCCGATTTCGCGCTGCACGGCACATCGTCGTCTACAATACCAGTTTGTTTCGTCATGTGCCCCTCCGGTCTTGAGCCGTCGTAGTGCATTGGCCAAATACCCTCCGACACCACCTCAAACTTTTCCGCGGATGCCGGGGTGGCGCATTCGGCGTAGGTCACAGCGGGCAAATCACTTTAAGGGTATAATATTTGAATTGATAACCGTCTTGGAAATTATGCCCAATCCCGGTAGGGTTCACATTGTACCAATCCGCAATCGTATCGATCGCCGCATAGAAAGCGTCCGGAGTCCGCGGTCCAAACGAAATAACAGGGCTAGCTACATTCTGCCCCACACACTGAAACTGCGCCCCGCTACCGGTCGCCGGCAGATAGACCGGTTAGCCATTGCCTGCGTTCTGATAGTCCGTGACGCGCTAGCTGTCCAGCAGGAAGTTGGATTTTCCGTCGGTCGCAACGCATTCCAACGTATCCGACCAACCGTACAGATAAATGTGGCGCTTACTCGAAAATTCAAGACGACAGCCATTGCCCAATTCGAGCACAAGTCCGGCTTTGCGATGGAGGTCCACAGAGGATGCGGAATTGCACTTCGTTTAATTAAGCAGTGACGATCGTCATATGAAAACGATCGAGGATGAGTTGGATTGGCGAGGCGAAGGCGTGCGGCTGCGGGACTCCTGGCTGGGCGATGGATCCGCCAATCAATAGCCCAATGGGCTGTAGTGCGGGGTTGGTGACTACTAGGGCCCCGGAGTCGCCCGGGCTGCTGAAAGGCATGCCATCACCGACGATCGCAATCTGGCCCGTGAAATGCGCCGTTTGTGCGGGGTCGTTGTTGTACATGACTTGGACGTCTTCATTGATGCCGTCGATGACGCCGGTGGTCTGCCCGCTTGCGGCGCCGCCTTTGGTAACCGCGACCTGGTCGGGCGGAGCTACGGAAACGGCTATCGTGCCTATGTTGTCGATGGCGGGATCGATGATCACGCCGGGCACAAGTGTTGCAATGGCGGCATCGAATCGGTTCGCCGACCCGTCCAGTGAAATGGGGGAGAAGTCCCGCAGTAATGCCACAGTAGGTGCGGTGGGTATCTGACCCCTCGACGGCATGAATATCGGATCGCCCGGGTTGCCTTGGTTTAGGTTGGCAAGGACATGATTATTGGAGAGCAGAAACTGCGTGCTGCCGTCGGTCAGTAAGCAGCCCAACGTACCGATATTCCCGCTGTCGGTCCCGATCGATTCCCCCGCTGCCTGGTGTGCGACGATGGAGCGCAGCTCGATGACGTCGGTGGGGATTCCGCTGATCGTAGGTTTGATGAAAAGACGCGGGTTGATCTGCGTTTTTGAGTGGATTTTCTCTCGAACGTAAACCCGAATGCACGATGGGGCGACGATCACGCCGCCCCGACGCTTTGCTCCGTATCCAATCCCCAGAATCTCCGGTGGCAGGCCGTGATGTGGCCGTCTTGCGGTCGGGGCGAGCCAGCCCATCTCTGCCCGAAGAATTTTCTTCTCGCGGTCGCCCGGTCGGGCGCTACGGGCCGGAGCATGTCGTTTCTGGATGCGTTTGGCTTTCTTGTCGCCTGCCATGGAAGTACTGCTATTGAATTTCTCTGGTGATTATTGAGCTGAGACGAGGCATACTCTGGTGGCAACCAGGGATGATGCCGGGAAGGAAGTTTGCAGGGATGATAAGAATAAATTGGCTCCGTGCCTTCGCCGCCGCAGGTATCAGTTGTCTGGCGCCCGCGCCCGTCCCGGCGGCGGCTCCCGCGTCCAGCTATATTTTCTATGACGCCGGCAACGTCGTCGCCATCCTGCGAGGGAAGGCTGGAACAACACGCGCGGACGCTTGGACCATTCTCAAGGCCTACAATGTTACTCCGGACAATCTCAATACCAAAGACTTCCTGGACGAGGTCGATGCGCTCAAATCCGGCGCGCTGACGTCCGAGGCGAAAACCTCGAGCACGAACGCGCTGGTTGCCGCCAACGCCGGCATTCCGAGCGGGCTGTCGGACACGGCCGCCATCGACTCGATCAGCAGGTTCATCGCCCAGAGGTTCAAACAAGAAGCGGAAATAGTCGGGGTGCAGGAGATCGTCTCTACTCTCAAGAAATTGGACAATTCGCCGAAATTCAACCATCCGGTGGCAGCCCTGTTGCCGAAGACCTTGGCGTTTGCCAATGCAACGTCCGCCGGGGGCATGACAGCCACTCCGGCTTCCTGGAATACTCTAACCGGAGACTTCAGGGCGGATTTCGGCGACCTAGGTGCTAACATCAATCCGTTCCTGGATTCGCTGTATCCCGCGAATCAGCCTCTCACGGAGCAGCGGTACCTTATCCAGATCGGCGCCACTGCGGCGGCGGGGGTGATTGGATCGGCCCGTACACCCGCACTGATTCTGGATTCAGTGGCCAAGGAAAGCGGGACTCTGCTGACGGCGGCTTCGGCGACGAGCTACCCACTCAGTCTCGCAGACCTTGATGCCGCCCTGGCCGCACTGGCATTCGCGTCGGATATGTTGTCGGAGCGCGGCACCTCGAGTCCTTGGGCGACCGCCGATGAGCTAACTGCTTATTTAACCGCGCCCGCCGTCGCCGGCGTCACTCAAGCCGACGCAGCAAGAATCTTGCTCGGGATGGCCGCTGCCAAAGATCCGGAGTTCTACAAGACCGTCAAGGCGTGGTTGGCAAAGCAGGGTTTGACGCCCGACGCCTCTCTGGGTGACAGCGGAAAATTGAGCGCCTTCCTGGGTAATCTCCTGCCCCTATTCGCGGCGATATCCAAGGACTGCACTTCGTTGCCGGTGATTCAATCAGCCACCCCGGCGGACGCTCGATATCTCATCACGGATTTGAGCAAGATTGCGG
>JBELAI010000352.1:0-4467 GCA_049508975.1 Occallatibacter sp. | reverse complement strand
GAAATGTTGGAGAACCCTACGTGAGGACTTAAGGAGAAGAAACGATGAGTGAGGAACGAGAAGTACAGCAAGTGCTTGCGAAGTATGTACGGGGATCGGATGCGAGAGATGGAGCCGCAGTGGCAGCGCAGTTCACGGACTTGGGCCGCGTGGAGATCTCCTATAACAACTCGGGCCGACTGGAGCCCGTTGGCGAATTGGTGGGGCAGGAGGCGATCGCTGACGCCGTATCGCAGATGATGCGACCACACCCCGCGCATGGTTGGAGCCACCATACAACCCATGACCACATCATTGAAGTGGATGGCGACATTGCAACGATCGATGCTCAATTTGTAGTCTTTGAGGTTCGTGGCAAAGAGCGGCCTGCTACGGGATGGCCCGAAGATGCGTTTGGAGTTCAGGGCACCGTGACTCCAATCGAAGCAGGCTACTATCGGCCAATCTTGCGAAGGGTGAATGGCGTATGGAAGATAGATACGCTCCGCATCCTAATGAACCTTCCGTTGGCATTCCCTGGGGAATAAGGGGCTAACCATGAAATCTATTATTTATCGGCGGTATGGTGGACCTGAAGTACTTGAACTTGCGGATGTCCCGGACCCGAAGCTGGCACAGAACAGCGTGCTTATCAGGGTCAAGGCGGCCGCACTCAACCCAGCGGACCTTGCATTGCAGGCGGGTCTTGGAGCCTCGATCATGGACGCATGGTTTCCAGTGATCCCAGGCTGGGATGTTGCGGGCATCGTCGAACGTGTAGGCGCGGGAGTGACCGAGTTCACCGCTGGAGATGAAGTGATCGGCTTTGTTCGTGAGGAGATTCTTCACCATGGCACGTACGCCGAAAGGATATCAGTCCCGTCGTCCATGCTGGTTCGCAAGCCGCGCAATGCGACGTGGGCGCAAGGAAGCGGGCTACCGTTGGCGGGACTCACGGCATACCAGGCAATCGTTCACACGCTCAAGCTGACGAGGGGCGAGACTGTTCTAATTCACGGATCTTCAGGTGGTGTGGGCTCCTTGGCCGCGCAGATTTCGGTGACATGCGGGGCGCGTGTTATAGGTTCGGGGTCAGCCAGTAGTCATAACTATTTGCGTTCGATTGCCGTGGAACCAGTCCTCTACGGTGATCATCTAGTTCGCGACGTGCGCGCAATAATTCCAGAAGGTGTGGATGCCATCCTCGACTGTGTTGGGCGTGGGGTCCTTGCGCTCAATCCTCAGTTGGGCCGCGCTGGATACCGTTCCTGCTCGATCGCCGACAGCGCTGCTGGTGTGACAACGGTGTTTGCGCGGATGAACCAAGCAGATCTGCTGAGGCTTGTTGAGCTTGTCGAAGCCGGAAGCCTGACGGTCGCTGTTGCGGCTACGTATCCGCTCGAAGATGCGGCAAGAGCGCAGTTGGCATTGCGCGACGGCGGAAAGAAACCTGGGAAGATCGTGCTGGAAGTGGGCTGAGGCGGTACAGTAGACCGGCTGTCTTCGGCGGGAAAAGGTGAATTCGCGACCTGATCGATGATTGAAGAAGGAGAGCACGTATTATGACTGACACTAAAATAGCTGCTACAAACGTATGGCTCATCACCGGAAGTACGCGCGGATTGGGACGGGCACTCGCAGAAGCGGTCCTCGCTGCCGGGCACAAACTTGTGGCAACAGGGCGTGATCCGGGACAACTCAAGAGCCTGGTGAGGCGCTATGGCGATCAGATTCGCGCCGTTGCTCTCGATGTGACAAGCGAACAAGCGGCGACCGGTGCTGTTGCTGAAGCAATCAAGGCCTTCGGGCGGCTGGATGTGGTTGCCAACAATGCCGGCTATGGCGACGTCTGCCCAATCGAGGATATGCGCATGGCGGAGTTTCGAGCGCAAGTAGAAACAAACCTGTTCGGCGTCGTTCATGTCACTAAAGCGGCAATTCCGTTTATGCGGGAGCAAGGAAGTGGCCACATTCTTCAATTCTCCTCGATCGGCGGTCGCACAGGCCCAATTGGGCGTGCAGCCTACGCTGCCGCAAAATGGGGAGTGGAAGGGTTCTCGGAAGTTCTATCGAAAGAAGTCGGTCCACTCGGTGTAAAGGTAACAATCATTGAGCCGGGGGGCTTTCGCACTGACTTTGCAGGATCGTCCTCTACAATCCGCGAAGGGCATCCTGAGTATGATGCGACAGTAGGGAAGACTGCGCGGTTTCAACGCGGCTTCAATGGAAAACAACCGGGAGATCCTGCAAAAGCAGCCGCTGCCGTGCTCCGCATTACCGGCAGCGACAACCCACCGCTTAGATTGATTCTCGGCAGCGAAGCTTTCAAGGCTATAGAACAGAACGATCTCGCGAAATTGAATTCCGACAGAAAGTGGAAGGAACTGAGTATCTCAACCGACTTCGTTCAAGAGTAATTACCCTTGAGTACACTTCGCATAAATTCAATGGAGCTGAACAAATAGCAGGGAACGGCGCAGCGTTCAATGACTCGGAAAGGCAACGAACCTCGGCGCGCTTCAAGCACGTACCTTTGATGTGCTTCTGACTAGCAGATATGAAGCCGCCACGCGGTCACAGGACTGCAAAATCCTGGCTGCCCTTCAGACACATCGTTCGCGCAACGCTCGTCTCGCTCGGGATAGCCGAGACTTCACTGCCGGTACGGATAGATTGGCTAGTAAAGCGATCTCCGTATGCGAGTAATCATGTCTCTGCTGCATTTCGACGACGGTGCGCAGAATAGGATTGAGACGACCGATCGCCACATTCATCCAGCCGATCATTTCGGACCTTAAAAGGTCGGCTTCGATATCAATGGCTTTATCCGGAATCTCCCAATGGCACTGGGAGTCGTCATTATTCAGGCCATCGAAGGATGCTTCAGGGCTAGATCGCCTTCTGCGCAGTTCGCCAAGCGCTGCGTTGATACCAATGCGCACAAGCCACGTCGAAAACTTTGAAGCGCCATTGAAGCTTTGCAGGTTGGCGAACGCCTTGAGGAAAGTCTCCTGAGCGAGATCTTCAGCGTCCTCACGGTTCTTCACAATTCGATACGCCGCGCGGAAGACCGTCGATGAGTGGCGACGCCATAGCTCGACAAACGCAGTTTTATTGCCGGACTTTGCGGACTGTACGAGTTTTTCGTCGCTGTCCAGAGCGCCGCAAAATCCGGCGACGGATTCGTGGATGTGGGGCACCTCACTCATTTCGTCGTCCTTTCCGATTGATTCTGTCAATGCGGCTCTCTGATCGGCGCAGAACCATCACTGTGCGACAGCCTTTCAGCAGCCTGCTAGGTCTTCAAAAATGCGAGTATCTCCGCATTCACCTGGTCCGCATGGGTGGTGCAAAGACCGTGAGGCGCACCCGGGATCACCTTCAGAACTGAACCCTTGACGAGCTTAGCGGAGAGGATCGAAGCATCGTCTATCGGCACAATCTGGTCGGCATCCCCTTGCAGGATCAATGTCGGGATGTTCATTTTCTTGAGATCTTCCGTGAAGTCTGTCTCAGAAAAGGCCTCGATGCAGTCGTACGACGCAACGATGGAAGACTGCATTCCCTGATGCCAGAATGAGTCCCGAACTCCTTCAGAAGCCTCTGCGTCCGCTTTGTTATACCCGTAAAAGGAGAGGCTTAAGTCCCTGAAGAACTGCGCACGATTGTTGCGCACTCCGGCGCGAATGTCATCAAACACGGATTTTGGCAAACCGCCAGGATTGCTCTCGGTCTTTACCATGATCGGCGGCACAGACGCGATCAGAACCGCTTTGGACACCCGCTCGGATCCGTGCCGCCCAATGTATCGTGCGACTTCACCTCCGCCTGTCGAGTGGCCCACCATGGTTATCTCCTTCAGGTCGAGCTTCTCCACAAGCTCGGCAAGATCGTCAGCATAAGTGTGCATGTTGTTGCCGGTCCAAGTCTGGCTTGAGCGACCATGTCCTCGTCTGTCATGTGCAATGACCCTGTATCCTCTCTGGACGAGATACAGCATTTGAGCGTCCCAGGCATCGGCGCTAAGGGGCCAACCGTGCGAAAACGTAACTATAGGTCCGGTGCCCCAGTCCTTGAAGTAAATCGATGTTCCATCTGTGGTCATGAAGGTATTCATTGTGTTTGCTCCGTATCTGTCGCCGCATAAAGCGAATGTGTTTGAGTGTGATGTAAGACATGAGCCCAAGCAGTTCGGGATGCGTTGTGGGTCGTCTCTTAGAAATCGCTTGCAGGCTTGGAGTCAGTATTGCGTCCCATTCGACGGACATTGGCAGGCTCATCCGTTCTCAAGCTAATCTCATTGGGATCGACAGTCTTTGCAAGAAGCAACGTGACTTGGCTATTCCTGATAAAGCTGTTGAGTTCTCAGTTTTTGGGTTCCATTTGCTGCTTGGGTCGGCCCTTTGTTGCGGTGATCGTCGTGCTCTGCGAACCGATGTCGCGGCTCGCTTGCCGATCCTCGCGCGGTCAGGTGTGAACCGATGTCGA
>JBELAI010000351.1:0-4478 GCA_049508975.1 Occallatibacter sp. | reverse complement strand
TGGGCGGCCCATCGACTCTTAAGTTATTGTTGGGACTAAGCTTATTACGACATCTGGTTTGGAGCGGTGGCTGCACTTAAAACACCTATGGGTTTTGTGGCGGAGTTGAAGCCGTTGCTGCGCCTGCGGTGGCTGCAGTTGCTGACGCTGGCCGGCCTTTTGGTCGTAGTCGGGGTGATCGCTTTCAATCTGAAGTTCTCGGTGCTCGACCTCGACATCTGGTGGCATCTGAAAGTGGGCGACTGGGTTGTGCAACACATGGCCGTCCCCCACAACGGCCTCTTCACGTGGACGGCAGCCGATCGCCCGTGGGTGGCTTACAGCTGGGGCTATGAAGTGCTGCTGTCGCGCGCCTACGCGTGGTTTGGCCTGGTCGGCATCGGGGTTTACGGAACGCTGTTGACGCTCGGCGTCGCCTACTTTACTTTTTGGAGCCTGCGCCGTCTGTCGGGACGATTCTGGACGGCGTGTGTTCTGGCAGTCGTCGCCTGCTCCGCGTTTCTGTTTAACCTGATGCCGCGGCCAGTATTCTTCTCCATGATGCTTTTCTGCGTCACCCTGACGCTGGTGCTGGGAGCGAATCGCACGGGCCGCGTCCAGCTTCTCTACTGGCTGCCGTTGATTTTTCTGTTGTGGGCGAACCTGCACATCCAGTTCATTTACGGACTGTTTCTGGTTGGGCTGCTGCTGGCGGTGAACGTGCTTCAGCGGCTGGCTGAGCATTTCGGATGCGCGCCCGCCTGGCTGCTGCCTCCTAAACTTCCGGCTGAAATTCTGGGCGCGGTGTTTGCCGCGTGCGTCGTCGCTACCTGTATAGGTCCAAATTCTTACCACCTCTACCAGGTCATCCTGGGATATACGCAGTCGAAGACGCCCTACATGATGATCAAGGAACTGCAACCCTTAAACTTCCGCGCTTACAGCCACTACGTGCAATTGCTATTGTGCGCCGCCGCATTTTTCTTCGTCGGGCGGCAGAACAAGGTCGATCTATTCAAGCTGGCATTGCTGGCCATCGCCAGCATGGTCGCCTTCCGCACTTTGCGCGACGCGTGGTTTATCTGCATTTCCGCGACGGCGTGCATCGCCGACTCAGTGGCGGATGACGGCGAGCACGAAGCGAAGGAAACCTGGCTGGAGAGGGTTGGAGTGGCAACAGCGGTTGCGCTGGCACTGCTGTTGTTCGCCAATAGCACGGACTTCAACCGGCGCGGCCTGGACCGCGCGATCAGCAGCTTTCTTCCGGTGAACGCAGCCAACTACTTGCTTCGAAACCCTGCGCCAGGTCCGCTATACAACACGCTCGACTGGGGCGGCTTTCTCATCTGGTACATGCCGAATTATCCAGTAGCGATTGACGGACGCACGGATCTCTACGGAGATGTGTTGAATGAGCGTTTTTTCAAGACGGCCAATGGGGCGCCCTCGTATGTGAACGATCCATACCTCAACCAGGCGGGAGTTGTGATTTTGCAGAAGGGCGCCAGCCTGGTGCAGTTCCTGGGTGCGGACCCGCGCTTTCAATTGGTGTATCAGGACAAACTCGGAGTGGTGTTTGTTCGTGTCCGGCAACAGTAGCAAAAGCTCAAAAGCAGATCCCTCGTCGGCCTAAAGGCCTCCTCGGGATGACAAATTTAAAAGGACTTGTGACGGCGCACGCTCGGCAAGCTCAGGCGTTAAGTATTCAAGAAGCCTTTGGGCTCTGAGGTACATACCGGAAAATCGTGCCGCGGCGCTTCTGGCGGGTTCGAGCGAAGTACCTCAGCGGCTAAAGCCGAATCGTCTCGACCGGCGCTAACGCGGGCCTAAAGGCCCGCACTACCCGAGCCAGGTGGCAAATCGACTTTTGCAGCAGCCTGTCAAAGTCGTGCCCTGACACAAGGCAATGGCCGCTCTACTCGTTCTGCAACAGCACCATCGCAACATCATCCCGGTAGGCGACCCTGAACTGCGGCACGGCGCTGAGGGCTACAGCCATCGGCGAGTCCTTCCGCAACAGGATGGTTCGCGCATTCGCGAAGCTGGGATCGGCGTCGAGCGGGATCTCCGCTGTGGTGACCTTGAAGTAGCGCGCGTTAATCTCGTCCCCGTAAAGCGCCGTGCGACTGTCGATGGAGACGGGGTACTCGGGTAAATACCACGTCAGGAAGCCGCCCCAATCGTAAGCGTTGAATATTAGAGGCGGCAGATGGTTTGCGCGGATGTAGTCGCCGGCGCGCACCGGGAAGGTCTCACCCACTTTGGAAAGCAGCATCTCGCGACTGCTGGGAATGCGGCTGATCGCAATTGCGACGAACGCAATCAGCACCAGCCCTGCGGTTGCCAGCTTCGTCAAGTGCCATGGCTGGCCGTTATTCTCCCGTTCCGCCAAAGCTGAGCCCATCGGAAGCGCGTCAGCAATCACTGCGACCGAAGCCAGGGCCAGCATCCAGATGTCGCGCTGGCGGGTGAAGGCGAGCGCCAAACAGGCGATCATCAGGATGATTTGAAAAGTGTCTCGCGAGCGGCGTCGTCCCAGGCAAAAGAATGCTGTCATCGCCAACAGCAGCAGGACATAATCCTGCGGCCGCCGGAAACTTATGGCATGCAGGTTCTGCACATACGGCACCAGAAGCCAAAGCTGTTGCGAGGCTGCTGCATACGAATGCAAGAAATAGGGCGACACGAGTGCGGCCATGAATGACGCAGCCAATACCATCGCTGCTATCTTCGCCGGAATTTCAGGCGTTTGGCCGGCAGACGCGCCTGCATCAGAACGGCGGCCAATCTCCTCACCAAATGCCACCATGCTAAACAAGAGCAGCGATATCAACCCGAAGATAAATCCAACGTCCAGGTTCACCCACAGCAGGAACAACAATGGCAACCAGAACAGCGGACGCACGGCTCCTGTTCTCCTTGCGCCGAAGAGCAAATTCAATTCGATTGCGAACAGAACAATCGAGCAGACAACCGGCCCGGGCGGCAAGCTGGGTATTGCATATTGCGCGGCCGCAGCCAGGAGAACGGCAGGCCAGAAGTTCAATCGCGAGCCGCGAGCCAGCACAAACGTCACCATCGCGATCGCGATTTTCAGCGCCATCAACGACACGGGAAGAGCGCGCAGACCCATTAGTTTGTAAACTGCCGCGAGCACGACGTCGAAGAGCCAACTGGAGTCGACCCAAGGTAAGTTCGAATATTGGGAGAACAATCCATCGTGCGGCACCGCATGGTTCTGCAGGATCCAGTTACCAGTGCTGAGGTGCCACCACACATCCGGATCGGCCAAAGCGGAAAGGTGAGCGGATTCAATCCACGCTGACGTGGTGAACAGGAGCAGCAGCGCTGCCACCTGCATCGGTACGCAATGGCCCAGGCTGCGGAAGATGTTGGGAGCAGCTACTTCGCGAACACTGGAATTCGTGGACATAGCTGCTTTACTGGTAGTCGGCCGCCAGGGCTCAGTGCCTCTTCGGAGGAAGCCCACTTGGGCCGTTGCCCTTATGGGCGCTTTGGGTGACAGAGCCGTCGGGGTTGTGTGCGGCCATGTGACAGACCAGGACGCACGTATTCGTAGCTCTCGTATAGGAAACCGGGATGCTGCCGTTCGGAGCAACCACATTGATATCGAAGTTCACCAGGCGCTCGCCGGAAATGGTTCCGCTGCGCGCGCCCATGCCGTGAGCGGTGTGGCACACCGAGCAAGTAAAACCGGTGTTGATGTGCGAGCCATGCTGGTTCCAGCTTGCATTCGAGACAACATTCGTGAGGTCGTGGCACTTGCCGCACATCGCATACGGGCCTTTGATGCTCAAGTCTGGGTCGGGATACAGGTTAGTGATCAGCTGGCCCGGCGCTGGCGCCTGGCTGAACTCGTAGTCTCGCTCCAGAATGTGCTTAAACGTCGATCCGTGCGGCCCGCTTGGACCCGTTCCACCAAATTCCCGGTTGTCGTCACTGTTGTGGCAATCGCTACAGAAAATCTGTGTGCCCATAACACGCCCGTGCGTGGTGCCGCCGCTTAAATCCAACATCGTAGGCAACAGGCTAGGCTGCGGCAGTTGACTGCTGCGGGTGTGAGTAACGGGATGACTCGAGGTAGCGGTGGCGGCGAACTGCGGGATGACGTTGAGAGGATCGCCCGCTGAAACCGCCCGCACCGGCAAGTATCCGTAGATGGGGTTGGCGACTTTTCCAGAGCTGGTGCCGTGGCAGCGCAGACAATTGTCGTACTGATTGACGGAAGGATCGACGATGGTGATGCCGTCCGTCGCACTGATTCCAGCTACCCCGTTCTGCGACACGCGAATGGCCGGAGCTGGCGGGAACAACGTTACCGGCTGGGACGAGTGGCCGTTGTGGCAGTCCGCACAAGTGGAATGCCGATTGTTATTCAACAAGACGCTTTCGGCGGCGTCATGCAGATTGTTGCCCGAAGGAAAGGGATGCCCGATCTTGGCAAACTCAGCATAAACATTCGTGATGGCGGGATTCAG
>JBELAI010000350.1:0-4484 GCA_049508975.1 Occallatibacter sp. | reverse complement strand
TCCGGGAAGGACGCTGTTGACCGTCACGCCGGTCCCGGCAACGGACTCAGCGATACCCCGCGCCACGGCAACTTGCGCTGTCTTGGTCATCCCGTAATGCACCATTTCAGGGGGAATCTGCACTGCCGACTCGCTCGAAATGAAAATAATGCGTCCCCAGTTTTTCTTCAGCATTTCCGCAAGATAGTGCCGCGCGAGCCGCACTCCGCTCATGACGTTGATCTCGAAGAAGCGGTACCAGTCCGCATCGGGAATCTCAATGAACGGCTTCGGCTCGAAGATGCCCACATTGTTCACCAGCACATCCACCACAGGAAGTTTCGCAATCACAGCCGCGGCTCCGGTTGAACTGGAAAAGTCCGCAACGATGCCGTCGACATTGATCTTTGCAGCTTGCGATCGGATCGCGGCTACCGCCGCATCCACGCGCTCCTGCGAGCGACCGTTCACATAGACATGCGCACCTTCTTCAGCAAGTGAGCGGGCAATAGCAAATCCAATCCCTGCCGTCGATCCCGTTACCAACACAACCTTATCAGTGAGCTTCAGGTCCACAATATCCTCCACAAGAAAGTCAACAGTGATTGGATTCGCCAACCATTGCAAACGCCTCGAATCGACATACTCAATCGATGCAAAGTCGGCATTCGAGTTGCTAACGGTCTCGGCGATTTGTGATGTCTTGCCGCAGGTTCTTTTGGATTCCGAGTCCGTCGATGCGAGCTAAGCCACGGACTTCGTTTCTTGACCAATTACAAACGGGGTAATCGCGGACAGGTCCAGATTGCCGCTTGCGGGGACATTGGAAGCAAGTATGGATTGGGCGACGGAGGCCGCAGGCAATTCAGCGCCAGCCGTCTTCGCGGCCTCCATGACCAGATCCATGTCTTTGCTCATCAGGCGCAGCGGGAATTCCGGAGAGTAGTCCCTGTCCCTGATCTTCCTGATCTTCCCCAGCATCGCAGGAGCAATCACCGCCGTCTTGGATAGGACGTCGAGCAGAACATTCCGATCAATCTTAAGGTGCTCCCCGAGCGAAACTGCTTCCGCCATTGCCTGCATGTCAAGACCGAGGAGAAGGTTGACGACCAATTTCATCTGAGTGCCAGAAGACCCCGGTCCAATCAAAAACCACTGCTTGGCGATGGATTCGTAGAGAGGAACACATTGTTCGAAGGTCTCTTTGTCACCACCGGCAAGCAGTGTGATCGTTCCTGCGTCGACAGCCGGTGTCGATCCCGAGATGGCCACATCGAGAAAGTTGACCCCTTTTGTGCGGGCCCTTTTGTGCAGGCTCCGCGACAACTCCGGCGAGATCGTGCTCATTTCGAGGATGACGGTTCCCGGCTCTACAGCGGAAAAGACGCCACCCTTGTCGAAGTAGACGGACTGAACAGCAGCATCGTTTGCGAGGGAAGAGAGAATCACATCGGATCCGGCTACGAGCTCCGCAACGGATGCTGCAATCGCGATCCCTTGGCTCTGAATCTCTTTTGCCGGCTGGGGGCTGCGGTTCCATGCTTGAATCTTCCAACCGTCCGCATGCAAGCGCCGCGCAAGACGGCTTCCCATGAGTCCCAGGCCGATGAACCCGATCTGGGTGTGGAGCTTCTGGAGTTTTGTTATGAGCATTTCAATGACCTTCTTTCCTCGTCGACAGGCTGCGTTTTCGGGCCCCGGCGCGACCAACTCTCAATCACACGTTGCACGTAGCTTGCCATCGTGAGTCTATTCGGATAGATGCAGAATCAAGAAAAAAGAGTCCCTCACTCGCAGAGAAGCTTGGCCCGTGTCGGGTATCGGACATCCGATGACGGAGGACGGTCACGAAAGGTAATGCACATGCAATGGGCGGCCTCATCTTCAGCAGGCTAGCCACTCGAAACGAGTGGTCGTGGAAGTGCAATTCAAAGCCCGGACCTGGTTGGGTTGGCAAGGATAAGGAGACGACCGACTTTGTTACTCGCCGAGTTCCCAGGACTAATATGTGAGGCTTGGGAAACTGTAACGCGGTGGACGCCCCGACCGCTTCAACTGAATGTCTGACCCGTGACCCGTCCATCAAACCGGCCGGACACAGGCGAAAACCTTTCAGCGAGCAATAGTACCTGGCGACCCTGAGTCATGCCGGACAGCCTCTGCGCCAGCTCGGGGGCGATGCCTTCCACCCGGTACACAGCGAACCACACACCTTCGGGCATCCACACCAGAGCCTCTTCGAGTTGCGGCAACGTGACCCCAATCTCGGTTTCGAATCGCTTCGATCCAGCTTCAGACTGATCGTCGAGAAGATGAAACACCACCAACTCTGGATCGGCATCGATCATCCGCTTCAATTCATCGGCCTTGATCCATCGCAGCCGGCTCCCCGTGATTCGCTGCGCGGGGCAGCGCCTGCCAATAACACCGAAACTTCCCGCTGCCGCCTGGCGATGCCTGAGATACCGCACAACGGCCAGATAAGAAACAAAAATAGGAAAAACAATACTTACAGTCAGCAATAGAGAGGCAAAATTCATAGAAAACTCCTCTCCCGGATCTTTCCCCGCGTGGGTGCAGAGCCGGGCTCATGGAAAGCCCTCGGAAGTCGGGGCCGGCTGTCGAATTGCGGCTCTCTTTGAAACCGCAGGACCAAGGCTCTAGATGGTCGATGGGGGAGGTCTGAAGCGAAGAGCGTACGTGTGAGAGGGAGCGGAATCGGGTTCCGGTTTGCATGCCAACTGGATTCTGTCCACGAACGATTGCGACTGAGAATAAGCAGCCGCAGGATCGGCAAAGTGCAGAAATGGGCTAGGGGCTGCGACCGGCGCGGAAAATGCGTGTCGACGCGTCTCATCGTCCTGGATCAGTTTTACGACCGATTTGCGATGAGACTGATTCGATGCCTTATAGCCGGAGAGTTTAGCTTGAAGTCCCCATGCGCAGAGAGCCGCGCAGAGAACCAGCACGACAAATCGCACGGCGGCAGCGCTTTGTCCACTTCTTTTCATCGCACCTCCTGCAAATCTTCATCTGAAAAAACGCTTGCAAGCCGCCTTACATACTTAGACGAACTTCAGACACATTCGCTCGTGCGAAGCTGTACCGATTCTGCTGCAAATTTCGAAAGGAACCGGACCCTTTGTGCCGCAAATATTCCGCCACTAACCGGCTAGAGCGCCTGCCGCAATATTCCGAGCACTCACCTCATTCAGCCTCTGAATCGACACCGCATCCAACTTCAGCTTCGCTGCTTCAACAAGGTCGACCAGCTGCTTCTCATTCGTCGCGCTCGCAATGGGAGCCGTAATTCCGGGCTGCGCGAGCAGCCACGCTAACGCCACGCGGGCCGCAGTCGATTCGTGTGCATTGGCCACTTCATCCAGCGTCGCAATCACCCCAAATCCCCAGTCATTCAGGTACTTTTGCACCATGGATCCTCGTGCGGCCTTCTCCGCGTCATGTTTGCTGCGATACTTTCCGGTCAAGAACCCCGCAGCGAGCGAGAAGTACGGAATCACGCCCACCTGATATTTCTCGACCACCGGCAGAAGATCCGATTCGTAATCCCGGCGCTCCACCAGGTTGTAATGCGGCTGCAGCGAGATATAACTGGCGTACCGATGCTTGCGGCTTGTCTCCAGCGCTTCCGCAAGGCGCGCTCCGCTGTAATTGGACGCACCGATATACCGGACCTTCCCCTGCTTGACCAGTTCGTCGAAGGCGCCCAATGTCTCTTCCAATGGAGTCTCTGAATCGTCCTTGTGTGCCTGGTAAACGTCGATATAGTCAGTCTGCAGACGCTCGAGAGAATGCTCAACGGCCTGTTGAATATACGCAGGTTTCAGTCCCTTTTTGCCGTCCCCCATATCCATCCCAACCTTCGTAGCCAGGATCACGTCTTTGCGCTTCCCGGTCTTCGCAAACCACTTGCCGATAATCGTCTCCGACTCACCGCCGTTATGTCCCGGAACCCATCGCGAGTACACGTCGGCGGTATCCACGAAGTTCAGCCCCGCATCGAGCGCCGCGTCCAACTGCCGGAAAGCCGCCGCCTCTGGCAACGTCCATCCGTAGACGTTTCCACCCAAACAAATTAGCGGCACTTCAGGCCCGGCAAATCCCAGCTTCCGCGTTTCCATCCGTGGTTCTCCTCTCCAGATTAGAGGATCAGAAAGCGCAAAAAGACGCATTTAACCGCTGGAATTCTGTTTTGTTCTTCCTGTTATGCAAGGCTGTGCCGCGCCGCTGACGTCCCAGTTGTTAAAACTCCAATTCCCTTAATCTTTTTGCTGCTCTGAAACGAATCCGCGCGTTGCCGCACTATCTTTGCGAGCGGTCTTCTGGCCCCTCTCCCCAAGGAGAAATTATGAGTACAGGCAAGGAATCTCTACTCGAAGTACCCGTGGACGCGTCGCGGGTCTCGGAGATCAAACCCAATCCCCCGGTGAAAGTAGTCGCCTGCAACACATCGATTCCCGCGAGACCGCCCATCAATCGCCAAC
>JBELAI010000035.1:0-36660 GCA_049508975.1 Occallatibacter sp. | reverse complement strand
GGGAGCTACGATCACTGCGACGCAAGGGACGAAGAAATTCTCCACCACTTCCGACCAGGGTGGGGTTTATGACTTCCCTGATTTGCCGGATGGCGCATGGAAGATCGAAATCTACATGCAGTGTTTCTCGACGATTCAGGCAGATGTGACTATCGCTCCGAATATACCTGCGGCCACTTTTGAATTGCATTTGATTTCCCCCGATCAATTAATGGCGCGGACGAAACTGACGCAGGCTCCGCCGTCCATCCAGCAAGTGCTCGACGGGCCCGCGCTCAAGAAGCCCGAAGCAAATGCGAACGGAGCAGTCGAGATACCAAAGCCGCCTCAGGAACAAAATCAAGATTCCTCAGACGGATTTCTGGTGAACGGCAGCGTGAGTAACGCGGCGACGAGCCAATACTCGCTCGATCGTGCATTCGGAAACAGAAGGCCCAACAGCAAGAGTCTTTACAACGGCGGACTCGCAGTGATCTTCGGCACCTCGGCGCTCGATGCGCGCGCTTATTCGCTGAGCGGTCTGGAAGCGCCAAAGCCCTATTACAACATGGTGACAGGGGTGTTGACCGTTGGCGGACCAATCAAGATTCCTCGCCTGCTGCCGCATGGGCCGACGTTTTTTGCCGCCTATCAGTGGACGCGCAACCAGAATGAACAGGATCAGACTGGGCTTGTTCCTTCCGCATTGGAGCGGACGGGCGATCTTTCCGGACTAGCCAACGTGCTGGGCCAGCCGCTCACCATTTTCAATCCCGCGACCGGGGAGCCATTCGCAAATAACCAAGTGCCGGTTAGCCCGCAGGCACAAGCTTTGCTTCAGCTTTATCCTGCGCCTAACATCGACGGAAACCCTCTCTATAACTACCAGACGCCAACGCTCAGCGACAGTCATCAGGACGTGGTGCAGACGAGGCTCGACAAAACTCTCGGGCGCAAGGACCAGCTTTACGGCGGCCTGAATCTGCAGAGCACAAGAGCCGGCAGCGTAAACCTCTTCGGCTTTGTGGATACGACCGACACGCTCGGCATCAACGCAAATATCAACTGGTCGCACCGTTTCAGCCAGCATTTTTTTGTGTATAGCAGTTACCATTTCAGCCGGCTTAGAACCTTGATGGCACCAGAGTTTGAGAGCCGCGAGAATGTTTCGGGCGCGGCAGGTATCAACGGCAACGAGCAGGCCCCTGCGGATTGGGGTCCGCCTGCGCTGAACTTTTCCAGCGGCATCGTGGGCCTTAGCGACGCTAACAGCGCGTTCAATCGAAACCGGACCGACCAGGCTTCGGCTTCGGCCGGCATCTATCGCAAGCAGCACAACATTACCGTTGGCGGGGATTTCCGCAAGCAGGAGTACAACGATTTTTATCAGCAGAATCCGCGCGGTATTTTTGGTTTCACGGGGACGGCGACTGCTGGTTCATCGAGCAACTCGGCGAGCAGCGGTTCCGACCTCGCGGACTTTTTGATCGGTATACCCGACACCAGTTCACTGGCCTTCGGGAATGCGGATAAGTATTTTCGACAACCAGTTTACGATTTGTATGCGACCGACGATTGGCGCATCATGTCGTCCCTCACGATCAACGCCGGCATGCGTTGGGAGTACGGTGCGCCGATGACGGAGCTTTACGGCCGCCTCGTGAATCTCGACATTGCCCCGGGCTTTACCGCGGCCGCGCCGGTGCTGGGCAACAGCCCGATCGGACCGCTCACCGGCATGCATTATCCAAGCTCACTCGTTCGCCCAGACAAGCTGGGCTTCGAGCCGCGCGTTGGAGTGTCGTGGCGTCCTATTCCCGCTTCGACTGTCGTGGT
Organism: Occallatibacter sp.; assembly: GCA_049508975.1. Taxonomy (GTDB): domain Bacteria; phylum Acidobacteriota; class Terriglobia; order Terriglobales; family Acidobacteriaceae; genus Telmatobacter. The sequence goes on along the minus strand of JBELAI010000035.1, from coordinate 34,845 downwards.
TCGCGCGGGCTATGGCATTTATCACGACACGTCGGTCTACCTTGGTTCCGCGCAACAACTCGCGCAGCAAGCTCCTCTCTCAATCAGCTTGAATGTTGCGAACAGTGCAGCGTGCCCGCTTACCCTTGCCAACGGATTCACGCCGTGTTCATCGACAATTGCCGACACCTATGCGGTCGATCCCGATTCCCGCGTGGGTTATGCGCAGACGTGGCAGTTGGCTGTGCAGCGCGATTTGCCAGCGGCATTGCAGATGACCGCGACTTATCTTGGCGTAAAGGGCACACGAGGGGTGCAGGAGTTTCTGCCCAACACTTATCCCGTTGGCGCGGTGAACTTCTGCCCCAACTGTCCGCTGGGCTTCGAGTATCGAACCTCGGGTGGCGATTCCATACGCGAATCGGGTCAAGTACAATTGCGCCGCAGGCTGCGCGCCGGGTTCACAGCTACGCTGCAATACACGTATTCCAAATCGATTGACGACGACGCATTCCTCGGCGGACAAGGCCATGTCACCGCGGCTTCAGCAGGTCAGGCGCCGAGTGAGGCAGCGCCGGCGGCTACACCCAATGTATCGATCGCGCAAAACTGGCTCAACCCGCAGGCAGAGCGTTCGCTTTCCACTTTCGATCAACGTCACCTGCTCAACGTGCAGGCGCAGTATACGACCGGTCAAGGTCTGGAAGGCGGGACGCTGATGGGGGGGTGGGCCGACAGGCTCCTGAAGGAATGGACGCTGCTCACACAGATCACGGTGGGAAGCGGAATGCCTGAGACTCCTGTTTACTTTGCCGCGGTCCCTGGAACGGGCTTCACTGGAACCATACGTCCCAGCCTGACCGGAATGTCCATTTACTCATCGCCTGCGGGCTTGCATTTGAATGCCGCCGCATATACTGCGCCGGCTTCGGGAGAATGGGGAACGGCGGGCAGAGACTCGATTGAAGGCCCTGGCCAATTCAGCCTGGATTCATCGCTCGAACGCACGTTTCGCCCCAGCACAAAGTTCAACCTGACTGCACGCGTGGATGCAACGAACCTGCTCAATCACGCCGTCTTTACTGGATGGATTACTACCGTTAATAGTACGCAATTCGGAGTGCCGGCCAGCGTTAACGCGATGCGCAGCCTGCAAACAACAATAAGGTTGAGGTTCTGAAATGCGAATTCTTTTCAGCCTCTTCATTCTTTTTATTGCAGGCGCCTCAGCCGGCGCACAGCAGATCGGCCAGAACAAGCCGGCGGATGCGCAGCAGAATTTCACGCTTTCCGTCAAGGTACAACTGGTTGTCGAAGCAGTCGTGGTCAAGGACAAAGAGGGCAAACCAATTGAGGGACTCACCGCCAAGGATTTTGCAGTTACCGAGGACGGCGTTCCGCAGACGGTGCGCATCTGCGAGCACCAGGATCTGGCCGAACTGGCAAAACCTTTGCCGGTTTCAAAGCAAAGCAACGAAAACCTCAAGCTGTATAAGCAATTGACGCGCACTCAAATCGCGCCTGAAACCGCGGACAACGAGCGCTTCAAGAATCGCCGCCTGCTTGCTCTTTACTTCGATATGTCGGCAATGAATCCGGCGGATCAGTTGCGCGCGCTCTCCGCCGCGGAACAGTTCATTCGCACGCAGATGACCGCTGTTGACCTGGTTTCAATCCTGCGCTACCAGGGCGGTTCGGTCGATGTGCTGCAAGACTTTACCGCCGATCGCGACAGGCTGCTCAGCATTCTGAATACACTGATTGTTGGCGAAGGACAGGGCTCCGCCGAGACCGTTGACGACGCGAGCAGCGCTGACACGGGCGCCGCATTCGGCCAGGACGACAGCGAGTTTAACGTGTTCAACACAGATCGCCAGCTCTCCGCATTGGAGACCGCGGCCAAAATGCTTGGCCAGTTGAACGAGAAGAAGTCGCTGATTTATTTTGCCAGCGGGTTGCGCCTCAATGGCATCGATAACCAGGCGCAGTTGCACGCGACGGTCGACTCGGCAATCAAGGCCGGCGTTTCTTTTTGGCCGATTGACGCGCGCGGGCTCGTTGCAGAGGCTCCGCTGGGAGACGCAACACAGGGCTCGCCGGGGAACGCCGGCGTTTACACGGGAGCGGCCGCGCTTGCCAACACATCCAACTTCAAAGCGTCGCAAGACACGCTTTACGCTCTCGCCGGCGATACAGGCGGCAAGGCGTTGCTCGATAATAACGACCTGACGCACGGCATTGTTCAGGCGCAGGATGCGATTTCCGATTACTACCTGCTTGGCTACTATGCAACCAACACCGCGAAGAACGGCCACTTCCGGCGTGTCAAAGTAACCCTTGCGCAGAACCTGGATGCGAAGCTCAACTATCGCGAGGGCTATTACGCCGACAAGGAGTTCAACCGGTTTACAGCGATCGACAAGGAGCGCCAGTTGGAAGACGCGCTGATGCTTGAAGACCCCATCACTGAGCTTTCCATCGCCATGGAGATCGATCACTTCCAACTCAACCGTGCTGAATACTTCGTCCCGATCATCGTCAAGATTCCCGGGCGCGAACTTGCGCTGGCCAAGCGTGGCGGCGCAGAGCATACGCTGATCGACTTTGTTGGTGAAATCAAGGACCTTGTCGGCGAGACCACTGTTTCAAATGTTCGCGACAACGTGAACATCAAGCTCTCCGACGCGACTGCCGCAGAACTCGCTCATCGCCCCATTGAATACGACACAGGATTCACTCTGCTGCCGGGGAAGTACATGATCAAATTCCTGGCGCGCGACGACGAGACGGGCAGAATCGGCACGTATGAAACGACATTTACCATTCCGAACCTCAATAAGGAGGAGAAGCGAATTCCCATCAGTTCCGTGGTGCTCAGCAGCCAACGCGTCGAGTTGAACCAGGCACTCTACGACGCCGCGAAGGCAAAGGACAGGCTGAAGGAAGATTCGGTCAACCCGTTGGTGCAGGATGGAAAGAAGCTGATTCCAAGCGTCACGCGCGTGTTCAGTTCGACGCGCGAAATCTATGTTTACTTTCAGGCATACAAGCAGACTGCGCCGGGCGCCCAGCCTGTTGGCGCTGCTACACCGCAGCCTCTCTTTGCCTTCGTGACTCTCTATCGCGAGGGCAAGCAGGTTTTCGAAACACCGCCAACGGCGATCATCCCAAATGCGGCAAGCCGTCTTGGCACCATGCCGCTCACATTCAACCTGGGCGTGAACGGCCTGCCGCCGGGAGAATATAACTGCCAGATCACTATCGTTGACCCGGCTACCGAGAAGGCGAACTTTTGGCGAGCGCCGATTCTGCTGGTTCCATAGTTTAGATGCCGCTGTTTTCCTGTAGGGTTTTCGACTTCGGCTGTGGCATCATAGGCCATGGAAGGGTTTGGCCGACCCATGAACGACGGCGAAGAACAGCATTCCGCAACTGCGGTTCGGGCGCTGGTGCGCGTGGCCGCCGCCTATGGATTGACGCTGAGCGCGGCGGCGCTGGTGCGCGCCCATCCGTTCAAGACCGAGGAGCCGAGCGTCCCGGTTCTGCTGGAGATGGCGGAGCGCAACGGCTTGCGCGGCAAAACGATGCGCATCAAGCGGGGAGAACTGGGTAAGCTGTCGAAGCTGGTTCCCGCGATCCTGATGTTGCCGAACGGCAAGGCCGCGGTGATCAACCAAGTGCAGCAGGGCCGGGGGGCGAACTGCGCCCTGATTGACGAACTGGAATCAGAACCGGCCCTGAGCGTTCTTTACGATGAGCCGCGGCTGTTTGAGTTCTGGTCTGGCGACGTGATCCTGCTGAAACTGCGCTGGCGTGTGCCGGGAGCCGACCGGCCGTTTGGCTTTGGGTGGTTCGCCGATCAGGTTTTCATAGAGCGGCGGCTGGTTCGAGACATCGCGATATCGGCACTCTTCATGGGCATGCTGGCGTTGTTTCCCGCGCTGACATTCATGGTGATGATCGACCGGGTGCTTGCCAACCACAGCATGTCCACCCTGGAAGTGCTGGGCCTGGCGCTGGCGGTGATGGTAGGGTTTGAAACGGCATTCGCTTTTGTGCGCAGGTGCCTGATCTGGCTGATTTCGACGCGCATCGACGCTCGCTTGAACTTATATGTATTCGACAAGCTTCTGAACCTGCCAATGTCCTTCTTCGAGAAGGTACCGACGGGGCTGGTCAGTTCCAAGATCAGCCAGATTTGGCACATCCGAAATTTCATGAGTCACGATTTGTTTGGAACGGTGCTGGACAGCATTACGTTGTTCATTCTGCTGCCCGTGCTGTTCTTCCTGAACTGGAAGCTTGCCTGCATGGTAATTTTTGTGGCGCTTTTGATTCTGGGCGTATATCTCGCATTTCTGCCAGCGCTACGCCGCGCCACGGGCCGCGTGATCAACGCCGAGCAGCGGATGTGGTCGCACCAGGTGGAGACGATTCACGGGATCCGAACGGTAAAGTCGCTCTCGCTGGACGGACTCAAGCGCAGCCAGCGCGATGTCCGCGTGGCGGAGGTGATTGAGGCTCATCAGGCCTTCGATCGACTGGCGAATATTCCGCAAACAATGGTCATGCCGCTCGAGCGCTTCATCTATGCTGGCAGTTTCTTTATCGGGTGCTACATGGTTCTGACAGCCCCGAAGGATTTGGCAACTGCGACGGCCGGCTCGATTATTGCTTTCGCGATGCTGAGCGCACGGGCAGCGGCGCCGATTGTGTCGCTGGCTGGGGTGATCAACAGCTTCGAGCAGGCCCAGGGGGCACTGGCGGAGGTTGCGTCGGTGATGAATGTTGCGCCGGAGGAGGGCCGCTCCGGCAATGGGCTGAAGCTTCCGATTCAGGGCCGCGTGGTATTCCAGGACGTTCGTTTCCGATATTCACCGGGAACCCCGTATGCATTGGACGGCGTGTCGTTCGAGATTCCGAAGAACACAATCTTCGGGGTGATGGGGCGCAGCGGGTCGGGCAAGACGACGGTGACCCGGCTGCTGCAAGGGCTGAATCGGGATTACGAAGGCATGATAAAGATCGATGGAATGGATTTGCGGGATATCGATCTGGACCACCTGCGTTCAAACATCGGGGTTGTGCCGCAGGAGAATTTTCTGTTCAGCGGCACCATCCGCGACAACATCAGCGCCGCGCGGCCCAAGGCGAGCTTTGACAAGATAGTCCAGGTTGCGCAACTGGCAGGCGCCGAAGAATTCATTGAGAGGTTGCCGAATGGGTATGAAACCGTGGTCGAAGAAGGCGCGGTTAACTTCTCCGGGGGCCAGCGGCAGCGGCTGGCGATTGCGCGGGCACTGTTAGTTGATCCGCCCATTCTGATTCTGGATGAGGCGACGAGCGCACTGGACGCGGAGAGCGAAGCGATTGTGAACGCGAACCTGATGCGGATTGCGCAGAACCGGACGGTGATCATCATCTCGCACCGGCTGTCCGCACTGTCAATGGCAGACGCCATCCTGGTTCTCGAGCGGGGCCGGTTCTACGCGGTGGGTACGCACAAGAAGCTGATCGTGACCTGCGACATTTACCGCTCGCTGTGGACGCAACAGAATCGACACCTGGAGTTTGAGGACCACCATGCCGATCGTGAGATACAAGCAGCCGAAACAATCTGAGCCGACGGCTCTGGCGACCGTCGCGTTCGAGTCGGCGACGGCGGAGATTGTCGCCCGCTATCACCCGTTCACGGAGAGGGCGGCGCTGTATTTATTGTCGGCGTTGCTGACCGGGATCCTGATCTTTATCTCTGTCGCGCAACTGGACCGGGTGGTGACTGCCCAGGGGCGCATTGTTCCGACCGGAGGAGCACTGACGGTGCAGCCGATGGAGCAGGCGATCATCAGTCGCATCCTGGTGAAGGTGGGTGACGTTGTGAAGAAAGGCCAGGTGCTGGCAACGTGCGATCCGACGTTTGTGCGCGCCGATCTTTCCGCACTCGAGTCCAAGGTAGCCAGCCTGGAGGCGCAAAAACGCCGCATGGAGACTGAAGAAGCCGCACTTCCCTTTCGTCCGGATCGTTCGAAAGCATCCGACGTGCTGCAGCAATCGTTGATGAATCAGCGGAGCGTGGAGTTCAAGGCGGGGATGAGCGATTTCGACCAGCGTATCCATGGCGCTGAGTCGCAGATTGCCGGTTACACGGACAGTATCACCGACCTGGAAGGGCGGCTGAAGATTGCCCGGGAGACCGAGGAGATGTACACCAAGATGGAGGCCGCCGGGATTGCAACCCGGCTAGACCTGATTGGCGTGCAGGATAAAACGCTGGACACAGCAAACCAGCTGACCACGCAGAGGACGCTGCTGAATTCGACCCAGCACGAGCTCGAGGCGCTGAGAGAGCAGCGCAAGGTGTTTGTGGACAAATGGCACGACGACACCTTGACCAAGCTCGTGGATGTGCAGGATTTGTATGACCAGGCGGTAAACGACCTGACCAAGGCAAGGAAGATGAACGACCTGGTCAATCTAACAGCGCCGGTGGATGCGGTGGTGTTGAAGGTCCCAACGCTCTCAACCGGGGGGGTGGCTGCCGATGCCGAACCGCTCTTTAGCCTGATGCCGCTGAACACGCCGATCGAAGTGGACGCACAGATCGACGCAGACGAAAGCGGATACGTGCGAACGGGAGATCCGGTCACGATCAAGTTTGCTACGTATAAATTCCTCGAGCACGGAACAGGCGAGGGCGTGGTGACGACCATCAGCCAGGATTCGTTTACCGAAGTGAACGACCAGGACACAGTGTCGAAGGAGGTCAGTGGGCAGACTCGCCCGCCCTACTTCGACGCACGCATCAAGATTGTCGCACTGCATTTGCACGATTTGCCGCCCAACACGCACCTGGTTCCAGGCATGCCGCTGGAAGCGAGCATTATTGTGGGCAAAAGAACGATTTTGTGGTATTTGTTCAGCGGCGCGCTTCGATCCGGCTCAGATGCGATGCACGAGCCGTAGGCGCAAAGAGGAAGCGTTGCGACCGGTCTTAGAACCGGTTTAATAACTGGGCATAAGTTGAAGGTTACGGGCTCCAGCCCATACATCTCAGCAATCAAGGGATTGGTCTTTGGCCGGCTGGGAAGGGCTTCAAGAGTTCGCATTCCCTCGTCGGCTAAAGCCGATGTTGAATTCGCTAGTAACGTACGGGATAAATCCCGTACCCTTCAATTCACAAAGTTCTTAAGCAGGCTCTTATGGCCCTTGAATTCGAGGAGCACGATTGAAAGGACGATTTCAGAATCTGCTGGATGCGTTCCGGTCCAGGACTCCGCGAGACCGGCTCGCCGCAATCGAGCGGGAACTGGCGAAGGGGTGGTCTTACGAGACATTCGATCAGTTGCGCCAGTTAGCCGAGAGCGGGGATGCGGCGGCGCAGTTCCGGTTGGGACGGATGTACGAACAGGCCGAGGGCGTGGTACAGAGCCTGGCCGACGCCGTTTATTGGTATCGCCAGGCGGCAGATCAGGGGTGGATTCCGGCATGCGTGCAACTGGGGCTGATTTACCTGATCGACCCGCCGCCGGCTGCGAGCTTGACCAAGGACGGGCATCAACGCCTGGCCGAGGAAGGAATGCCTGCCGGCAGCATGATGGAGAAGTTGTTTCCTCACGGCATGGAGGTAAAGCAGAACCTCGGCGAAGCGGCTAAATGGAATCGCCTGGCGGCGGAAGCAGGCGTGGCGGAAGCACAGGCGCGCTTTGGCCATCAACTGGCTCTGGGACTGGGCGTGGACCGAGATTATGGAGAAGCGGAGCGATGGTTCCGTGCGGCTGCGAAACAGGGTGAGACATCGGGTGAGGTCGGGCTGGGCGTTTTCTATTCAGGTGGCTACGGGAACGAGCCGGATTATGCGCGGGCGATGGAGTGGCTGACGAAGGCGGCGCAGAAGAACAATGCTTCGGCGCACTATTGGCTGGGCCGCCTGACGCTGCACGGCAACGGAATAGCGCGCGATCCGAACTTTGCGGTGGAACACTTGAAGGCCGCGGCGAAGCAAGACCATCTTGATGCGATGTATCTGCTGGGGCTGTGCCTCTGGGGCGGCGCAAGCGCGAGCCCCGACTCCTCTGCCGCCGAGAGCATGCTGCGGCGGACGGCGATTCGCGGCCACCTGGAAGCTTGCTGCGCGCTGGCCAAGCTGCTGCTGGAGCGGGACACCGAAAGTGTGGAGGCGGCGGCGTGGCTTCGACAGGCGGCTGACGCTGGTCACAAAGGAGCGGCGGCAGCGCTGGGTGAGCTTTATCTGTCGGGCAGAGGCCTGGAGCGGAATGCCGCAGAGGCAATCCGATGGCTGGAGTTTGCTGGAGAAGCTACGCCGCCAGAGACGTTCACTCTGCTGGCTTCAGTGCACATGGAAGGCATTGTGGTCGAGCAAGATCTGGCTGCGGCAGCGGACTGGTTGCGCCACGCGGCCAAGCTGGGAAGCGCCGCGGCTCACTACAATCTTGGATCGTTTTATCGTCTGGGTATGGGAGTGGAACGAAACCGGGAGCAGGCTGCGCAGTGGTATGCGAAGGCGGCGGGAATGGGAAGCACCGAGGCCGCCTTTTACCTGGGAATCCTGCATGCAGGCGAGGAGGGGGCGGAGCCGGACTACGAACAGGCTGCGCTGTGGTTTGGCCGCGCTGCCGAACAAGGGCATGCTCTGGCGAGCCACAACCTTGCGTACCTGATGATCGAGGGCAAGGGTGTTGAACCGAATACGTCCCGAGCCGTGGAACTTCTGGAGGCGGCAGCCGCGGAGGGATGCGTTCCTGCTGCCGAGGCTCTTTTCCGGCTGCACTTCGAGAATAAGCACATACCTTCGGACCTTGACCGGGCAACAGAGTTTCTTGCCCAGGCGATTGAATTGGGCAGCATTTCGGCGGCGAACATTCTGGCTGACTGGCACTTTGAGGGCAATGCGCCGCGGCTGCTGAGAAGACTGGATCTGGCGCGGATCGAGTTGCTGGCAAAGAATGGCAGCGTGGAAGCACAGGTTGCAGCGGGACGTCTGCGGGCTTCCGGACTAGGCGGCACGCCGGATTTCGTCGCAGCTCGGGACTGGTTTGAGAATGCTGCAAATGCCGGCGATGCATACGCCCAGGCATGGATGGGGGATTGTTGCCAGATGGGCCTGGTGGATGATCCGAATGCTGCTGTCGCGGAGTCCTGGTATCGAAGAGCAGCTGCACAGGATCACGTGGGTGCGCAGATTATGCTGGCGACCCTGCTGAGTGCGGCGGAAGCACCAAGCGCGGCGGTGCTGGCGGAGATTTTCAACTTGTGGCTAGCGGCTGCGCTGACTGGGAACTCGCTTGCACAACGGAATCTGGCGGAGTGTTTTGCTTCCGGGCGTGGATGCGCGGCGGATGCGGCAGCGGCTGTGCGATGGTTCCAGGCTGCGGCTGAGCAGGGAGACGCAGAAGCGGAGTATCAACTGGGACGCTGTTACAAACAGGGCCTGGGCGTGCGCAAGAGTGCAACAACTGCTCGTCACTGGTTCGAACTCGCATCGGCGCGAGGACACCGGCTCGCCGAAGCGGTCTTGTCTACCGGCTGACACTAATTCAGACTCTTCGACTGCCGTGCGGCAGCGGAGGATGGTCGGCGCGACAAAATCGGCGCAAAAGGGACAGCGGCAGCCAGGTTGAGGCAGAATGACACGCAGACAACGAATCGACCTTTATTGCCTATGCTGGAACGACGCCCGCATGCTGCCCTTCTTTTTCCTGCACTATGACAGCATTGTCGATCGGTATTTTGTCTTTGACAACGGATCGACAGATGACAGCCTGTCGCTGCTGCAGAGTCATGGGCGCGTAGAGATGGCGCACTTTGAAACCCCGGGAGACTCCTTTGTAAACGAGGAGCGGCGGCTGGGAAATTCAATGTGGCAGAATAGCGATGCGGACTGGGTGATCGTAACCGATATCGACGAACATATCTATCATCCTGACCTGCGCGGATATCTGGAACGTTGCACGGAGGATGGGATTACCGCGATCGAGTCCGGGGGCTTTGAGATGGTTGCGGAGTCGTTTCCTCGCGGGACAGAGCCGCTGGTCGAGCAGGTGACGACGGGCATGCGGTCATTCGCGCACAACCGGCTTTGCATCTTCAACCCGAAGGCAATTGAGGAGACAAATTTCAACGCCGGCAGGCACAACGCTGTACCAACAGGGCGCGTGAAATGGCCTTCAATCCGGGAGGTGTTGCTGTTGCATTACAAGCAACTGGGCAGTGACTATTTGGTTGGCCGGAGCGCGGAGTTGCTGACGGGGCTGCGTCCGGGCGACATCGCCAACAAGTGGGGGGTGCAGTACACGTGGAGCGCTGAGGAGATTATTGCCTTCTGGCGGAGGATCATGGGGTTGGCGCGCCCGGTTCCAGGACTGGGAGTCTTGAAACACATCGAGCCCGCCAAATACTTCGAAGACGAATACATTGTCGATAGCTCGGGGCTTTTCCTGGGCGACTGGTATCTAAGGGCAAATCCGGATGTTCAGAGGGCGGGTGCGCCGGCATTCGCGCACTATTGCAGTCATGGTTGGCGAGAGCGACGCCGTCCAAACTACTACTTCGACCCCGACTGGTATTGCGACACATATCCGCAGTTGGTGAACTCCGGTTCCAACCCATTGGTTTCCTTCATCCTGAAAGGGGAGAAAGAAGACGCCAGGCCATCGGAGAACTTCGATACAGCGTGGTATCGGAATAGGCATGGCCTTACCGCCGAGGAGAGTCCGTTGCGTCATTTCCTTGCGCGGCGCACGAGTGGACTTGTCAGCCCGCTCCCTGAATTCGATGTTACCGATTATTGCGCGAACCATCCCGAGGTATTGAAGGAAAGTAGAGATCCGTTCGAGGAATTCCGACTTAACGAGATGGCGCGATAGCCGAATTGAGCGCGTGGTAGAATTTGGCATCCGATACAGCACCCAACTCTGGAGCAACCATGACTAAGAGGGCTTCTCACCCTCAGGCAGCACCCGAAGCAGACGGAGCGGCGGTTGAGACAGTTGAACCACGCCATGAACCGCGCACACCGGCAAGCGCAGTTCCGTCCAGCGTTGACCTGGCCTATCTGGTCGACAATGAACTGCTCGTTTATGGGTGGGTGATGGGGCTCGCGAAGCCGGGTTTGCAGGCGACTCTGACGATTGGTGATGTTGCGATCGATTTGAAGAAGCAGGCGGTGCTGGTGGGGCGTCCAGACGTAGCCAAGCACTTTTCCCTGGCGGCTGAAGATGATGAGCACGGCTTTTACGCACTTGTGGATCTACCCGATGGGTTTTCAGCTAGAGTGACTCTGACGCTTTCGGTGGTTCTTCCCGGAGGAAAGGCGACGGAGACCCACTGGCCGGTTTCTCATAATAAAGGCGAAACAGCCAAAGCGATAGCGCCGCATGTGCAAACGCTAAGTCGCCTGCTGCCCCAGCTCTCCAAGCGGGAATCGCATCGATTGATCGAGTTTGGCAGTCCTTCTCTGGGCCTACCTTCGGAGGTGAAGGAGCCGCCGAAGTTTCCTTTCACGGTTCGATTCGGAATCGACCTGTGTTGCATCCTGGACAAAAAGATACTAGTGATCTCGGGATGGCAGTATGATCCGTTGAAAGAGATGACTGCGTCGGCTTTGCGGGTGGGAAGTTCGAAGTTCAAGCTTCTGGCGAATTCGGTTTTGTACAACCGGCCGGACATCGATCCTGAGCCGCTGCTCCATTGGAAACGCAACGAGACCCAATGTGCCGGCTTCAACTTTGTGTGCGCACTACCATCGAAGGACGCGGAGCCGGACGAGGTATGGTTCTCGCTTACAGCCGGGGGTGCTGTTGAGCATCGTAGCCAACCGGTGAACAATGCCACCCAAGAGGCACGGCGCGAGTTGCTTCAACTGGCAACTAAGATGGAGCCGGAATCAGCCCTGGTTTTAATCGAACGAATCATCGCATTGGCGGATGGCGGTTTGGCCGAGCAATCCCTGCTCAACTTTCTTGAGCACGTTCGCCACGGCGTTATTGAGCGCCTGCCCGCTTCGATTCAGCAGGCGAGCCCCCGCTATGCTCTTCATCTCGACCAGGCGATTCCTGTGAGCGACCAGGGCTTGTTCCTGGTGGGCTGGTTCAATTCCGAGGCGCAGTCGCCGGTGCGAATTGTATGTCACTCCGGCGCGGAAAGTTTTGTTGTGAGCGATAACTGGAGTCGTCATGCGCGGGCAGACGTTACAACCTATTTGGCCGGGACGGGAATTCCCAGCGGGAATCATGCGCACGGGTTTTCCTGCTATGTTCCCTTGAGCGACAGCGACACTCCGCCTTATCTTTCGGCCCAGTCTGAATCCGGCGATGTCAGAAGGATGCGCATTCAGGTTCAATCAAAGCCGGAGTCTGCGCTGCAAACGGTCAGAGCGCTGGCGACCTCATTCAGCAGCAAGCACCCCGAGTTGCGCTATCTTTTGGATCGTCAGATTGGGCCCGCAGTCGGCGCGGCGTGGGCGGCGAGAAGCAGACCTCAGGGACAGTATGCGCCCCGGTATTTCGGCTCCAGGCCTGCGAACCCGGCAGTCTCCATTATTGTTCCTCTTTTTGGCAGGCACGACTTTGCCGAATACCAGATGGCACTGTTTGCCGACGATCTCGACTTCCAGCACACGGAACTGATTTATGTTGTCGATGATCCGGAGATCCTATCCGACTTCCTCAGCGTGTGCGCGGATCTGTACGGGATTTTCCGCGTTCCCTTTACGGTGGTGTCGCCGCGCGAGAATCTCGGCTTCGCCGGGGCCAATAACCTGGGCGCAACGGAAGCCCGCGGACAACACTTGCTGCTGCTGAACTCGGACGTACTCCCCAAGCGGCCCGGGTGGGTGAGCGAGTTGCTGCGGATTTACAATTCTCTCGCGAATCCAGGGATGTTGGGCGCCAAACTGCTCTATGAGGATGGCAGCGTGCAGCATGCCGGGATCGCGTTTCGGCAGTACGCGGACTGGGGCAACATGTGGGTCAACGATCACCCTTTCAAGGGACAACATCCGGGGGAATTGAACGGGATCCGCGAAGAGGATGCAGTGACGGCGGCCTGTGCGCTCGTGAATGCATCGCTGTTTGGTGAAGCAGGCGGGTTTTCTGAAGATTATATTATCGGCGACTTCGAGGATTCGGATTTGTGCCTGAAGCTGAGGTCGATTGGTCATCGTAACTACATTGCACTCGATGTCGAGCTCTATCATCTGGAACGGCAATCGCAGAACCGTATGGGCGATGATACCTGGCGGACGAACCTGACACTTTATAACTGCTGGCTGCATAACATCCGCTGGGAAGAATGGATAGCGGCGCACGCGAAACTGGGCCCGGCCGGCACGCAAATATCGAATTAACGCGAAAATGACTGCTCGAACCAAGCCGACAATGAAATTCTGCGCGATGGAATCAAAGACATGAACGAAGCAAGAATATTGATCGTTTCTCACGGCCATCCGGATTTCAGCCAGGGAGGCGCGGAGGTTGCTGCCTACGCACACTGGGGCGAATTGCGTCGCCGCGGATTGGAAGCGATGCTGGTTGCGCGCGTTGCCGACTCTCCAGGCCACGCGGGAACCCCGTTCTTTTCGCGGTCTGCGGATGGGCTCGAGGTTCTCTTCTGCCCACCGCCGGTGAACCACTTTAGGCATTCACAACCGCATCGGCAGGTTATTTATCAGGATTTTCGTGCGTTGCTGGAGCGGTTCCGTCCCACGGCAGTGCACTTTCACCATTATGCGCACATGGGCCTGGAGATGATTCGCGAGGTAAGAAAGTATGGGCCGGACGTGCCGATTGTACTAACGCTGCATGAATTTCTGGCCATTTGCAATGCGCAGGGACAGATGCTGAAGACTAACGGAGTGCTTTGCCAGAAGGCAGCTCCGCTGGATTGCCACCTCTGTTTCCCGGGAATCTCCGCACAGGATTTTTTCATGCGGGAGCTGTTCGTGAAGTCGTTCCTTGGGCTCGTTAATCATTTCATTTGCCCAAGCGAATTCCTGCGCGACCGGTACGTGGCCTGGGGACTGCCTGCAGACAAGCTCATCGTGCTTGAGAATGGGCAGCCTCGGGAATTGGCGGCGTCACGGGAAGAAACGGATGAAGCTCTGCAAACGCGATTTGTTGTGCTGGGTCAGGTTTCACGGCGAAAGGGTTCACTGGTTCTGCTGGAAGCAATTGGGTTGCTGCCGAAGAGGATTCGCAAGTTGATTCGCATTGAGATACACGGATCGACTCAATACGCGGAAGATGATTTCAAGTTGAAATTTCAAGAATCGATAAATCAATTCGACGGCACAGTGACTGCGTGCGGCCCATACATTGCAAAAGATGTGGGCGCGATTCTGCGTCGCAATGGCTGGCTGATAATTCCGTCGATCTGGTGGGAGAATTCGCCCACGGTAATCCAGGAGGCCTTTGCCGCCGGTCGCCCAGTGATCTGCGGAGACATTGGCGGAATGGCGGAGAAAGTAACGCATGGTGTGAGCGGAATGCATTTCCGTGTGAACAATGCCTCCGATCTTGCTGCTCGAATTGAGGAGTGCGCCACAGCGCCGGAGTTGTGGAAGAGGCTGTGCGCGGGAGTTCCACAGCCTCGGACGATTGATCAGACGGTGGATGTGTTGCTGGGACTCTACCATTCAAGGAAAGCGGCGGCCGCCGCCCAGGTGAAGGCTTACACATAGATTGAAATGACTGGAAAGCGGTCAGACGAATGTTAATGCTGTGAACGAGGATGCAATGAAGTTCTAACTGGATTGCCGGAGCACTTTTTTCGAGACCTCCGATAAGAGAGGCATCATTGAAATGGAGAGTTCCCTGAGACGGGACCGATGGCGGGACGCCAGATCGATATTCATCTCGGCTCTCTTGAATATCTCGACGGTCAACCATCCATCGCCTCCCTTTCGCACGGTAATATCGTGATGACTTCCATACATTTCGCTGACATCGAATCGGGCTTTCTTGTTCCAGACTACGAAGTGTCCGTCGATAAAATCGAAGTTCCACTGATGAAGACCGGAGTATTTCTCATTCTCAGCCTCATTTGCGCGATGGTGCAGGTGGATCTTTCCGCCAATCTTTGTAACCATCAGCATTTCTTCAATCCCGCGAAGGGGGTCGAATGAATGGTCGAGAGAGTTTCGACAGTTCGTAAAGTCGAAGGTATTCGGTTCATAGAAGACGGTCAGGTCCTCAACAAAGGCCAGCGCCGTCCGAACCGGTGGCGTCAGGCCGTATTTTGCGGCGATTAACGAGTAGACCGGGGCCATTGGATCGCATGCGGTAATATCTAATCGAGTGCCATTGAAATCCGGTCCCAGGCTAGTCATCGGTCCCGCGCCAACATCCAGCATCTTGAGTGAACTTATATCTTCATAAGTCAGGCCTTGGAGTAAAGTGACGTCGAATTGACGAGTCGGAAGTTGACGTTGTTTAAAGCTTTCCGGCCACTGAAGCCCCCCGGTGGAATGCCACCTGTCCCAGAAGGCAACTTCAACAGCGCTTCCGTTCCACCAATCGAATACCTGCTTCTGAAAAGCCGCATCGTGGCTGTGCTGACCGGTTCCACACACAGGGCATAGGTCCGCTCCCGGCTCAACGCTGGCGGTACAGGCGGGACAGGATGCTCCTTGAATCTGACTAGTTTCACCCGAGTTCACGCTATTCATGCTTTACTCCCCCAAGCGACACAGAGAACCAGTGGGCATTTTACAGAGGTGTCGCATTGACCCGATTCGGCAGGTGGGCAATGGGCCCGATGTGAGATAACCAATTATTCCTGGCAGCGTGCCAAGCGGAGAGAGGGTCTGTTCACCTTGACGCCGCAGCTACCGAGAGAGCTTTATCGTCGTATCGCGACGGCTCAACCGGCTTTCCACTTGGAGGAACGGGTAAAGGTGGGACAGCGGGCGGGAGCAAGCCGAATATCCTTAATTCTTTGACGCTCGCCACATAAACATGACCATTGGCAACAGTCGGTACAATGTTGGGGTTCAATGAATTGCTACCCCAGGAACCGGCCACGCCCGACCAAAGAACCCGAAAGGCGCCATGCACCGGAGTAGCGTCAAAGGCGTGCAGGGTAACGGAATTGTCGTTTCCCGAACCGTGCCCAACTGCCCAGATGATGGCAGTGTCGGGTTTTGATCCATCGGACGAAATTGACGTGAAGAAGCCCGGATCGTGGAGCGAAGTTTCGACCGCCGAGTCAGAGGATGCCAGCAGCGACAACGAGGGCAGGCCGCCTTCGGTTGTGATCGACCATTCCATGAGACTCGCATTGCCACTGGTAACAACTCGGGGTTTATTGTTTGCCTCAAAGTAAGACGGCCCGCACCAGCAACCGCCGATCAGGACATTATTAGGAACATCCGTTGTATGATTACCGCCCATGTTATCGCGGTCAAGGACGAAAAGACGGCCATCCTTGCCGGCAGCCACTGCGATATGTGGAAACCGCCCACCTTGCTCGGGTAAAACCATAAGTCCGCCAGCACCGTAATCGCCATCTTCAATATCAAGCGTCGCCACATTTGCCGGAGTAAAGACTCCCATCATGCGGCTCAGATTGTTAGAAAGGCGGACAGCGCTTTCGGAAACATTGAAGACTTCATCGTAGGTTCCGGGTTGTGTGTTACCAGTCGTAAAATAAATGTCTCCATGATCGTCCGCGGCCAAACCGAAACCCGTCATCCAAATTGACGACAAGAAGAGCCGACTAATGCCTGCTTGCGGTTTTCGGTTAGGAAGTTCGTTGCTTTGCATTGGACGAAGAGAGAATTTGTCCCAACCCAGAACCCACCCCCGGGAAAAGTGTCCGCCGCAGTCCCCAAAACTGCCGAATCCCGCATAAATATGGCCTTCGCTTTCAAGCAGTGCAGGCCGTTGGCGTTGGTAAGTGGCGTCAAATGAGTATTGGGTTCCATCTTGCAGGTTTTGCGTGGCTTCAACGATGACCGGCGATCCGGTTCTATCTGCCAAGGTCTCCAGATCGAGCGCGTGCAAATGAAATTCCGGAACGCCTGTGGAGGAAGCCGTGCCGGACATGACAAAAAGCGTGTCCAAAGACCGATCGATCGTAGGCGTACTGTTTACTCCCACGCTGTGCGGGCACTCGCCAGTCTTTACAGATTTGGGCCCCAATGTCCTCTTCTTCAGGACAACTCCACTGAGTGCATCAATTGCATAGATTGTGTTGCTCTCAGTCGCTACATACAACACAGAGTGAAACCCCTGACCTTCAATCCGCTGGTGCGTAACCAGTAGAGGCTGGGCATCCACTCGGTCATCCAGGGGAACGGTCACTAATAGACCAAAACTGGATGCACTTACCGTTTCAGGTGTCAGAACGACCTCATGTGCGTTCCAGCCAGTACGCTCGGAATCGTTGTGATAGGTAACAACATCCGTCAACTTTCGCCTGGGTCTGTGTGAGTCGTCGTCATCATTTAAAGAGCTAGGGCTTGTGTTATTCACGGTTGCGCTGCCAGTTTCACTCTCGGCCTGCATCGGCTGCGCGCTGGCAAGATCGCACGTCGGCAGGCTCACCGCCGCAAGCTGGATTGTAAGACGCAAGACGACTGACAGAGCTGGTCTATGCGGGCCACAACGCTCGCGACGATCACAAACCTGTAGAATCGACATGACCTTTATCCCATCCGGCGTTTTGAAAGGATGCCCTTTTATGCTCGCTGTGTCAAGGGCAATGCGGGAAGTTCCATTTTGACAAGCAAGCAGAAACGTGCGAGGATTCTACCAAATTTCCCCCTTTGGCTTGATGGTCAAGCTTGTGTCATGGAGATTGCATGCAAAACAAACATTTCAAAGTCGCAATTTGCGCAACGACGCTGCTGTTTTCCCTGTCGGCATTCGGCTTCCAGGCCCAGATAGGCGTTGACGAATCCAACCTGAGTGCGAAGCCCGAAGCTGTACGCGCGCAAGTTCTTGCCGGTGTGAAGCAGTTGGGCGCCACATGGTTTCGCGACGCATTTACCAGCAAGGCGAAAGGCGGGGTTGCCGACTGGGTGGACGAAGTTCGGCTTGCCAAGCAGCAGAACCTCAAGTTTCTTGAAACAATAAACCCGGTATCGAGCGATTTCGACGCTACGACTCCGGCGGAGAATGCGGGACCTGACTTCTCCAAGCGGTGCGGCTGGTCGTCGGGCTCAAGAAAACTGAGCGCGATTAACCTGACCAAATTCACAACTCGCCTTCGAACGGAGTTCGACGCACTAAAAGCAGCTGGGATTTCAATCGATGCGTTTGAAATCGGCAACGAGTTAGACTGGATATGTTTTAACGGGGATGTGCCAGATGGGCATACGCCGGCGCAGGCCGAGTTTATGACCGCGGTTCGTGCTTATGCACAATACCTGAAGGCGGCAGCCACGTTGATTCATTCGCCACAGTACTTTCCCAATGCGAAAATCATCACTTTTGGTATGGCGCATGGAAGCGACCAGTGGGACAGACCCGCGCATCACTTTAACAACCCTGCGAGCATGATTGCACAACTGCGAAACCTGGATGGTTTCAACTATTTGAGTAACTCCAGTTATAAGGTTGACGGTTATGGAGTACATCTATATCCGTCTGCCGAGTCAGTCGGGAACGCCACCGAGACACTGCTTCGCCAGGATATTTCGGTCCTGGGTAAAACTCTTCCCCTATGGATAACGGAATGGGGGCTGGATGTTCGCCGTTTTCCGAATAAATCCGGCCAGTCAAGGGCGCAGGCGATCGCAGAATTCTATTCATCGTTGAACGGCTCTGGTGCGATTATCGGTCCGGTATTCTTTTATTCCTATGACGGGCCTGCCGGGGGTAGCATTCTGGCGTCCGCAAGTGGCGAACCGCTTGCGGACGCATCTGCGGTAATGCGCGGCGGGCTGGGTTCATCCGCCAAGCGACCGCAGTGAGTGTTACTGTCAGTCTTAATCTTCCTGAGGCCGCGGTCAGTTTTCTTGCCCCGGCTCTCAGCAGGGCGCTGTTTGTTGCTAACAACGAAGATATTTCCCCAACTGTTTTTCAGGCGCTGGATCTGAAAGCCAGCGACATCGTAGTCCAGTACAACAAGCCGATGTTCTTCGATGCGCTTGCCGGGATTCAGTGCCACAAGGTGCATTTCGTCTATCCGAATCACCTGAATTCGGCGTGGGGATTCGCTGAGGACGGAACGCCGGAACTGGACTATGCAGCACAGGAGCGCACCCGGCTCACGTTCATGGTGGCAACCGTTATTCCCGGCCGAATCAGGCCCTACCTGGATGGTCTCGGAGAAGCCGCCCAGAGCATGTCCATCCTGCTTGACAGGAATGGCGCGATGCACAGCTACCCACCGGGGAAGCTTCCATCCGGCGGGTTTGTGTCGGTGAGTTTCTTCCGTTTTCTGAACTGGGTGAGGAACCGTCGGAACTCTTCCCCGATGCAGCTAATCACTCTGGGGTTTACGGGCCAGTACAAGCCGGGGACATTTTGGAACGGGCACGACTTTCGTTTCGAACAGCAGTGCTATGGCACGTGGCTTGACTTGCACAGGCTGAACGCAGACGGGACTCTTACGACTGCGACTTGAATCGATAGCATAAAACATCGCGACGCGAGCCGGTACCCCACCAATTCCCCGGAGTAACGAGTGACAAAAGCCAGGACACACTTCGACAATCGGCGGCCGCTCCATGCATGCCCAGGTCTGCCGAGGGAACTTTATCCCGGCGCTGTGATTACTCATGAACACCTGGAACTCTTGAGGCAACCCACAGTTGTTGAACTGATCCAGTCCGATGAGATGCCTATTCCCGCGACGGAAGATCGGGAGAACTACTACGACGAACGGCACATCGAGTACTGGGTTTCCGGCCTTGCAGATTGCCGCAAGATTGAGCCGTATCTGCGCAGCGGCCGCGCTCGTTACCTTGATTTTGGCGGTGCTACTGGGCGCGTGTCACGGCACATCACGCGCGATGCGGAGCGGGAGGTTTGGCTGTGCGACATCAACGCCAACTGGATTGCCTGGATCGACGAATACTTCAATCGGCCCATCCATGCGTTTCAAAACAGGATTCAGCCATCCCTTCCCCTGGAAGACAGGTATTTTGACTTAGTCTCAGCCTTTTCCGTATTCACGCATCTCGATCAGGACGAGATGCCGTGGCTTCTGGAGCTACGCAGGATTCTGCGTCCAGGAGGGTATCTTTATCTGACGGTGCTGGATGAGAATGTGTGGAATCGCTTGAAAGATCCAGCCTGGGAGTGGCTCTTCCGGTCAATTGCTCGGGGCCGGAACGATGCGTTCCTTGCCGAGCGATGCCAGAGACCCCTTGAGGAGCGCGTGGTTCTTGCGTATTCCGAAGCGGAAGCCTATAACATCAATACGTTTCTGCCCAGAAGCTACCTCAAAAGGAAGTGGGGCCCGCTTTTCGATGAGATCAATTTCTTTGAGGATAACCATAATTATCAAACTGTCGTGGTGCTGAAAAAGCCGTAGGCACCGAGTCCTGGGGATCGGATTGTGTGAGAATTGAGGCATCCGGCGGCCGGATGCGGCAAGCTTCACCGGCCAATACGCGGAATTGCAGCTACCACCGATCACTGACCTCGGGAAGCAAATTACTCAGAATTACTGGCGTTGACCTGGGATTGCTCTTGAAAGATGAGGCATGCGATGACATCACCTTTGCAGAATCAATTTCAGATTGCCGTTCTGTCTGAGAGCCACGATGGGATGGCCGCATTGAGCGGAGCAGCGTCTTTGGAATGGCTGCGCGCGAAGCGAACCGGCAAATCCGCGTTTGCATTTTTCAGGGGCGAGGAAAAATTCTATGAGGTGGATCTGGAGACAGGGTATTTCGATCTGTCCTATCTTTTGGGTATGGTTGTGGTGGGGGACGCTGACACCTTTGCAGAGGTGAATAGCATCTGGAATGCAAAGCTTGCTTCGAGCGGCTTGTCGTTTAGGCGTGTACAGGAATGGAACACTCAATCGATTTTGTGCGCGGCCATGGAGTGCTTGACCGAATGTCTGGCCGAGCAACGAGAGCACAGCGGCCGCACTGCGTTGCAGCTCGCGGTCTACCGACGAGAGTTCGATCGTCTGCAGGGCTGCTTTACGCGCCTTGAAGAGTACGTGGCCAGCCAGCCTTTGCAGAGGATGACAGAAGTCTTCTCTTACCCTCCAGACTCTGGTACCGGCTTAAAGGGCGATCCAAGGGCACAGTCGCAGGATGTGACTTATCGAGTTGACCGGAAGCTGAAGCAAGCAATTCCGGTGAATTCGCTCGGAATTTCGAGCTTCTCCATCTACATTTCGACGAGGCCGGAGCCGGTGGCCGGGCCGCTCTCCGTTGTGCTGCAAGGAATCGAAAGCGGCGCTGCCCAGGGATGCTGGTTGCTGGACGCGACAGCGATTCAGGTGGGTTGGGTGGAGTTGGCGCTGAACCGCGCGCTGGACCTGAGCGCGGAGAGCCTTGAAGTGTCGATCGAGTCCAAAGTTGGAGACGGCTCCTGGGTCGTGGCGCTGGGGCCTCCGCATCCTTACCGGGAGTTTTGCGCGCGTGTGGAGGGGGGCGAGCCCCTGCGGTCGCCGATTGCGTTGCGGATTTTCAGCGGTCTGCCTGGAGTTCGGGTAGCAACGACGGCAAATGCAATTCGGCCGATGGGCGCGGAGTTTCTCCCACTACGGATGTTTCCACTGGAATCGTATGAATCCGCAATCCAGGTGTTGCCTACCGTTCGGGATGGAAAACCGAGACTGGTTTTTTTCGATCGCGAAATCGACAGCCTTACGGTTCATCCGCGCATGGAAGGTCTGACGGTTGCACGGATGACGTTTGCTATCCCAAAGCATGCGTGGGGATTGTCCGCGCAGATTTGCCTGGCGCACAAAGACGCAAGTCCTACGGACTTCGGTCTGATGATCTGCGAGCCTCAAGAGGAAAAGAAGAGCCTGGCGCGCATGAGTCAACTGGAGGCGCCATCGCAGTCGTTCTCCGGCTGGAAGTCTTTGCCGGCGCTGGAAACCGGGAGCATTTCCGTGGTGATTGCAGCATATGCGGAGAAGAATGTTTCGCTCTTTCTAATCACGCGCCAGGCGCCGGAATCCAGTCCTGATTTCGCGTGGGCCCGTTTCAGCAACCTGACGTTTCAGATTCTTCCAATTTCCTCAAAGACTGAGGTCGAGGCCGACGCGTTGAGTTCCGTCACTGCGTGAAGCTCACGGCAGTGGCACTGGGCGCAGCGTTTGTGAATGCATCCAGATCAGGGTGTTGCTCAGCGTCCAGCATGGCATTGACTCCAGCGATAAGGACTTTAGACACCTGTGGCCACTCGATAATCTGCGAAGCGGCGTTCGAAGCAACAGTCGAGCGCAGTTCCGGCACTGCCGCAAGTAATCGGAGCAATGCGACGGCCTGCTCGATCGCCGTGTCTGTTTCCACGAGGAAGCCGTTCTTGCCGTTGGAAACGATCTCAGACAAAGCGCCAACATTGGTGGCGATGACAACCACTCCGAGCCGCTGCGCTTCAAGAACCGACAATGGAACTCCCTCGAATTCCGAGAGCAGTACCATTACATCCGCCCAGGCAAACAGCGCGGTTAGACTTTGCCCGTCGAAGACCGAAGGTTCCCGCAGGCCTTGCAGAATGGGCGGAAGACTATCCTGACCGGTGATAGCCGATCCAACGATGCGCCATTCGACAGGAAGATCGAGTTCGCGCGTTTGCCGGACGACTTCGGCCAACCGATCGATTCCCTTCTGGCGATCGAGCCGGCCAAGGTAGAGAGCGTTCAAGCTCAATTTGGAAGACTCTTGCCGCTCAGCAAGGACGGATTCCCTGGTTGCTCGATCAATCGAATGGCCCGGCGCGTTGGGAACTAGCAGAAGCTTCTCTGCTGGAATTCCGGCAGCGTGCATCCACGCTGTCAACTGACGCGAGTTGCAAACAATGAGGTCGTAAGCGTGCTCATAGGCAAGAACCAGAATCGGATGGCCGACCGATCTTCCATACCGCGACAGATCGAGGATGTGAAGATGCGACACAGTTCGAACGCCGATCCGGCGCAACTGGGCGGCGGCCGCGTTGAACTCCCCGGTGTGGCAGTTGACCACCACATCGAGCCACGCCAGGGCCGCAACCAATTTGTTGACGGCGCGGGGATGGTTTCGCGAGGCTGAGAGCGCGGTACCCTGGTACTCGGTTGCTGGATCCCACGCGCCGAATGTGGCGTCCTGGAGGAAGTTGATTGAAGCAATGGAGCTTCTGAATTCCGCGGGAACTTCAATGCGGGATTGGCCGATCACGTAGAGGTGAACTTGCCAGCCTGCGGAGCAGAACTGCTGGGCGAGATTATAGGCAACGCGCTCTACGCCACCGAAACTGGCGATGGGTAGGATGAATCCGATATTGCGCGTTGCCGGGGACGCGGACGGATAGACGACCTCGCCGCCAAACGCCTCCTGCACTTTGAGATAGAGAGCATCGAGCGCAGGCACGCTAAGATCGCGCCATATCCAGTTTCGGGAAGCTGCAAAGCGATAGCGTGAGGCGCGCCAGGAGCGAATCTTGACGAGGAAAGCCAATGCCACAGTGCCCTTGGGCTCGGCAGACAAGCCTGCCGTGTGCGGAAGGGCGAGAGTCTCGGTCGAAACTCCCTTGGATTCGCCCGGAGACAACAGGCCCTCAATCCAGCTGGTATCGGCCTCTCGAATAACGGCGCGCAGGGTGTCCAGTCTGATTGCCAAAACATCGGAGTTAGCGATCTTGCCCCCGCCCCTTATTTCAAAAGCTTCGCCCTGATCCGAGTGAATCACGATTGACGAGATGGCCATGTCCTTGAGAGTGACCTCAAAGTGGTAAAGCACCCAAAGGATCAATCCAGTCTGCGACATCAGAATCCACGCAGCGTGTGTCATGAAAACGAAAAAAGGAGGCAGTCCCTGACCGCCGGGAAAGACGATGTTCCGCCACAGTCGCTCGTCAATCTCCACATGCGAGATAGCGGTTGCAGAATAAGCATGGCCCGAGGTAAGCATCCCCTCGTTTGTATCCGTAAAAAGGATTGCGTAGCGGGGAGATTCCAAAGTCTCCAGGCGCATCAGACCGCGCTGGCCGATCAGCGACGCATGTTTCCTGCGCAACTCCGACCGAATCTCCTTGTCGTCGCGATGCGCCTGGCTGAGCATGCTTTCGCCTCGGTTTCGATAACGGAAGCCGAAGTGGGGGTGGTGTGCCCCGCGAAATCCTTTTTCGGCGGCAGTGAGCCAGAAATCCCAGTCCTCGTAGCCGGACTTCATGATCTCGTCGAAGCGGATTCCGGCATCGAAGACGCGACGATGGACC
Organism: Occallatibacter sp.; assembly: GCA_049508975.1. Taxonomy (GTDB): domain Bacteria; phylum Acidobacteriota; class Terriglobia; order Terriglobales; family Acidobacteriaceae; genus Telmatobacter. The sequence goes on along the minus strand of JBELAI010000035.1, from coordinate 10,516 downwards.
ATGCTCCCGGCTTCACAGATGTTGTAGAAGGCGTGCCGGAATACGGAGTAGTCCCCCCGATAGTCGAAGTTCCGGGTAATGCCGAACATATCGATATTGGGGTAAATCCAGCTGGATTCCGGGCTGTCTTCGAGGCTCGACCAGGCGGTTTCAAGTGCACCGGGAAGAATGGCATTATCGGAGTCGAGAAAGTAGATTGCCTGAAGACTGGGAAAGTGTGCCAAAGAATAATCGATGCCGGTGTTCCGCGCGGCGCTTAGGCCTCGATTTGGCTGAACGACATAGTGGACCGCATCGGGATGAGCCATCTGGATGGACTTGACCTGGAGGGCCGACTCCTGGAACGGGCAGCCATCGTTGACAACGACGATGCAGAATGAAAAACCGCAGCGCTGGCTCAATGCCGATTCCAGCGCGTCAGCAACCAACACGCTGTGCGCGAACAGTGGAATCACCACGGCAACGATTGGTTGATCCAACACCTTCGTCATCGATCTAATTCCTTTGCAGTTCGCGGGCGGTTGAAGGACAGTGCGGGGATCCACTGCGAGCTTAATCCCGATCATCTACGAGTGTGCCCAAAATCAGCAACTGGTGCCAGACCGCATGGCAGAAGTGCACATCCGGGAAATCCACGACTCTGGTCGAGAGATAGATGTCCATGGGTTCATGTGCAGGCTCGATCAACGTTAAAGCGAAAACATGCTGGCGAAGCTTGTCGGTCACCGGAAACCAACCACTGAAGGCGTCTGAAACAGCAAATTCATCGGGACCGGTGACCGGCTTCGAAACCGGGCGAGCCCAGACGGCGAACTCTATTGGATGTGCCTCGACGCGCTGCACAGAAACTACGCTTCTCACTCCGGTTGCCCCAGGAAACAATGCACCTGGCAACCGCACCAGAACCGCCCGGCCGGGAAGAGGGTGCAGGAGCGTGGGATCTCCGGGCACAAAAACCGGGAATGGAAAATCGGAATGATCGGTCAGCACAACACCTTGATCGAGCATCGCGCGCTCGACGGGCACCGCAATCTCGTCCAGCACAATGCCGCTCGAGGTATAGGCACCATCGACCTTCACGCTCGCAGAGACGGATTCCCAAGTAATTTTGCTCTCAGAATCGATGGCGCCATTCCTCGCTTTGGAAAGGAAGTGAAGGTCCAGGAGTTCCTTGGCAGGTTCGGGGATGGCCACTTCGAATTTGATGGTTCCGCACTCGCCGGATGCTGAGTTCCAACCCGACCACCAGAACGGGCTAGTGGAATCGAGGCTGTCTCCGGAGAGTCGCAACCGGGCATCGGAAGAAGAAACGGCAAGGGCCAGAAGCACGGAAGCAGGCTGCCTGACTTCCACTGTCGCGACGGTGCGCACCATCCCTGCGCCGGGCGGGACGACGGCAGCAGCCTTGAGGACTCGAACGCCAATATCAACCAGGTGCGACGCAATCGTGCCGGCCCGGGAAGTTAGTTCGCACGCGGGAAAGACCGAGACGGAGCGGACCCGCTGGCGTACGTCAAAGGTCAAATCAATCGCGTGCCACAATTCCAGTGTGTTTTTCCGTATCGTATCCAGAGTCACTGTCTGCACAGCGACCTGCAATGAATTGATGAGATCATCGAGAAGCCCTTCGCCATTGCATCTCGCAATATCAAGCGCTTCGGCGAATCGATGACGTTCTATGCAGAATCGCACCAGTCCCTTGATGGCCTCTTCGCTCTCCGTTTCAAAGTGAGAAGAGATGCGGAGCGCGATCTCCCGCGCCTCAGAACTCATGTCGGCAAGGGCGGCGCGCAATCGTTCACCTTGAGAGTTGTCGGCAAGCGAAAGGGTCTCGACGATGTGCTCCAGGGTCTCGACTTTCTGATTCCGATAAGCCGAAAGAACGCGTCGACGGTTATCGACATCGGTGGACTGCGCGAGAATCGTCCGCTCCTTGGGGACAAAGAAGAACAGTGGCTCAGGGACGACTTCAAGATGCAGGCCTGCGAGCACAGAGGTGGCTAGGAAAAGCCAGTCTTCAATCTCCGGATGACAAGGATATTCGAAGCCCCGGCGTTCTGAAAAGCTTTGCCGCGCGATGAGAAATGCGTGGCTGCCAAAGCAGTTCTCGAAGGCGCCGAGTTCCGGACAGGCGCCCAGGGGAACCTGGCTCAACCGGCCTTCGTCAAGTTCGATATAGTGGCCAAGGCGCTGGATCTGCATCCCCATCGCGGTGACAATCGCAGCGCCGCTGCTGATTGCCGCTGCAAGCATCGTTTCGATGCACTCGGGCCTTAAGAGAACCCCGCCTTCCTGGACGAATAGCAGGTAATCCCCGGTGGCCAGATCGGCAGCGGCGTTGCGCGCATTTCCCTTTTCCACATATGCTCCAGCTACCCGATGAAATGGAATTCCTTGCGCGGTGCATTTGCGGCTCATTGACTCCGCAAATGCCGAGTTGGGACTGTCGTCATAAAAGACGAATTCAAGACTGCGGCAAGTCTGGCGAAGCAGCGAATCGAAGAACGCATTGGCATCGGGCAGTAAGAATGAGCGCACCAGGCAAATGGAAACCGCTGGAACCTGCTCAGAGGCTTGCATCGGCGCAGTCGATTGCGGCGCGAGTGCATCCATTTCGATGGTTTCTAGCGTCCCATGAGCAGTGAAGATGAGCCACTGAGACTTGATTTGGTCCTGCGGAATGGCCAGTCTGGCGCGGGGTTGGCCGTCCTTCAGAATCGCGCCAAGCCTTGAGGCCAGTTGTCCAGCTTCGGGCGCAACCAGACAGAGATCCCGGTATTCGGGAGCCACCAGTTCTGGCGTTCCTCCGGTGCCGCTGGCAACGAATGGGATGCCAATCTCCAGGCATTCTGCAACAACACATGGTGAATTCTCGACGTTGGACGGAATGACCGCAAGCACACCCGGCCGTCGGAGGTAGGTCACGGCTTCCTGCTGGCCGAGTTTGCAGAGCAAGTGCAACGAAGATCGCCAGGGACGCGCCCGCTCAACCACATATACCCCGGTATGCAGGTTGGCTATCCTGCCAAACTTTCCCATGAAAGTAACATGAATGTCAGCCAGGTTGAATTCCTTATTGAGCAAGTCGATAGCGTTGCAAAACAGCTCGATTCCTTTGCGCACCTCCAGCCTTCCAAAGAAGACGATCTCCTGTATGGATGCCGGCGCTGAGGCTGGCAACGGGGAGGGCCCGGCTTCGGGAAGTGTGATGATGTTCTGGATCACCAATACTTTCTCCGGCAGATGCCAGCCAGTGGATCTCATCCATTCGATCATGTAGCGGCTGGGGCTGATTAGCGCATCGGCCAACTCCACAGCTCGCCGTTCCATATATGCAATGGCGATCGTAGTGCGGTCCCAGAGGATCGAGTTGATCTTCAGAACCCATTCCTGTGGCCCGTGAGCTACAACATACATGCGCGGTGCGTTGTGAAAAACACCCGTACGTTTCGCAAGCAATGAGTAGTAACCTTGTCCACCGCAGTCGTTGAAGTAGACGACATCAAAGTCGCGCTGTTTCAAATAGAGATAGACACAATAACTTGCCGATCGGCAGTCATCGAATCCCCTGACAACCAGAGGGTCGGCGGGAACAAAGTCCAGAGTAATTCCCTTGAGACGGTATAGCTCCTGGACTTCAAGGAAGTTTCCGACCTTGAGGCGGGGGCCACTCGCGTCCGCATCTGCGTAGGCGACGGTGACTTGAAAGCCAGCGCCTGCCAGGGCCAGCGCCAGCCCTGTGTTAGCGGTGCCAATGCCTCCGTTCTTGAACAAGCCATGAAACTCAGTTGTGATGAGGCAAACCCGCGTTTGCGCTGGTTCGCCTGACTGAGGCAGGTTTGCAGAGGAGAAACTCGGCTTTCTGAAAGCTTCTTGGCCCAGCATAGCACCAAGTATATACACAGTTTATTGGGATCCATGAGAGAAGAAAGCTGACGCATCGGCGGATTAGCAAGTTACCAAGCCGCAGGGCTAGCGATGCCCATGCGTTGGAAGATCTGGAGATGGAGGACTTGCATTATATTCTGCTTGCATTCAAATTCCGCGTATGATATCCGGTAAGCTCGTGGAAATCTCTCAGCGACCTTTGGGTGTCTTCGAAATGGATAAAGAACTGCTTGGCCGCTACAACGACACCCGTTCGATCGCCGACAAGGCGATTCCCTCACTTTGTTACGCACCGCATGTGAACATGTTCTTCGATCAATCGGGCGACGTGCGGGCGTGCTGCTGGAATTCAAAATTCAATCTGGGCAATGTGCTGAGGGAGAGCATTGACGAGATTTGGCAGGGGGCGCGAACTCAAGCCCTGCGGACCGCCCTTGAGGCCATGGAGTTCGGATCGGGCTGCATGGCGTGTGAGAGGCAAACAGCGAATGGCTGGATCGCCAACCCGCCCATGCGAGGGTTTGACAGGTTTCCGGTGAAGACCGCGGTTCCGGAATGGCCCCAGCGCATGGAGTTCTCCATTAGCAATGCGTGCAACCTGGAATGCATCATGTGCAATGGAAACCTGTCTTCATCGATCCGCGCTCGCCGTGAGCATCTACCTCCCCGCCCGATGGTGTATCCGGCCTCATTCTTCGAGTCGCTGCGCAAATATCTTCCCCATCTGCAGCGGGCAAAATTCCTCGGAGGCGAGCCATTCCTGGTGACAGAGTATTACAGGATATGGGACATGATGATTGCCGATGGAATTCAAACCGATCTTCATGTAACGACAAACGGAACACAATACAATCCAAAGGTGGAGCGCGTCCTTGAAGCGCTGCGGTTCCACCTGGCGGTTTCTCTGGACGGCGCCACAAAGAAAACGGTTGAAAGCATCCGCGTGAATGCGAATTACGAGAAGCAGATGGCCAATCTGCAGCTCTTCCGCTCCTACACGCGAGAGCGGAAAACGGATCTTTCGCTGACTTTTTGCTTCATGCGCCAAAACTGGTTTGAGTTTGGAGATTACTGTCTTTTCGCCGAAGAAATGGGTTGCCAGGTTGGAGTAAACACAGTGAGCAATCCGCCTCAGAGCGCAGTGAACAACCTGCCCGCTGAAGAGTTGCGGAAGATTCTGGAAGCGATGGAAAGCCAGTCTGCGATTATTCAACCGCAACTGAAGCGAAATCGCAGCGTGTGGCTAAACGAGGTTGAGCGGGTGCGGACCCTTTACCGGGGTGCCGAGAGCAAGAAGGATCGGAACACTCCGCAAGCCCTGGTTGTTATAGCATGAGGACATGCGACTTCCGGAGATAACTCACCCTCCATTCCTTGCCGATTTGACGGTGCCTTGCGAATGATCGTCGGCAAGGTTGAATTCTGGATATCTCGAGAAGTGACCGGATGGGTCTACGAGGAGAGCGATCCCGCGGCTAGCATAACCGTGCGCATTCGCGAGGGGGAGACTGTTCTGGCTCAGACCCAGGCAGCTGGCGCGGCTTTGACTGACCCAGAACAAACGATTGCGAATCATGGGCGGCAGAGCTTCTGCATCAAGCTTTCTCCACCGATGGACAATCTGCAGCGTAAGCGAACTGTGATCGAAGCTGCAACGGAAGGCAGCGGGAACTGGTGCGCCCTTTCACGTCCAATCTGGATCGGAACACCATACCTTGGGGAGGGCCCGCCGCTGCTTGCAAATTACAAAAACCCTACGCCACCACCAGGCGAGACGCCACCGTTGAATTCTCGGCCATTCTGGTCGGAAAAAGAAGTTGCGGAATCCTCCAGCGGAATGGAGAGCTATCCGGTGTTTGTTGTGGGAGCCGCGCGGTCCGGCACCAGCGCCATGGCGCAGGCGCTGGTGAAAGCCACTCGATACCAGGGATTTGCCGAAGGCCATGTGCTGGACATTGCAATCCGGGTGGGAAACGCGGTTGAACAGCACCTTGATAGAAAATCCATCTGGGTCAAACACAAGGATCGGGGAGGATATCATTTGGGACGGATGCCCAACGCACGCTTTGAGGCAGCGACTTTGGCTTTTCTGCGCAGCTTGACCGCCGATTTTGCCACCCCTTGCTGGTTGGACAAAACACCCACATATCAAATGATCGCGTCGGTGCCTGTTCTTGCCGACGCGTGGCCAAATGCCCGCTTCATATTCATGAAGCGGCGTGGACTGGAGAATGTTCGCTCACGGCTGCGCAAGTTTCGAGGGCAGGTTTTCACCTTCGCATGCAAGGACTGGACCTTGATAATGAGCGGCTGGCGAAACGTACGGAACAGCATCCCTGGAAGGTTTCTAGAAGTGGATCAGTACGATATGGCGACAGATCCAGCTTTGACGGCGGAGTCGGTAAGCACCCTCCTCCAGCTTGATCCGAAGGAAGCGGAAGGGCTGCGCGAGTGTCTGACCGGCGAGCGCCCGGAGGCCACTGGAGTACCACAGGACATCGTCGGCGATGTTGCAGAGCTGGGCTGGAGTGATGAAGACCTCAATCAATTTCGCGAGATTTGCGGCCCTGAGATGTCAGCATATGGCTACACTTACGACGGGCGCTACCGGAGCTGAACTGCGCCGGGTGCCATTACGTCTCCTGGCTCTGTTGTCGATCTCAAATCCCCTTGCGCAAGGTCATGCTTGCTAAGATCATCCCTAAGCCAGGAATGAAGTCCATTTTTCTTCCCATGATGATGCGCTCTGCGCTCCCGGGGAATTGCGGGCAACAAGCCGCGGACTTGCCAGACCGGCTATCTGGCATGCCGCTGGTGCGAATCAACGGAGGTGTTGTGCATGCGACTTTCAATGAGGCGGATGAGTTTCGAGTTACTAGCCATCATGATTTTCGCGATGTTTGCGCATATCCCCGCACCAGCGCAGGATGCGCCAGCACCCAACACACCCAATCCGCAACGGCCTGACTGGAAGCAGTATTCGAGTCCACGGTCTTACTTTCCGAATATGTTTGCTCCCTATCGTGTGCGCACGCTCCCTCCGCCGAATCTTACCAACACACCGCGGTTGCAGCAGCATTTGCGCGACGGGAAGCTCTACATCTCCATCAACGACGCGGTTGCACTGGCGATCGAGAATAACCTGGATCTGGCAATTGCGCGATTCAATCTACCCATTGCCGATACGGATATCTGGCGCGCCGAAGCGGGTTCATCCATCTCTGGCGTGGATACCGGTATCGTGCAAAATACGCCGGGTGGTGGCGTGGGCGGTCTTGGCGGGCAAGCCGGCTCGGGTGAGGGAGGTACTTCGGGCGGATCCGGAGGTGCGGGGGCCGGCGCGGGGGGCCTGGTTTCTTCCACCCTGGGCAGTGGCTCCACCATCAGCAGCTTCGACCCCGTGCTGTCCGGCAACGTCAGTGTGGATCACCTGAAAAGCCAATGCAACACGCCCTTATGCGCGACCGATCAAAACACCACGAGCGCCGGCTTTGTCTTCGACCAGGGATTCCATTGGGGCACAGATATGGCTCTAAGCTTCACCAACAGCCGGGTAAGTTCCAACACTCCGGAGAACATACTGTCTCCCGCTCTCAACGCAAATTTCAAGTTCCAGTTGACACAACACCTGTTGCAGGGCTTCGGCATAGATTCCAACACACGCTACATTCAGATGGCGAAGAATAATCGCAGCATATCAGACGCTGGTTTCCTGCTGCAGACCATTACAACGGTGGACCAGATTGAAACCATGTATTGGGATCTAGTGTATGCCTATGAGAACGTGAATGTGCAAAAGGAGCAGATGGAGTTTGCGCGGCAGACGCTGGCGAACAACAAGAAGCAGGTGGAGATCGGCAGCCTCTCGCCGATCGAGGTGGTCAAGGCACAAAGCATGATCGCTACCGGCCAGCAGGCGTTGACCTTGGCGGAAACAAATTTGGAACTGCAACAACTTCTCATGAAGAATGCTCTTAGCCGAACGATGGGCGATCCTATGTTGATGGATGCGGACGTGATTCCCACCTCAACCGTCGAACTTCCGCCACAAGAGGCGGCAGCCTCTACGCAGGAATTGTTCGACCAGGCATTTTCCAATCGTCCCGATTTGACTGAAGCGAAAATCAACCTGACCAACACGGAGATCAGCCTCAAGGCGATACGCAATGCGCTGTTGCCTTCCCTGGATCTGTCTGCCTACTACGGAGGCGCGGGGCTGGGCGGCAGCCAGAATCCTAACTCGATTTGCTTGCAGGATCCTGAACTTTGCGGGTTGAAAAAACCGCCTCCGGAGATTCCACCTGTCTCCAATGGCGCAACCCTGAACCAGCTGATTAACTCAACCGCACCGGATAAGGGTGTAATGCTTAGTCTCACGATCCCTATCCGAAACCGTGTGGCGCAAGCGACGCAGGTTCGTTCCGAGATTGAGCATCGGCAGGCACAATTGCGGATGCAGCAGCTTGAAAATCAGATCCGCATCGAGGTGCGCAATGCGCAGTTTGGAGTGGAACAAAACCGCGCCAGCGTGGATGCCGCACAAGCGGCGGTAGACTTCGCGCGGCAGTCTTTGGAATACGAGAAGAAGAAATTCGATCTGCATGCGTCAACTACAGTTCTCGTACTGCAGAACCAAGCCGCTCTTGTCCAGGCGGAGGCCACGCTCATTTCAGCAAAAGTGGCCTACTCGAAAGCTGTCGTGGAACTGGATCGATCCACGGGCATGCTTCTGGACCATGCCGGGATCCTGATTCCGGACTCAGTGCGGGGAGAAGTCACGCAGTCGCCGAAGATTCCGCGCACCGCATCGGTGCCTGCAAACCCATAACCGACGAAGTCTAATTCGTGAGGAGAAGTCCTTGAAACATGCCCTTTACAACCAGCTTGCCGGTTATTACGATCTGATCTATTCGCGGAAAGACTACAAGGCAGAGGCAACCATTCTGCGCAGACTCATTCGTCAGAACGTCAACACACGAGGCAAGGATCTTCTTGAGGTTGCATGTGGTACGGGGCGTTATCTGGAGCAATTGGAATCGCATTTTTCCTGTCGTGGAATCGACCTGAACGCGGCAATGCTGCGTGTTGCCAAGGGGCGCCTGAAGAAGACGATCCTCCAAACGGGGGACATGCGGAGCTTCGATCTCGGGTTACAGTTCGATGTGGTGCTTTGCCTTTTCAATTCGATTGCAAACCTCAGAACTTATACTGAATTACAGCGTACCATGAACAATTTTTCGCAGCATCTGAAGCCCGGAGGATTGCTGATTCTAGGCTCATGGCTAAATCCCGGAGAGTTTGTACCCGGTGTTCCTCGTCTTTTTACCTACGAATCCGACCGGATCAAGATAGCCAGAATCGACGCGGCAAAACAGAAAAGCAATCGGGCGATTGTGGACTTTCACTGGCTGATCTCCGAAAGAGGAAAGCGGATCAAGTACGTCCCGCACGACCTTCATGAACTCACCATGTTTTCACACAGGCAGTATGTAGACGCTATTCGTCTCGCAAAGCTGAAGCCGCGATTCATGAAGGGAGAAGGATCACCCATGGGGCGGCTGTATCTTGCGTCGAAGGCAAAGAGTTGAAGGCTGCGGGGCGTATCAATGTTCAAGCATTTCCCGCTTGAAGCAAAATGCATGCCAGAGTTTCAGCTTGAACTCGAATTTCCGGCACTGCTGTGGTTTCAAAGAGCTCTCCCCGTCTTGGCGGTCCGAGGGTGAAAAGGACATCCGAGGCGGCGCCTTTCGCGTCAATCAATGCGCCGCGCGCGTCTGTTCGGAAACCAACACCCAGCTCGTTTGCGCAGGCCAGCCCATCGTGAATCAACTGGCGCACAAGTGGGCGCGGGCTATGGTTGTAGTTTTCCTGAATCCCCGTGCAATTGATGACTCGATCAACGGTAAGTTGCAGATCGGCGCCGTTGCTGCGCGCGACGTGGACATCGATCGCATCTCCGGCGCGGGCAAGCGTGCGTACCCTGCCGGCGATGAGGGTAAGACGTCCGCGATCCCGAAACCCCTGGATGGCACTGGCAATGGAGGGCGCCATGCGATGCCGATACGACTCCCAGTAGGGTCTGAGATGGCGAAGAAATGTTCGCCTATCTTTGAGCGGCAGGCTGCTCCAGATCCGATTGGAAACGGGCCGCAACGCATCAATGGAGATGCGCCAGCAGAACCCCGCTGCCTGGTTCATCTGAATTTGCGCGCGAAGCTCCTTGACGATGGATCGTATGGAACCATTCGGCAGCGTGGTGGACGATGCAGGAGCAGGAAGGTAGGCTGCGTGCACTTGCGGGAGCAGGCCGCGTCGAGAAACGAGATAGACCTGGCAACCGGCTTGCTGGTTGAGAAGCGTGAGAGCGGCATCGACTGCGGTGAGACCGCTACCGATGAGTAGTGCCCTTTCCGCAGATCCGGTGGGGCGTAGCGCATCTCCGAGCCACGGGGACGGGTAGAACAACTGCTCCAGCGCAGTAATCTGGACGTCGAGCGCCGAACTCGACGCGGGATTTCCAATTGTCAGAGCAATCTTTTCAGCTTCGATTGACTCGCCGCTTCTGAACTCAACTTTCGCAACTCCATCTTGCAGCCGAATCGCGATGGCTTCAGCCACAATCTGTCTG
>JBELAI010000349.1:0-4486 GCA_049508975.1 Occallatibacter sp. | reverse complement strand
GGCACTACAGCCCACACCTCGGGACCGGCTTCGAAGAAAGCTTCGCGCAGCGCCTTCACTGTCCGCGGCAGCACCGGCGGCCGGTCGATTAGTGCGATGAAGGCCGCATCGCGTCCGTGATTCAGCACCTCCTGCATACCCACTTGCAGGGAACTGAACTGTCCGCGCTCGGGCTGGCGATTGACCGCCAGAAACGCGCCATGCGCATACGCCACCGGAGTGATTGCCGGAGCGTTCTTGCCCGCGATCACGATGACGAGGTCGCTGTAGGCCTGGAGGAGATCGATGTTAGCGCCCAGAAAGCAATTCACGGCCGGCGTTCCTTCGGCTACCGGCGGCCAGGGCAGCAGCGCCTTGTCGCGACCCATGCGGCTGGAAAAGCCCGCAGCAAGAATTACTCCGCAAATGCTGGACGATAACGGCATGGCTTGAAGATATCAAAGATACGGCAGTTAGCACTTAGCAATTAGCAGTTAGCACTTGGCATTTGGCCAAGTCGCTTGGGGCTTGCTGACTGCTGACTGCTCACTGCTAATTCCTACAACAGAAGTTGTACGCCCCTACAGCGGATGGGGCATTGGAATCCGCCATCTGGGATGTAACAATCCCGGGCATAGGATCTTGCGCTGCCGAGAGCGGCGTTTCGGGAAGGCGATAGCAAAGTTTCAAGTTGGTCGATCCTCCTTAGATTGACTTTACGGGTTGGCGGAATTCTCGGCCTCACGGCATCGGATGTGCAACTGGGCGCTGCGCTTCCGGACGAGATTCCGCCGCTTTCTTTTGTGCTTGCCAAAGCTTACGCAGCGCTATGACCAGTACACCGCAGCACGCCCAGATAGGCGCTCCACGGACCGACCGCGTCACGATACTGGTGCGCCATCACTCGCGATAGTTGGTGCACATGGGTGAGGTCGTGAACCGCCCATGTCGCCAGAAGTTCCGATAGCGTTACCACTCCCAGCGCTGGATGCCTTCCGCGCCGGGTCAAGTCTTCCTGCTGTAAATTCAGTGCTTGCAGCGCAACCAGGTTCTCCCTTCGCAGGCGGGCGAAGTCGTCCAAGAGCTGCTCCAGAGATTTGTCTTGACTCTCTTTCAACTGTGCAAACCGGTCAAGGGGATCAAATGGCCGCGCTTCGCCGTTCGCCAGTATGATCCTCACCCGCGGCATCCAGTCGGTGCGCTCCGCGACGATGAGGTGACCCAGGATGTCGAACGCGTTCCAGGTATCTTTTCCTTCGTTGCCGCGCACCCACACGTTGGGCAGCCCGCGCAACAGCGCATTCAGGGTTGCGGGAGTGCGGCTGAGAACTGCGACGACCTCGGTCAGGCTGAATTCCGTCAAGTTTGCCATGCCTACCTGGATGCAGACCCAGCCCTTTGGACTCAAGCGACGGAGCGGAAGTGCCCGCGTGGCCAATACGGGACGTTACCGCTTCGTCCTGCGGATCAGTGCTTAGAAACGCCGTGGTGTCCACAAATGCGAATCCTGGTAGTGTCTCAGTTTGAAATCCAGCCCCAGTTTCGGCTGGTTGACGCGGGCCTGAAGGCCCGCTCTACCGTTTTCGCTCTGAAGATTTCAACTGAGGCGCTACCAGAATCCTCCCCGGCCGTTTCCGGGTTGTCGGCTAACTGGAAGCAGCGCCAGGCTCCAATCTGTCAGTTGGCGAGGAATCGTCATATCACAAGTTGCCGAGCCGGGTGTACCGTTTCGAGGTAACTTGCGTTATGGCCAGGTTTCATTCAATCATCTTGCGGTAGGTTAGTTAAGCCTTTTCTCATCAGCACCTTACACCGTAATACAAAGGTAACTTGACGCGCTTTGTCAATGGCGTGATACTCGTGCCGCGACAAAGGCAGATAGGGCAACTCTCACAACGGTATCCCGACGGATGGTAAAGGAGATCGTCATGACAACACGGCCGCGCTTCACGTTTCGCCGGTCACTTCTCTCGTTTACCGTGGCGACAGTTGGTTTGCTGACCGCGCTCGCCACGCCGGCCCTGGCGCAGACGTTCAACGTCCTCTACGCCTTCACCGGCGGAGCCGATGGCGGACATCCTTTTTCCGGTGTGACCGTTGGCGGCCCAGGAACCCTCTACGGAACGACGTACACCGACGGAACGGACGGTTGGGGTACGGTTTTCAAGCTATCGCAGCGGAGTTCGGGTTGGACGCTGAACCCGCTGTACGAATTCACCGGGGAAAGCGACGGTGCTAATCCAGAGGCGAGCGTGATTGTCGGCCCGAACGGAGCACTTTACGGCACGACCACTGCCGGGGCGAGTGGAGGCGTAGTTTTTGAACTGCAACCGCCGGTTGCTGCTTGCAAAACGGCTATCTGTTATTGGAGTGAGACCGTCCTCCACTCCTTTACGGGAGGAGCCGATGATGGACGGGGGCCCGGCTACGGGAACCTGATCTTCGATCAAGCTGGGAACATCTACGGCACCACGGAAGAGGGAGGACCTGACAACTACGGAACGGCTTACGAACTGTCACCCTCCAGCGGAGGATGGACCGTCAGTCTCCTGCATAGCTTCAACCTCGGTCTGTCCGACGGGTATCAGCCACTGGCTGGCCTGATCTTCGACCGGGCCGGTAACCTCTACGGCACGACTTATCTGGGAGGGACCGGAGGAGGCGGGACGGCTTTTGAGCTGTCGCCATCGGGCGGGACGTGGACCGAAAACATCCTCTATGACTTTCCCAGTAATGAGTATTTCGGTACTCCGACTGGCCCGGGCGCCTTAATCATGGATCGGTCAGGTAACCTCTACGGTCCCACTTATTACGATGGAAATACGGACCAGAGCACCGTCTTCGGACTAACGCCGTCGGACGGAAGGTGGATTTTCTCCACCCTCTACATTTTCAGTGGTGCATCTCTTCCCTCGGGACCCCTCGCCGTGGACACAGCCGGCAACCTTTACGGAACCTCCTACTTTGGCGGCGTTCACGGTTACGGCACAGTCTTCGAGTTAACGAATTCGCGTGGATACTGGTACCTCACTGACATTTACGATTTCACCGGCCAAAGTGATGGACGCTATCCCCTGGGCGGCCTCACCTTTGACCGCAACGGTAATCTCTACGGCACGACCTATGCCGGCGGTAACGTGCTCGACTGCGAAGGATACGGCAACTTCGGCTGTGGCGTGGTCTGGGAGATTACGGGCTTGCCCGATCGCCATTAGTCAAAGGAGAAGGTTAAAGGAGAATGTGGGCATCGGGACGAACTGTCTTAGGAACCTCGCTTAAAATTAACGTAATGCGTGAACACTTCAGCTAGTCTGTTTCGCGATTCACGATGAATCATATCGAGTACGCCGATTGGCTGTTCCGCCGCTCGGCATAACATCACTTCCAAGGAGTTGTTGGCGTAAATTCTCCTTATCACTGCCGGCAGACTGTTTATGCGCCGGCTTTTCCGCTCGTCACCCTGCCCCGTGAGACCCATCACACCTTTCTCGCCCGCAATCTGTTATCTCTAGCCACGTGGTAGGCGTGCATCCCTTGCATGCTCTACAAAACTCTAAGTGCCGCGGTGTACGGCATCGACGCCAGCCTCATTGAGGTTGAGGTCGATATTGCCGCCGTCAAGACCGACAAAGACATCTTCACCACCGTTGGCCTTCCCGACGCTACGGTGCGGGAGAGCCGCGAGCGCATTCGCTCCGCCCTCAAGAACAGCGGCTACGACATTCCTTCCACCTACACCACCATCAATCTGGCGCCCGCCGACATTCGCAAGGAGGGATCGGGCTTCGACCTGCCCATGGCGCTGGGGATTCTCGGCGCCTATGGCGGGCTGAACAACAAGCCGCCGGATGATGCGCTGTTTGTTGGCGAGTTGTCGCTCGACGGCGGCATTCGCGGCGTGCGCGGCGCCTTGCCGATTGCCGTGACGGCCCGCGGCAACAACATTCGCCGCCTGATTGTCCCTGAGGTGAATGCACGGGAAGCCGCGCTGGTGGAGGGCGTGGATGTATATCCTGTCCACTCGCTCATCGAGGTGGTGCAACTGCTGAATACCGGCAACGGAATCCAGCCGGTGAAGGTCGATACCAAGGCGCTGTTGGAAACCTCGCAAAAGTTTGGCGTGGACTTCGGCGATGTGCGCGGCCAGCAGACGGCGAAACGCGCCATCGAGATCGCCGCGGCCGGTGGCCACAACCTGCTGATGATTGGTCCGCCCGGCTCCGGTAAAACCATGCTGGCCAAACGCATGGCCACAATTCTTCCGCCGCTCACCTTTGACGAAGCCCTGGAGACCACCAAGATTCACAGCGTGGCGGGCGTGCTGGATGCCACCAGCGGACTGGTGGGCACTCGGCCCTTCCGTTCGCCTCATCACACCATTTCCGACGCCGGGCTGATCGGCGGCGGCATGATTCCGCGGCCCGGCGAAGTGTCTCTCGCCCACAACGGTGTGCTCTTTCTGGACGAGCTGCCCGAGTTTCCCCGCAATGTGCTGGAGGTAATGCGA